>NZ_JBVJWV010000042.1:0-53658 GCF_055602105.1 Streptomyces sp. NPDC037421
TCTTTCGGCTTTCCGGGGCGGGACGGTCGGTCAAGGGTCGCCGAAGGCGATCACGAAGTGACGCGACGAAGGAGCGCCCTTGAGGGACCGGCCCGACACGGAAGGACGATGGGACTGACGGGAAACCCCCAAACCGGCCATGAGACCGCCCAGGGGGATACCGCTCCCCGCCCCGCAGACAGCGAGGCGGGTGGGCAACCACCGCCCGGCCCCCACCCCTCGATGGGGACGATGGTGCGCCCGAGCCACACGCCTCGTACACCCCCGCCCCACCCCCCTCATGTCACGGCTGCGCTGCAAGCGTGGACGCCCCGGACGGCTCAAACTCACCGGCTCGTAGAATCGCCGGGTGGATACGACCCTGGATGACCCCCTCGTCGGGCGCGTGCTCGACGGCCGCTACCGCGTCGACGCCCGTATCGCGGCCGGCGGCATGGCCACGGTCTACCGGGCCGTCGACACCCGCCTCGACCGGGTGCTCGCGCTCAAGATCATGCACCCGGACCTGGCCGCCGACGCCGCCTTCGTCGACCGGTTCATCCGCGAGGCGAAGTCCGTGGCCCGGCTCGCGCACCCGAACGTCGTGGCCGTCTTCGACCAGGGCACGGACGGGCCGTACACGTACCTGGCCATGGAGTACGTCTCCGGCTGCACCCTGCGCGACGTCCTGCGCGAGCGCGGGGCGCTCCAGCCGCGGGCCGCGCTGGACATCCTGGAGCCGGTCCTCGCCGCCCTCGGCACCGCGCACCGGGCCGGTTTCGTGCACCGGGACATGAAGCCCGAGAACGTCCTGATCGGCGACGACGGCAGCGTCAAGGTCGCCGACTTCGGCCTCGTCCGCTCCGTGGACTCGGCGACGAACACCACCGGCTCCGTGCTCGGCACCGTCTCCTACCTCGCGCCCGAGCAGATCGAGGACGGGATCACCGACACCCGCGCGGACGTCTACGCCTGCGGTGTCGTCCTGTACGAGATGCTCACCGGCTCCAAGCCGCACACCGGCGGCACCCCGGCCCAGGTTCTGTACCAGCACCTCAACGAGGACGTGCCGCCCCCGTCGGCCGCAGTCCCCGGGCTGCCCGCCGCCCTCGACGAGCTGGTGGCGCACGCCGCCGCCCGCAGTGCCGAGCTGCGCCCGTACGACGCCGCCGCCCTGCTCGGCCTGACCCGGGAGGCCCGGGCTCGGCTGAGCGAGGCCGAGCTGGACGCGGTACCGCCGCAGGCGCGGGCGCAGGAGCGGTCCGCGACCGAGGACCGCACCAGTGTGATCCCGCGGCCGGTGGGACCGGCCGGGCCCGTGCACCACACCTCCCGTCTGGAGCGTCCGCCGGTACCCGAGCAGCAGGCCCCCGCCCAGGCCCCTCAGCGGCGGGCACCCCGGCGCGGGATGCTGCTGGTCATCGCCGCGGTCCTGCTGGTCCTCGGTATCGGCGGCGGCGTCTGGTACGTCAGCTCCGGCCAGTTCACCAAGGTCCCGAACCTCCTCGGCAAGACGGAGGCGCAGGCCCGCGACGAGCTGTCGGCCGCCGGTCTGGGCATCAAGAGGGTCGACCGGAAGTTCAGCGCGGCCTTCGAGCGCGGGACGGTCATGGAGACCAGCCCCGGCGGCGGCAAGCAGATCCGCGGCAACGGGGCGGTCGTCCTCACCGTCTCGCGCGGCCCCGAGGTCGTCAGCGTGCCCGACCTCAAGGGCAGGCCTCTGGAGGAGGCGAAGGAGGAGCTGACGAAGGCGGGGCTGGCGCCCGGCATCGTCTCGCAGGCCTTCAGCCAGGACGTCGCCCAGGGCTCGGTGATCAGCACCGACCCGGCGGGCGGCCAGAAGCGGGCACCCGACTCGGCGGTCGCGCTCCTCGTCAGCAAGGGCCGTCCCGTGCAGGTCCCGAGCGTGACGGGCCAGTCCGCGGACCAGGCCCGGGCCGCACTGGAGGCGCTCGGCCTGAAGGTGGCGACGGCCCCCGACCAGGTCAACTCCCCCTCCCCCGCCGGTACGGTGGCCAACCAGTCGGCCGCCGCCGGCACGCAGGCCGCCGCGGGCGACACGGTCACGCTGACCCTGTCCAAGGGACCCCGGCAGGTCCAGGTCCCCAGCGTCACCGGCCAGGACGTGGACGTGGCCCGCAAGACCCTGGAGGCCCTGGGCTTCAAGGTGAAGGTGGACCGCCCCTTCCTCTCCTTCAGCAGCACCGTGGACACCCAGTCGGTGCCCGCCGGCCAGAGCGCGCCCGAGGGCAGCACGATCACCGTCAAGACCAAGGGACTCTGAGAGCCAGTGACACGCAATCCCGTGGGCGGGCACGTCCCCGTCGCCGGCGGGCTGGCCTCGGTCGGCCTCACCTACGCCCGGGAGATGGGCGCGGAGGCCGTGCAGGTCTTCGTCGCCAACCCGCGCGGCTGGGCCACCCCGACCGGTAATCCGGCGCAGGACGAGCTGTTCCGCGCCCAGTGCGCCGAAGAGTCGGTCCCGGCGTACGTGCACGCCCCGTACCTGATCAACTTCGGCTCGCACACCGAGGCGACCGTCGAGAAGTCGGTGGAGTCCCTGCGCCACTCGCTGCGCCGGGGCCGGGAGATCGGCGCGCTCGGGGTGGTCGTGCACACCGGCTCGGCCACCGGGGGCCGCCCGCGTGAGGCGGCGTACGCGCAGGTCAGGGAGCACATGCTGCCGCTGCTGGACGAGCTGACGCACGAGGACGACCCGTTCCTGCTGCTGGAGTCCACGGCCGGGCAGGGCTCCTCGCTGTGCTCGCGCACCTGGGACTTCGGCCCGTACTTCGAGGCGCTCGACCACCACCCGAAGCTCGGCATCTGCCTGGACACGTGCCACGTCTTCGCGGCCGGGCACGACCTCGCCGAGCCGGGCGGCACCAAGCAGACGCTGGACCTGCTGGTGGAGACGGTGGGCGCGGGCCGGCTGAAGCTGATCCACGCCAACGACTCCAAGGAGGGCGTCGGCGCGCACAAGGACCGGCACGCCAACATCGGGCAGGGCCACATCGGCCGCGACGCCTTCGCCGAGCTGTTCTCGCACCCCGAGATGGACGGCGTACCGCTGATCATCGAGACGCCGGGCGGCAAGGAGGGCCACGCGGCCGACGTGGCGCTGCTGAAGGAGCTCCGCGACCTCCACTGACCCCCTGAAGATCTGTTGAGGAATACCCTAGGGGGGTATACGGTTCTGTCGTACCGACGGGACCGCTACCAGGCGTTCCCCTAAGGCTTTCGGGGGTTGTCATGGAGCAGCACGAGAACCACGAACACCACCAGCAGCACGCACACCACCAGCAACACGGAACCGAGCACCAGGACCACGGCGGCCACCAGGGCCACGGCACCCACGCCGGGCACGGCGACCACACCGCCCACGGCACCCACGGCGCCCACACCCACGCCCACGGCGGCGAGGTCAGCTGGGCCATGGCGGCCCGGGCCACCCTGCACTGCCTCACCGGCTGCGCCATCGGCGAGGTGCTCGGCATGATCGTCGGTACCGCGCTGGGCTGGGGGAACGTTCCGACGATGATCCTGGCGATCGTCCTCGCGTTCTTCTTCGGCTACGCGCTCACCCTGCGCGGGATCCTCGCCGCCGGCGTGGACTTCCGTTCGGCCGTCCGGGTGGCACTGGCCGCGGACACCCTTTCGATCGCGGTCATGGAGCTGGTCGACAACGGGGTGATCGCCCTGTGGCCCGGCGCGATGGACGCCCACCTGTCGGACCCGCTCTTCTGGACGGTGCTGGCGATCGCGCTCGTCGTCGCCTTCGTCCTGACCACCCCGGTCAACAAGTGGATGATCGGCCGCGGCAAGGGCCACGCCGTCGTCCACCAGTACCACCACTGAGGTACCACCGGGGGGTACCTCCGACCCGCGACGGCCCGTGAGCCACGGCGGCGGCTACAGCTCCGGGCCGTCGCCCGGTTCCTCCTGGTACGAGTAACGCTGCTCGCGCCAGGGGTCGCCGATGTTGTGGTAGCCGCGCTCTTCCCAGAAGCCCCGGCGGTCGGCGGTCATGTACTCGACGCCGCGGACCCACTTGGGACCCTTCCAGGCGTACAGGTGCGGGACCACGAGCCGCAGCGGGAAGCCGTGCTCGGCCGTCAGCAGTTCGCCGCCCATGTGGGTGGCGAAGACGGTCCGGTCGGAGGCGAAGTCGGCCAGTCTCATGTTGGAGCTGAAGCCGTACTCGGCCCACACCATCACGTGCGTGACCTGCGGGGCCGGCGGGGCCAGGTCCAGCACGGTACGCGCCAGCACGCCGCCCCATTCGGCGCCCGTCATGCTGAACTTGGTGACGCAGTGCAGGTCGGCCACGACCGAGTCGAACGGCAGGGCCGCGAACTCCTCGTGGTTCCAGCAGTGCTTTTCGCCGTCGGCGGTCGCGCCGAAGACGCGGAACTCCCAGCGGTCCGGCTTGAACTTGGGCACGGGACCGTAGTGGGTGACGGGCCAACCCCTCTGCAACCGCTGCCCCGGAGGGAGCTCGACCTGCTCTGCTCCCGGAGATTCCCGGCTTTCCGGCTGACCCATGCCTCCATGGTGACAGACGTGGCGGGGTGGTCACGACCAGGTACGACCCTATTCGGGCAAGTCACGGCAACTCCCACTAAGGAGGCACTTACTGGACGCCCCCGGACGGCAGTGCAAGGATGCGCGCACTGCCCACTCACTAGCTGACATTGCCTGGAAGGAGCCTCTGCGATGCAGGGCGACCCCGAGGTCCTCGAATTCCTCAACGAGCAGCTGACCGGCGAGCTCACGGCCATCAACCAGTACTGGCTGCACTACCGCATCCAGGACAACAAGGGGTGGACGAAGCTCGCCAAGTACACGCGTGAAGAGTCCATCGACGAGATGAAGCACGCGGACAAGATCACCGAGCGCATCCTGATGCTCGACGGTCTGCCGAACTACCAGCGCCTCTTCCACGTGCGCGTCGGACAGACGATCACGGAGATGTTCCAGGCGGACCGGCAGGTGGAGGTCGAGGCCATCGACCGCCTCAAGCGCGGCATCGAGGTCATGCGCGGAAAGGGCGACATCACGTCCGCCCGCCTCTTCGAGGAGATCCTGGCGGACGAGGAGCACCACATCGACTACCTCGACACCCAGCTGGAGCTCATCGAGTCCCTCGGTGAGGCGCTGTACATCGCGCAGCTCATCGAGCAGCCGAGCTAGCCGACGGCCCTCAGGCGGCTTCCGCCAGCTCCGGCCCGGAGGCCGGTCCCGGGTCGGCGGCGAGGACGGCCGCGGCGTTGCCCTTCTCCAGCAGCTCCCGGCGGGGGCAGGCCCCACGGCCGAGGATGCCCTGGATGGTGCGCACGCAGGATCCGCAGTCGGTGCCGGCCTTGGTGGCCGAGGCGATCTGGCGGGGGGTGCAGGCCCCGGCGGCCGCGTGTTCCTTCACCTGCTTGTCGGTGACACCGAAGCAAGAGCAGACGTACACGCGGTTCACCTCCCTGGAGCGGAACGGTTCGGCAGGCCATCCCCTATTCGGTGAGGCTTACCTAACCGTACCCAAAGTTAGGGTCCCCTAAAAGACCCCGGTACGACGATGGGGCGCGGATCACATCGATCCGCGCCCCATCGTCGTAGGAAGGTACCTACTGATCGCGCCTACTGGTCGCGGTACATCTCGGCGACCAGGAAGGCCAGGTCCAGGGACTGGCTGCGGTTGAGCCGCGGGTCGCAGGCCGTCTCGTAGCGCTGGTGCAGGTCGTCGACGAAGATCTCGTCGCCGCCGCCCACGCACTCGGTGACGTCGTCACCGGTGAGCTCGACGTGGATGCCGCCCGGGTGGGTGCCCAGGGCCTTGTGGACCTCGAAGAAGCCCTTCACCTCGTCGAGCACGTCGTCGAAACGGCGCGTCTTGTGGCCCGAGGCCGCCTCGAAGGTGTTGCCGTGCATCGGGTCGGTGACCCACGCGACGGTCGCACCGGACGCGGTGACCTTCTCGACCAGCTCGGGGAGCTTGTCGCGGACCTTGTCGGCGCCCATGCGGACGACGAAGGTCAGCCGGCCCGGCTCGCGCTCGGGGTCCAGGCGGTCGACGTACGTCAGCGCCTCGTCGACCGTGGTGGTCGGGCCGAGCTTGATGCCGATCGGGTTGGCGATCTGCGCGCAGAACTCGATGTGGGCGTGGTCCAGCTGGCGGGTGCGCTCACCGATCCAGACCATGTGGCCGGAGGTGTCGTACAGCTTGCCGGTACGCGAGTCCGTACGGGTGAGGGCGCCCTCGTAGTCCAGCAGCAGCGCCTCGTGCGAGGAGTAGAACTCCACCGCCTTGAACTCGGCCGGGTCGGTGCCACAGGCCTTCATGAAGTTCAGGGCGTTGTCGATCTCCCGCGCGAGCTGCTCGTAGCGCTGCCCGGACGGGGAGGACTTCACGAAGTCCTGGTTCCAGGCGTGCACCTGGCGCAGGTCGGCGTAGCCACCGGTGGTGAAGGCGCGCACCAGGTTCAGCGTCGAGGCCGACGCGTGGTACATGCGCTTGAGCCGCTCCGGGTCCGGGACGCGGGCCTCTTCCGTGAAGGCGAAGCCGTTGACGGAGTCGCCGCGGTAGGTCGGCAGGGTGACGCCGTCGCGGGTCTCGGTGTCCTTGGAGCGCGGCTTGGAGTACTGGCCCGCGATACGGCCGACCTTCACGACGGGCACGGAGGCCGCGTACGTGAGGACGGCGCTCATCTGGAGCAGGGTCTTCAGCTTGGCGCGGATGTGGTCGGCGGAGACGGCGTCGAAGGCCTCGGCGCAGTCGCCGCCCTGGAGCAGGAACGCCTCGCCCTTGGCGACGGCTCCCAGACGGGCGCGCAGCTGGTCGCACTCGCCCGCGAAGACGAGCGGAGGATACGACTCGAGGTCCGCGACGACAGCGCGCAGGGCCTCGGCATCGGGGTACGAAGGCTGCTGCGCCGCGGGAAGGTCTCGCCAGGTCGCCTTGGCGGCGAGGGCGTGGTTTTCAGCGTTCACGGTCACCTCGTACACATTACGTCGTCATTCGCCGTGTCCGGCCGGACGCCCACCTGATGAGACGGTGTCGTTCGAAGGCCCGGGGGCCGGGGATTAACGGAATGCAAGGTTCATATGTCGGAAAAAGTCAGATGCAGCGGGACGGCGTCCCGGTGGGCTAGGGTGCCTCCCATGTACGCGCACACCGACCTGAACTGGTGGTGGCCCGCTCCCGGCGGTCCACTCCTCTCGCGTACCCACTGACACGAGCGAAGCGAAGGCCGCCCCGAGGGGCGGCCTTCTGCGTGTGCCGACACGGGCCGTCCCTCCCTCCGACACCCCACCGGAAGGACGCCCATGACCCGCCCCACGCCCTGCCCCGCACCCCGGCCCGATTTCGACCTCGGCCGGCTCCTCGACGACTCCGCGCCGCCCTTCGCACTGCTGCGCCGGCGCACCCCGGGCCGCGACCACGACACCGTCGAGGTGCTCCTCGGCCCGGTCCACGAGGCCGGACGGCTCGCCGACCTGCCCGTACGGGAGCTCCCCACCCTCGCCCTGGTCCCCTTCCGGCAGATCCGCGAGCGCGGGTTCGACGTACGCGACGACG
The DNA here is from genome assembly GCF_055602105.1 of Streptomyces sp. NPDC037421. Lineage (NCBI taxonomy): Bacteria > Bacillati > Actinomycetota > Actinomycetes > Kitasatosporales > Streptomycetaceae > Streptomyces > Streptomyces sp. NPDC037421. The sequence continues at coordinate 7,550 of NZ_JBVJWV010000042.1, forward strand.
GCACGCCGCTGGCCGTGCTGGCCGCCGAGGAGGCGTACGAGATCCCGCTCGCCGCCGCGCTGGCCGGGCTCCCGGACCACGGCGTCCGGGTGGACGGCGGCGGCTTCGACGTCCCCGACGAGGAGTACGCGGCCACCGTCGACCGGGTGGTCCGCGAGGAGATCGGCCGCGGCGAGGGCGCGAACTTCGTGATCCGGCGCACCTACGAGGGCCGGATCGACGGCTTCGGCCGGGCCGACGCGCTGGCCCTGTTCCGGCGGCTGCTGGAGGGCGAGCGGGGCGCGTACTGGACGTACGTGGTCCACACCCCGGACCGCACCCTGGTCGGCGCCAGCCCGGAGGTGCACGTGCGGATGTCCGGCGGCACGGTCGTGATGAACCCGATCAGCGGCACCTACCGCTACCCGGCCTCCGGCCCGACCGCCGAGTCGCTCCTCGCCTTCCTCGCCGACCGCAAGGAGACCGAGGAGCTGTCGATGGTGGTCGACGAGGAACTGAAGATGATGTGCACGGTCGGCGACATGGGCGGAGTGGTGGTCGGGCCCCGCCTGAAGGAGATGTCCCACCTCGCGCACACCGAGTACGAGCTGCGCGGACGCTCCTCGCTGGACGTCCGGGAGGTACTGCGGGAGACCATGTTCGCGGCGACCGTGACGGGCTCGCCCGTACAGAACGCGTGCCGGGTGATCGAGCGGTACGAGAACGGCGGCCGCGGCTACTACGCGGGCGCGCTGGCACTGCTCGGCCTGGACGCGTCCGGCGCCCAGACCCTGGACTCCCCCATCCTGATCCGCACCGCCGACATCGCCCCGGACGGCGCGCTGCGGGTGCCGGTCGGGGCCACCCTGGTCCGCCACTCGGACCCGCTCGGCGAGGTGGCGGAGACCCACGCCAAGGCCGCCGGGGTACTGGCAGCCCTGGGCGTACGGCCGGGCGCGCCCCGGCCGGCCTTCGACGGGACCGGGCTGGCCGACGACCCCCGGGTGCAGGCGGCCCTCGCCTCGCGGCGGGCGGACCTGGCGCCGTTCTGGCTCCGCATGCAGGAGCGGCCGGCCGTGGTGAGCGGGCACGCGCTGGTGATCGACGCGGAGGACACCTTCACGGCGATGCTGGCGCACGTGCTGCGGGTGGCCGGGCTGGAGGTGACCGTACGCCGCTACGACGACCCCGGGCTGCGGGCCCTCGCCCTGGCCTGGGACGGCCCGGTCGTCCTCGGCCCGGGGCCGGGGAACCCGGCGGACGCGGCCGATCCCAAGATGCGGATGCTGCGCGGGCTGGCGCGGGAGCTGCTCACCTCCCACCGCGGGGGGCTGCTGGGGGTGTGCCTCGGGCACGAGCTGATCGCGGCGGAGCTGGGGCTGCCGCTGGTGCGGAAGGCCGAGCCGGCGCAGGGGGCGCAGGTGAGGGTCGACCTCTTCGGCACGCCGGAGGTGGTGGGCTTCTACAACACGTACACCGCGGCCTGTGACGCGGAGGCGGAGGCCGAGCTGTCCGCGCACGGGGTGGAGGTGTCCCGTGACGCCGTCACGGACGAGGTCCACGCGCTGCGGTGCGCTGCGCGGGGCTTCGCGGGCGTCCAGTTCCACCCGGAGTCGGTGCTCACCCTGCGGGGGGCGGGGGTCGTGTCCGCCCTTGTCCGGTCGGTGACGGGGGCCGCCGCCGGGTCGGCGTAGCCCGTGGGGGCCGGCCGTTGCCCTGCGGGGCCGGCCCCCTGCCCGCCCTTCCACCGTTCCCCGGGTCTCCGCCGCAGGCGCCCCGGGGCTCAGCCCGCGCCGGGCACCAGGGTGTTCTCGGAGCGGCGGCCCGCGAGGTAGTCGGCGACGTTCGCGACCGTCGCCGCGATGATCTGCCCGACCGCGTCAACGGTGTAGTACGCCTGGTGGGACGTGACGAGCACGTTCGGGAAGGTGACCAGCCGGGCCAGGGTGTCGTCCTCGACCGCCTCCAGGGAGCGGTCCGTGAAGAAGACCCCGGCCTCCGCCTCGTACACGTCCAGGCCCACCCCCGTGAAGCGGCCCGCCCGCAGCTCCGCGACCAGGGCCTCCGTGTCGATCAGCCCGCCCCGGCTGGAGTTCACGAGGACCGCGTCGTCCCGCATCGCCTTCAGCGCGGCCGCGTCGACGATGTGGTGCGTGGACTCCAGCAGCGGCACGTGCAGGCTGATCAGGTCGGCGGCCGCGAACAGCTCGTCCTTGTCCACGTACGCCATGCCCAGCTCCACGCACGCCGGGTTCGGCGCGATGTCCCAGCCCAGCAGGTTCATGCCGAAGCCGTGGGCGATCCGGGTGAAGGCCTCGCCGATCCTGCCGGTGCCGAGGACTCCCGCCGTGCGGCCCCGCAGGTCGCGGCCCATCAGCCCGTTCAGGCGGAAGTCGAAGTCCCGGGTGCGGTTGGAGGCGCGGACGATCCGCCGGTTCACGGCCATGGCCAGGGTCCAGGCGAACTCGGCCACCGAGTAGGGGGAGTAGTACGAGACCCGGCTGACGGTCATGCGGAGCTGCCGGGCCACGTCCAGGTCGATGTTGTTGAAGCCGGTCGAGCGCTGCGCGATCATCCGGGTGCCGCCGGCGGCCAGCGTGCGCAGGACCCTGCCGTGCAGTTCGGCGTTGACGCTGGAGGAGACGACCTCGTACCCGGCGGCGATCGGCGCGGTGTCCTCGCCGAGGAAGACGTCGAGGCAGCGGACCTCGTGCCGCCCCTCGAAGTGTTCCTCGAAGGCGCGTTCCAGGAGGGGCTTCTCGTCGGCGGTCACGCCGAAGGCCAGGATCTCCACGCTCGCTCCCCACAGGTCGGCCACGGGTCGTTTCGTCACGATACGACCCGTGGCCCGGGTCCGCTCAGGCGTCAGCCGAAGAAGACCCCGACTTCCTCGTACAGCGCGGGGTCGACCGTCTTCAGCTTCGCGGTGGCCTCCGCGATCGGCACTCGGACGATGTCCGTCCCCTTCAGCGCGACCATCTTGCCGAAGTCCCCGTCGCGCACCGCGTCGATCGCGTGCAGCCCGAAGCGGGTGGCGAGCCAGCGGTCGAAGGCGCTCGGGGTGCCGCCGCGCTGGATGTGCCCGAGGACCGTCGTACGGGCCTCCTTGCCGGTCCGCGATTCGATCTCCTTGGCCAGCCACTCGCCCACGCCCGACAGCCGGACGTGCCCGAAGGAGTCGCGGGAGACGGCGTCCTTGAGGACCAGGTCCCCGTCCTTGGGCATGGCCCCCTCCGCGACCACCACGATGGGCGCGTAGCTGGCCTTGAAGCGGGAGGTCACCCAGGCGCAGACCTGGTCCACGTCGAAGCGCTGCTCGGGGATGAGGATGACGTTGGCGCCGCCCGCCAGCCCCGAGTGCAGGGCGATCCAGCCGGCGTGCCGGCCCATCACCTCGACGACCAGGACCCGCATGTGGGACTCGGCCGTGGTGTGCAGCCGGTCGATGGCCTCGGTGGCGATGCCCACGGCGGTGTCGAAGCCGAAGGTGTAGTCGGTGGCCGAGAGGTCGTTGTCGATGGTCTTCGGTACGCCGACGCAGGGGACGCCGTACTCCTCGTAGAGCCGGGCGGCCACGCCGAGGGTGTCCTCGCCGCCGATCGCGACGAGCGCGTCGACCTCGAACTTGGCGAGGTTCTCCTTGATGGCGCGGACGCCGTTCTCCGTCTTGAACGGGTTGGTGCGCGAGGAGCCGAGGATGGTGCCGCCCCGGGGCAGGATGCCCCGGACCGCGGGGATGTCCAGCGGGACGGTGTCCCCCTCGACGGGCCCCCGCCAGCCGTCCTTGAAGCCGACGAACCGGTATCCGTACTCCTGCGTGCCCTTGCGGACGACGCCCCTGATCACCGCGTTGAGTCCGGGGCAGTCGCCGCCGCCGGTGAGCACTCCGACCTTCATGGAATCTCCCTTCGCCATGACGGTCACGCTAGTGGTGACGCAGGTCACGGCAAGGGTGCCGGAGAGCCCGATTCCGGTGAAAACACGGGGCGTTGTGTACGCCCCGTTCACTCGTACGGGGAAGCGGGGTGGAAGTAAGTACGACGTACGAACGGGTTACGCGTCGTCGAGCCCGCGCTCTATGGCGTACCGGACGAGCTCCACCCGGTTGTGCAGCTGGAGCTTGCCGAGGGTGTTCTGCACGTGGTTCTGGACCGTGCGGTGGGAGATCACCAGCCGCTCCGCGATCTGCTTGTACGACAGCCCCTTGGCCACCAGCCGCAGCACCTCGGTCTCCCGGTCGGTCAGCTGCGGGGCCTTCGGCTCGTCGGGGGCGGCCGGCGCCGGGTCGGTGGCCAGGCGCCGGTACTCGCCGAGGACGAGGCCGGCCAGGCCGGGCGTGAACACCGGGTCGCCGGCCGCCGTGCGGCGGACCGCGTCGATCAGCTCCTGCGCCCCGGCCGACTTCAGCAGGTAGCCGGTCGCCCCGGACTTCACCGCCTCCAGCACGTCGGCGTGCTCCCCGCTGGCCGACAGGACGAGCACGCGCAGCGCGGGATCGGCGCCGACCAGCTCCTTGCAGACCTGCACCCCGGGCATGCCCGGCAGGTTGAGGTCGAGGACCAGCACCCGCGGCGCCGCCGCGCGGGCCCGGCGTACCGCCTCCGGCCCGTCGCCGGCCGTGGCGACGACGTCGAAGCCCGCGGCGGCCAGGTCGCGGGCCACCGCGTCCCGCCACATCGGATGGTCGTCGACGACCATCACCTTGATGTCCTGGAGCTCGCTGCTGTCGTCGTTCACTGGGTCCTCCCCCTCGGTACTTTCAGTTCCACTTCGGTGCCCTGTCCGGGGACGGACACCAGCTCGGCGCTGCCGCCGAGGTCGCGCAGGCGTCCGCGGATGGACAGGGCCACGCCCATGCGCCCCTCGCCCTCCGCCTGGTCGAGCCGGCCGGCCGGGATGCCCGGGCCGTCGTCCCGTACGGTCACGATCACCTCGTCGCCCCAGTCCTCGACCAGGATCCAGGCGCTGGCCCCCTCCCCGGCGTGCTTGCGCACGTTGTCGAGGGCCGCGCCGACCGCCGCCGCCAGTTCCCGCGCGGCGGGCGCCGGCAGCACCACCGGGGTGCCCGGCTCGGCGAAGCTCACCCGGGAGCCGGCGTGCGGGGCCAGCAGGGAGCGCAGGTCGAGGTCGGCCTCGTCCGCGCCGGGCTCCTCCACCTCGTACGTGTCCACCAGCGCGCCGAGCGACCCGTCGCGCGAGACCCGGGAGGGCTGCACCAGCCCGCTGGAGACCAGCGTGCGCAGCGCCACCTCCTGCTCGCCCGCCATCCGGCCGAGCTCGGCGGCCTCGCCGCCCAGCTCGGTGCCGCGCCGCTGGACCATGGCGAGGACCTGGAGGACCCCGTCGTGGATGTCGCGGGCGAGGCGCTCGCGCTCGCGGGTCGCGGCCTCGATCTCCAGGGCGCGGGCGAGGGTGGCCTCACTGGCCCGGGCGACCTCGACGACGTAGCCGATGGCTATGGAGGCGACCCAGACCAGCAGCACGTTGTGCAGCGCGTCCCGGGTCGGGTCGCCGCCGTGGATGACGAGGTTGGCGGCGGCCACGAAGGTCGAGGCGAAGCCGGCCCAGCGCCAGCCGCCCTTGAGGGCGAAGGCCAGGACCGAGCCGGCGGTCCAGATGCTGGGGAGGGTCGGGCCGCCCCCCGTGATCCGCTCGTGGGTGTCGGCGAGCGGGGTGAGCAGGATGCCGGTCAGTGCGACGGCGAGGTCGGCGACGAGGAAGCCCTTGGTGCAGCTGGCCGCGTTCGCCACCCGGCGGTGGGTGGCCAGCGTCCAAACGGCGAGGAGGGCGAGGTAGCCGACCGCGACCCGGGGCTGGTCGAACTTCCGGTAGGCCGCGGCGAACAGCAGGACCGCGTAGACCATGGTGAGCAGCCGGTACGCCGTCAGGGCCCGCCACAACGGCTGCTCGACCGACATCCGTACGACGCGCTCGCGCTTCGCCATCTCCCCCACCCGCCCCGTTCCCGCGGGCACGGCCTCCCGGCCGGCCCGCCGCGCGCGCTACTCCGCGCCCGTCTCTCCCTTGGCCTTCTCGGCTTCGGCCTTCTCCGCTTCGGCCTTCTCGGCCTTGGCCGCCTTGTCGGCCGCCTTGCCGCTCTCCTTGGCCGCCTTCTCCGCGTCCGCGATCTGCCGCTTGGCGGCCGTCGCGTAGATGTCCACGTACTCCTGGCCGGAGAGCTTCATGATCTCGTACATGACCTCGTCGGTCACCGAGCGGAGGATGAAGCGGTCCCCGTCCATGCCCTGGTAGCGGCTGAAGTCCAGCGGCTTGCCGATCCGGATGCCCGGACGCATCAGCTTCGGGACCACCTTGCCGGGCGGCTGGATCTTCTCGGTGTCGATCATCGCGACCGGGATCACGGGCGCGCCGGTGGCCAGCGCCACCCGGGCCAGACCGCCCGGCTTGCCGCGGTAGAGGCGGCCGTCGGGTGAACGCGTCCCCTCGGGGTAAATACCGAACAGCTCCCCGCGCTCGATGACCTCGATGCCGCTCTTGATGGCGGCCTCGCCCGCGCCGCGCGCGCCGGAGCGGTCCACCGGGAGCTGGCCGACGCCCTTGAAGAAGGCCGCCGTCAGCTTGCCCTTGACCCCCGGGGAGGTGAAGTACTCGGCCTTCGCGATGAAGGTCACCTTCCGGTCCAGGACGGCCGGCAGGAAGAAGGAGTCGGAGAAGGACAGGTGGTTGCTCGCGAGGATCGCCGGCCCCTCGGCGGGAATGTTCTCGAGGCCCTCCACCCACGGCCTGAAGGCGAGCTTCAGGGAACCCCCGATGGAGAACTTCATTGCGCCGTAGATCAACTCGAAAGCCTTCCTGTGTCTGTCGAACAGACCATATCCCGTGGGCCCGCGCGGAGCGCCCGACGGCCCTGGTTGGTGTCATCCCGGTCGCGTACGGTGAAGTCACACAGCGCAACGCACCCCCCACCCTTCGAAGGAGACCCTGGTGCCCGTCCTCCCTGGAGCAGAGCCGTTCCGCCACGAGGGCGGAGAGGTCGGCGTGCTTCTCTGCCACGGCTTCACCGGTTCGCCTCAGTCGCTCCGCCCCTGGGCCGAGTACCTGGCCGAGCGCGGGCTGACCGTCTCGCTCCCGCTGCTGCCCGGGCACGGGACGCGCTGGCAGGACATGCAGCTCACCGGCTGGCAGGACTGGTACGCGGAGGTCGACCGGGCGCTGCGCGAGCTGCTGGAGCGGTGCGAGCAGGTCTTCGTCTTCGGGCTCTCGATGGGCGGCGCGCTGACCCTGCGGCTGGCGGCCCGGCACGGGGACGTGATCAGCGGGATCGTCCTCGTCAACCCGGCCAACAAGGTGCACGACCCGCTGGCGTTCGCCCTTCCGGTGGCCAAGCACTTCATCCGGTCGACGCCGGGGATCGCCAGCGACATCGCGAAGCCCGGCTCGGAGGAAGTCGGCTACGACCGGGTCCCGACCAAGGCCGCGCACTCGCTGCGGAAGTTCTTCCAGCTGGTGGACACCGAGCTGCCGCAGGTCACACAGCCCGTACTGCTGCTCCACAGCCCCCAGGACCACGTGGTCCCCCCGGTGGACTCGGCGCGGATCCTGTCCCGCGTGTCGTCGACCGACGTCACCGAGACCCTGCTGGAACAGAGCTACCACGTGGCGACGTTGGACCATGACGCGGAGCGGATCTTCGCGGACAGCTACGCGTTCATCGGGCGGCTCGCGAAGAGTGTCGGCAGGGAGGGGGCGGCCAGCGGTGGCTGAGCACGAGGAGTCCTCCGGGGGTGTTCCCCCGCTGGACGAGGAAGCGGCGTGGGCCGCGATCGTCGCCGGGTACGGGCAGGAACCACCGGACCCGCCGGGGGCGAGGCCGTTCCGGCCGATCGAGAACCTGATGCTGCCGGAGGAGGACGTGAAGCCCGAGCCGAAGCCCCCGGCGGCCGAGCCGGCTCCGGAGCCGAAGCCCGAGCCGAAGCCGGAGCCGAAGCCGGAGCTGGGCAGCTCGATCACGTTCGCCCCGGGCGTGGGCGCGGGCATGAGCGTGCCCGTGCCGGCCCCCACACCGGGCCCGCGGGACCACACCCCGGCCGAGCCGGCGGACGAGGGCCACTTCGTCCCGCCGGAACCGGAGCTGCCGGAGGCGGACACGACGGCGAAGTTCGCGTGGCTGGCGGTGATCGGCGGGCCGGTGCTGCTGTTGCTGGCGGTGCTGTTCCAGTGGGACATGACGTGGTGGCTGACCACCTTGGGCATCGGCGGCTTCCTGGGCGGCTTCGCCACCCTGATCGCCCGCATGTCGCACGGCGACGAGGACGACGACGATCCGGGGCGGGGCGCGGTGGTGTAGGGCCGTCGAGGGTACGCGGCTTGCGGCGCGGGCCCGCCATCTCCCCCTCGAGGGGTGGGGGCCGGGCGGTGTCTGCCCACCCGCCTCCCCGGGTGCGGGCCGGTGGGGTGGGGAGCGGTGTCCCCCTGGGCGGTGTCAGAGCTGGTTTGGGGGTTTCCCGTCAGTCCCATCGTCCTTCCGTGTCGTGCCGGCCCGTCAAGGGCGCTCCCTTCGGTCGCGTCACTTCGTGATCGCCTTCGGCGACCCTTGACCGACCGTCCCGCCCCGGAAAGACATAAGGACTGCCGGGAAACCCCCAAAAGAACGGCACGGGCAGAGGGGGGAGGGACGGGTCTCTCAGGGATGCGGGAGGAAGCGGGGGCCGGCCCGCCGGGCATCCGGGCGGCCTTGATCCGTGGTCCCGGGCCGGGGGCCCGGCTACCTGCACCACATGCCGACCAGAGCCCCGTGGGGAGCACCCAAGCGCGTCAGATCGCTACGCGCTCCTCTTTTCTCGGCGTCCGGCGGCCGTCTTGGGCTGATACCCGCACCAAATGTTGATCAGGGCGCTGGGGGAAGCGGACGGGCGCGTCGGATCGCTACGCGCTCCTCTGGTCTCGGAGACTGGCGGCCGTCCGGGGCTGGGCTGGGGCGGGTTCGACATTGGTGACGGCGGTGGTGAACTCGCGGCCGGATGCGCCCCGGATATAGGCCAGCTCCATCCAGCGCTCGATTCCGGTGTCCGAGACGTTCTCGTTGATCACCGCCATCAGCACGCCCTCGACGCCCGAGGCGATGTCGCGGACGCGCTGGCGGAGAAGACGGTGGGGGACGTACTCGTAGCACTCACTCATCGGAGACCGCCTCGAGCGTGCTGAGGAAGCGCTCCCAGCCTGCCTGGGCCCGGTCTAGTAGGTCGTTGCTGGGCTCGAACGTGGCTGCCACCCTCACGACGGGCACGTGCGCGGTCTTGGGCACCTCGCAAACGCAGCTGTGCGTGATGCGGTCGGTCACGGGGCGACTCCTCCAGAGGTAAGTGGTGTCACCCCATCAGCCTGGACTCGTCCCAACCGTGCGGGAATGAACGCTTGTTGCACTTCCGCTGCACTTGCGTCCCCCCTCGTCGGTCTGGCGTGGTTCGATGACGGTGAGAAAGGAGCGGCGTGTGGCGACCGTGCACCACTGGACCGGGCTGGAGGCCAAGGCACTCCGGCTCGCGCTGCGGCTGAGCATCCGTGCGTTCGCCGAACACCTCGGTGTCGGCGTGCGGACCATCTCCAAATGGGAGAAGCTCCAGGCATTAACCGAGCCCCGCCCGGACACCCAGGCGATCCTTGATACAGCTCTGGCCCGTGCGGATACGGCTGCCCATCTGCGGTTCGAGACGTTCCTGTCCGAAACCGGATGGCCCGGAACGGAAGCCGCAGTCCGACGGGTGACACCCGCAGGCCCGCTGGCCTGGGAGTACGAATCCTGGGCCGATGACCTGGACCGGGTCGTGGTGGCCCTCTCTCAGCAGGAATTCACGTTCGCCGACAGCCTGCTCAGCCGGTGGCTGAGCCGCTTCAAGACCCCCGAGCTGGACGAGAAGGGCCTGTATCTGTTCGCCCGCTCGACCGCCTTGCTTGGCGACCTCAAGCGCTACCGGGGAACTCTCGTTGGACTGCTGTCCGCCCAGCACTCCTATGTCGGTGCGCGCGCCGTCTTCACACACCTCGGCATCCCCCGCCGTGTAGCCCAGATCGACCTGTCCCTCGCGGTCGTCATGGAGATGTCCGGCAAGCTGGAGACCGCTGCTCGCGCCTACGAAACCCTGGCTGTCGATGACCGGCTCTCTCCTCGCGACCGCGCGCGTGCCCGATTGTGGGTGGGAACCGCGCTGAGCAAGGACGGTCAGCACGACTACGCGACGCGTGTCATGACAGCCGCGACTCGTGACTTCGAGAACCTCACCGAACCCGACGACTGGTCGGTGGCCCACCAGAAACTCGCCCTCGCCCGCCGCGACGCCGGAGACCTCACCACCGCGCTCCGTTTCCTGGACGTCGCCTGTAGCACGAGCACTGTGCGGTCCCCAATGCAACGGGTGCAGCTCACCACCGCTCAAGCCCACATCCTGCGCACCGATCCCGCCACCCGTGACGAGGGGCTCCGCCTTCTCGACGAAGCCGCACAGATCGCCGCGCAGTCCGACCTCGGACATCAACTACGTAGCATCGAGGCGATCAGACGGACGTGCGAGGGAGCCTTCAAACCCCTACACCACCGACGAGGGAGCAACGAGTGGCAGACGGACGACCGCAGGGAATCAACGAGGATCAGCGGCAGGCGGCCCAGCTGATCTGGGACTACCACCACATGCGTCACGAACTCCGCCCGTGCGACGCGGCCATCGCCTTGGGTTGCAACGACCTCGGCGTCAGCACCTACGCCGCCCACTTGTACGAGACCGGGCTCTTCCCCATCCTCGTGTTCACCGGCGGCAACAGCGCGGCCACCAGCAGCGTGTTCCCCCGTGGCGAAGCCGTGCACTTCCACGAGCATGCCCTTGCGCTCGGCGTACCCGCCCACGCGATGCTGCTCGAACCGAAGGCCGCCAACACCGGGCAGAACATCGCGTTCGCCCGCGAGACGCTCACCGCCGCCGGGGTCCGGCCCCATTCCGTGCTGCTGATCGGCATGCCATACATGGAGCGACGAGCCTTCGCCACTTGCCGCGAGCAGTGGCCCGAGGCCGAAGTGGTCTGCGCTTCCGACCCATTGTCCTTCGATGCCTATCTCAAAGGCATGGGCGATGAGGAATCCGTGATCAGCATGATGGTCGGCGACCTGCAACGGGTGATCGAGTACCCGAAGAAGGGATTCGCTATCGCCCAGGACGTACCAGATGACGTGCATGCCGCATATGAGTCTCTCATCCGCGACGGCTTCACCAACTGTCTCATCAGACCCTGACGGATGTTGCTCCTGTCGGCCCGTGCCGCTGCCGTCGGCCCTCTTGGCTTGAGGCCAGCGGCCACAGACATGCTGCGGACGCTGATAAGTGAAGAGCGCGTAGCGATCTGACGCGCCCACCCGCTTCCCGCCTCTTCCTGATCAACATTTGGTGCAGGTATCAGCCCCGGACGGCCGCCAGCCGCTGAGAAGTGAGGAGCGCGTAGCGATCTCTCGCGCCTGGGGGCTCCGCAGGTCGCTCTGATCAACCTCTCGTGCAGGTAGCCAGGCCCCCGAACCAGGGCTGGGCGGGCCCGGATGCCCAGCCGGCCGACGCCCGGCTCCTCGCCTCATCGCTGAGAGACCCGCCCCTCCGACCATGGACCGTGCCGTCTCTTTGGGGGTTTCCCGGCAGTCTTTCGTTTTTCCGGGGCGGGACGGTCGGTCAAGGGTCGCCGAAGGCGATCGCGTAGCGACGCGACCGAAGGGAGCGCCCTTGACGGGCCGGCCCGTCACGGAAGGACGATGGGACTGACGGGAAACCCCCGCCCCTCGATGAGCCCGGCCGAGGGGATCCGGCCCTCCGCCCACCCACCCGCACCCGGGGGCGGGTGGGCAGCCACTGACCTGCCCCCACCGGGTCGAGGGGGAGGTAGCGCGCCCCCACCGGCGTCACCCCGCCGGAATCCGCAGCGTCGCCAGGACCGGGAGGTGGTCGGTGGCGGCGCGGAGGTCGGGGGGCGTGACCCCGGGGAGCCCTGCCGGGACACCGCAGGCCAGTACCTCCACCCCCCGCGACGCGAACACCGCGTCGATCCGCCGGTCCGGCGCCGCCGACGGGAAGGTGTCGCCGCCGCCCCAGGGGGACACCGTCCAGCAGTCCTGGAGCGCCCCCGACAGCCGGCCGAAGGCCGGACCCCCCGCCGCCTCGTTGACGTCGGCGGCCGCGATCACGTGCGGTGCCCCCAGCGCGGCGGCCCGGTCCAGCAGCAGCTCCGCCTGGGCGCGCCGCTCCCCCGCGTCCAGCGACAGGTGCGCGCTGACCACCCCGACCCGGGCGGCCCCGAAGCGGACGACGGCCGTCGCGAAGCCCCGCCGGTGCAGTCCGGGGGTGCGCGGGAGCAGCACGTCCTCGGTCCGCTCCACGAAGGCCCGTAGCGAGCAGAGCAGCAGCGGCCCGGCGGCCGTCGCTCCTCCGCCCAGCACCACGAGGTCGGTCTTGGCGGCCAGCCTCGCCGCGTGCTTGCGCCAGCGGAAGAACCTCGGTGCCTCCTGTACGAGGACCAGGTCGGGGGCGCAGGCGCGGATGACCCGGGCCAGGGCCTCCTCGTCGTCGCGCAGCGAGCGGATGTTGTAGCTGAGCGCCCGGATCACGGCTGAACCGTCGGGCTCGGTCACAGACTTCGGCAGCGTGTGCGGCATGCCCCGAACATACGCAGCTGCCCGCCGCTCCCACAGGGGGCGCGGCGGGCAGTCACTGCCGAACGGGGGGCCGGGTGTCAGCCCTGGCGGGCCAGGTCCGCGGCGCCGACGAGCCCGGCCTTGCCGCCGAGCTGCGCGGCCAGTACCTGCGCGTGCGGCCGCCAGGCGCCGCCGACCAGCCAGCGCTTGAAGGACTTGCGGATCGGGTCGAGGACGAGGTCGCCCTCGTCGGAGACGCCGCCGCCGACGATGAACGCCGACGGGTCGAAGAGGGAGGCCAGGTCGGCCAGGCCCGCGCCGGCCCAGCGGGCGAGCTCGCGGAAGGCGTCGATGGCGACCAGGTCGCCGGCCCGGGCGGCCTCGCTGATGTGCTTGCCCTCGATGCCCTCGGCGGTGCCGTCGCCGAGGCCGAGCAGGATCGCCGCGTTCTCGGGGGTGGCGTTGGCGCGCTGCTTCGCGTACCGGACGAGGGCGCGGCCGGAGGCGTACTGCTCCCAGCAGCCCTGGCTGCCGCAGCCGCACAGCAGGCCGTCGGGGACGACCCGGATGTGGCCGAACTCGGCGGCGACGCCGAAGCGGCCGCGGCGCAGCTTGTTGCCGATGATGATGCCGCCGCCGAGGCCCGTGCCGAGGGTGATGCAGATGACGTCCTCGTGGCCCTGGCCGGCGCCGAAGCGGTATTCGCCCCAGGCGGCGCAGTTCGCGTCGTTCTCGACGACGACGGGCAGGCCGATGCGCTGCTCGACCTTGTCCTTGAGCGGTTCGTGCCGCCAGTTGATGTTCGGTGCGAAGAGCACCGTGGCGCGCTTGTCGTCGACGTATCCGGCGGCGCCGATGCCGACGGCGTCGATGGTGTGGCTGCTGCTGACCTCGGAGACGGCGGCGCAGATCGCCTCCGTCACGCCGTCCGCGGTCGGCGGGGTGGGCACCTTGTACGTCTCAAGGATGGTGCCCTCTTCGTCGACCACGCCGGCCGCGATCTTCGTGCCGCCGATGTCGACGCCGATGGTGAGTCCCATTAGTCCCTCGGTTTCCGGTCAAACCCCGCCACGGCCAACCGTACACGGGGCCGGCGGAGGTTCAGTCGAGATCGATCCGCTCGGCCGGGCCCGTATCGGGGCCCTCGTCGCCCTTGTCGGAGGGCTTGCGGGGGGCGGGCGGTTCGTCGTGGGTCCAGCGGCGCTCGTGGCCTTCGACGGCGGAGCGGTAGGCGGCGAGGAGTTCGGATCCGGCGGCCGCGAGGTGGCCGAAGACCTCCGGGTTGCGCTCGATGACGGGCTTGGCGGCGGTCTTGGCCTGGTTGACGAACTGGCGTACGGCGTCCTGGGCGGCGGCGCCGACGGCCGGGTTGTTCAGGGAGGAGACCTTGTCGGCGACGGCCTCGAAGAGCTTGAACAGCTCCTCGGCGGCGGTGCCCGTGCCCGTGCCCGTGCCGCCGGCCCGTGCCGACCTGCGGCGTTCCTTCTCGGCGGCGAGGTCCTCGGCGCAGGCCCGCGCCCAGGCGTCGTCGTCGGCGGGGTGGTCGGTGGCCTCGCTCATGGCGGACTCTCCTGGCGGCAGCTGCGGTGGGTCTTCCTTCGACGGTACCCGAACGGCGGTACGGGTCTCAGCGCTCCCTCGGCCACAGCCTCGGGTCCGGGGTGAAGCGGACGCGGAGGGCGCCGTCGGCGAGGGCGGCGCCCGAGACGGTGCAGCGGCGCAGGACCGAGGGCAGCGGAACGATCCTGCGGTGCGGTCCCACGGCGACGAGCAGCTCGTCCCCGCGCCGGACGAGATCGAGCTCGCTCTTGCGGGCGCGGGGCAGCGGGATCGCCCAGACGAGCACCCCGTCGTCGGCGAGCCGGTCCTCGACGGTCCAGCCGGGGCCGGGCGCGGGGGCGGGGCCGGGGGTGATTCCCCGGGCGGTGCCGAGCGCCTCCAGGTCGTCGGTGCCGCGGGGGTCCCGGCCGAGGTGGGCCAGCTCGTGGACGGGGAGGTCTTGGCCCCATTCGGCCAGGAACGCCCGCTGCTGCGCCGCGATCCCCGCTGCCCAGGCGTCGGCCGCGGCGGCGGCCGGCGGCACGAGCCGGTTGGCCACGAGGGCCTCGATCCGCAGCTCGTGCAGGGCGAGCCCGAGCACCCCGGTGCGCAGGGCGGCGGCCGCGGCGGGGCCGGGCTCGGCGACCAGGCGGACCCGGGTGGTGGGGGCCTCCACGACGGCCTGGACGGCGGCCAGCTCCTCGTCCCAGCGCGCGGCGGTCTCGTAGAGCCACTGCGCCGGCATGGGCACTCCGGCCAGCTGGGCCAGTACGGGGCGCAGGGCGCGGGCCGCCTGCCGCTCGACGGGCAGCAGCCGGGCGAGGTAGCGGCGCAGCTGGGCGGGGAGGGCGAGGGTGGCCACGGCCTGGTGCAGCGGGGGCATGTCCACGACGGCGAGGTCGGTGGCGGGTTCGGCGGCGGCCCGGCGCAGGGCGCGGAGCAGGGCGAACTGTTCGGCGCCGGGGAGCTCGGTGAGTTCCTCGGCGCCGAGGGGACGCCCGCCGAGCATGCCGATGAGGGAGGCGCCGCGTTCCTGGAGGGCGGCGAGCTCGGTGCGGAACTCCGCGCCGGAGTCGATCCGGGCGATCCGCAGCCGGGGGTCGGGGCTTCCCTCCCCGAAGGGGTCCTCGGCGCACAGCAGCACCACCCGTTGCCCGTCCCGTGCGGCGGCGAGCGCGGTCGCGGCCGCGACGGTGCTCCGGCCGGCCCCTCCGGGGCCGGTGACGAGGAGGGTCTGCATGGTGGTGCCGTGCCTTTTCTTCACTGGTCCGTACGGACGCGGGCCCCTTTTCGGGGCGCCGCGCGGGCGCCTCGAAAGGGGCCCGGCGCGTCAGGGGCGGGGGGTCTCGACGCGCTTCTTCAGGCCCGCCAGGGCGCGGTCGATGATGACCTTCTCCGCCTTGCGCTTGATCATGCCCAGCATGGGGATCTTGACGTCCACCGTCAGCTGGTAGGTGACCTCGGTGCGCCCGCCGTCCAGCGGGGCCAGCCGGTAGGAGCCGTCGAGCTGCCGCAGCATCTGGGACTTGTCGAGCGTCCAGCTGACCTCGTCGGCGCCCTTCCAGGTGTACGCGAGCGTGTGGTCGTCCTTGATCGCGCCGGCGTCCAGCAGGAGGCGGACCTTCTCGGCGCGGCCTTCGGCGTCGGTGGCCAGCACCTCGGCCTCCTTCACCTCGCCGGTCCACTCCGGGTAGCGGGCGAAGTCGGCGATCACGGCCATCACGTCGGCCGGGGAGGCGTCGATCGTGATGCTTGAGCTGGTGTGTTCCGCCATCGCGGTGGCTCCTCCGGGGAGTGATTCGAGGAAGTGTGCGGCCCGCGGCCGCCGCGTGCAGGCTACCGTGCGTGTGGAGGTCACCACTCCAGGGCCCAGGGCCTTCCGGTGGCGGCGAAGTGCCCGACGTTCACGCACTCGGTGGCGCCGATCCGGGCCCGCCGCGCCAGCGGCTGGTGGACGTGGCCGAAGAGCGCGTACCTGGGCCTGGTCCGGCGGATCGCGGCCAGCAGGGCTTCGCTGCCCCGCTCGAAGCGGCGTGCGACGGTGTCGTAGCAGAGCTCGGGGACCTCCGGCGGGATGTGCGAGCAGAGCACGTCGACCTCGCCGAGGGCCTCCACCTTGGCGGCGTACTCCTCCTCGTCGACCTCGTAGGGGGTGCGCATCGGTGACGGCAGTCCGCCGCCGACGAAGCCGAAGACGCGGCCGCCGATCTCCACGCGCTGGCCGTCGAGGACGGTGGTCCCGGGTCCGGCGTACTCGCTCCACAGGCCGGGGATGTCGACGTTGCCGTACGTCGCGTACGTCGGGCTGGGGAAGGCCGCGAACATCTGCGCGTACTGGCGGCGCACCGCTTCCTCGATCATCCGTTCCCTGTCGAGTCCGTCCCACAGCCGGCGGCCGAATTCACGCGCTTCCGCGAAGCGGCGGGCGGTGCGCAGTTCGACGATGCGGTGGGCGTTCTCGACGCCGAAGAGGTCGGGGAAGATGCCGCGGGAGTGGTCGGCGTAGTCGAGGAAGAGCACCAGGTCACCGAGGCAGACGAGCGCGTCGGCGCCGTCTCCGGCGCGTGCGAGCGCTTCGGTGTTGCCGTGGACGTCGCTGACGACGTGGACCCGCGTACGACTCTTCCTGCCACCCATGCGCTCACCCTAGGGGGGCCCGGCTCCGGCCGGGTAGAGGGAGGGTCGCAGGCGGCCGGACCTGCGGTTACTTCCGAGTCGCGAACACGGTCGACTACTGTCGGCAGCGTATTGGCGGGTCTTGCGGCGCATCGCGATGTACAGAATGTGACGCACGGAACATCTGGCCGGTTCCCTCTATCGGGAACCCACTACCGGTGGGTAACGTCCGGTCGGTCCACACGGTGGCGATGGCGCCCAGAGGAGCAGCAGTCTTGCGCGAGTTCAGCCTTCCGGCCCTTTACGAGGTCCCGTCGGACGGGAACCTGACGGATCTCATCCGCCGCAACGCCGCCCAGCACCCAGACACCGCTGTCATCAGCCGCAAGGTCGACGGCCGGTGGCAGGACGTGACCGCGGTGGAGTTCCTCGCCGAGGTGCGGGCCGCCGCCAAGGGCCTGATCGCGTCGGGCATCGAGCCCGGCGACCGGGTCGCCCTGATCTCCCGCACCCGCTACGAGTGGGTGCTGTTCGACTTCGCGATCTGGACCGCGGGCGGCGTCACCGTCCCCGTGTACGAGACCAGCTCCCCCGAGCAGATCCAGTGGATCCTCGGCGACTCCGGGGCCGTCGCGGCCATCGTGGAGAGCCCCGGGCACAGCGCGAACGTGGCCTCCCTGCGCGACCGGCTGCCGGAGCTGCGCGAGGTCTGGGAGATCGAGAAGGACGCCCAGGGCCTCCTGAAGGCCGCCGGAGCGGAGGTCACCGACGCCGAGGTGGACGCGCGCAGCGCCCTCGCGGTCGCCGACGACCCGGCCACGATCGTCTACACCTCGGGCACCACCGGCCGCCCCAAGGGCTGCGTGCTGACCCACCGCAACTTCTTCGCCGAGTGCGGCAACGTGGTGGAGCGGCTGAAGCCGCTCTTCCGCACCGGCGAGTGCTCCGTGCTGCTCTTCCTCCCGGCCGCGCACGTCTTCGGCCGCCTGGTGGAGGTGGCGGCGGTGCTGGCGCCGATCCGGCTGGGCTGCGTACCGGACATCAAGAACCTCACCGACGAGCTGCAGTCCTTCCGCCCCACGCTGATCCTCGGCGTGCCGCGCGTCTTCGAGAAGGTCTACAACTCGGCGCGGGCCAAGGCCCAGGCCGACGGCAAGGGCAAGATCTTCGACGCGGCCGCCGACACGGCGATCGCGTACAGCCGGGCGCTGGACACCCCCTCGGGCCCGTCCTTCGGCCTGAAGCTCAAGCACAAGATCTTCTCCAAGCTCGTCTACTCCAAGCTGCACGCCGTCCTCGGCGGGCGCGGCGAGTACGCGATCTCCGGCGGCGCCCCGCTCGGCGAGCGGCTCGGCCACTTCTTCCGCGGCATCGGCTTCACGGTCCTGGAGGGCTACGGCCTGACGGAGACCTGCGCGGCCACCGCCTTCCTCCCGTGGGACAAGCAGAAGATCGGCACGGTCGGCCAGCCGCTGCCCGGCTCCGTGCTGCGCATCGCCGACGACGGCGAGGTGCTGGTGCACGGCGAGCACGTCTTCAAGGAGTACTGGAAGAACGAGGCGGCCACCGCCGAGGCGATGACGGACGGCTGGTTCCACACCGGCGACGTCGGCACCCTCGACGAGGACGGCTACCTCAGGATCACCGGGCGCAAGAAGGAACTCATCGTCACGGCCGGCGGCAAGAACGTCGCCCCCGCGGTGATCGAGGACCGGATCCGGGCGCACGCTCTGGTCGCGGAGTGCATGGTGGTCGGCGACGGGCGGCCGTTCGTGGCCGCGCTGGTCACCATCGACGAGGAGTTCCTCGGCCGGTGGGCCGCGGAGAACGGCAAGCCGGCCGGGGTGACGGCGGCGGAGCTGCGCGAGGACGCGGAGCTGATCGCCGCCGTCCAGAAGGCCGTCGACGACGGCAACGCGGCGGTGTCCAAGGCGGAATCGGTGCGGAAGTTCCGCATCCTGGGCTCCCAGTTCACGGAGGAGTCCGGCCACATCACGCCGTCGCTGAAGCTCAAGCGCAACGTGGTGGCGAAGGACTTCGCGGACGAGATCGACGCGCTGTACCGGGGCTGATGTCCGGGTCAGGGCTGGGCCAGGATCCGCTCCATGTTCCGCTCGGCGAGGGCCGTGATCGTCACGAACGGGTTCACGCCGAGCGAGCCGGGCACCAGTGAGCCGTCCAGTACGTACAGCCCCTGGTAGCCCCTGACCCGCCCGTAGGCGTCGGTGGCCTCGCCGAGGACGCAGCCGCCGAGCGGGTGGTAGGTGAAGTTGTCGGCGAAGGCCTTGTTCTCGCCGAAGAGGTCGTAGCGGTAGATGGTGACGTTGCGGCGGTTGATGCGGTCGAAGAGGTTCCTGGCCGCCGCGACCGCCGGGGCGTTCTGGTCCCGCGTCCAGTTCAGCCGCGCCGTGTCGCTCGCGGCGTCGTAGGTGAAGCGGCCGCGCTCCGGATTCTTGGTGATGGCCAGGTACATCGAGATCCAGTGCTCGATGCCCATCGGGAGCGGGGCGATCTCCGCGAAGACCGGGTTGGCCGCGTTGTCCCAGTCGTCGATGCCGAGGGCGGGCATGGTGGCCTGGTTGCAGCCGACCGTGTCCCACAGGTGGTTGGCGCGGGCGGTCATGACGTTGCCGTTGGGGCCCCAGCCGAGCCCGACCTTCTCGCTGAGCGCGGGCAGCGCGCCGGTCTCGCGGGCGCGCAGCAGGATCTCGGTGGTGCCGAGGCTGCCGGCGCCCAGGAAGAGCTGCCGGCAGCCGAGTTCGCGGACCTGGGTGACGCGGCCGGTGAGGTCGCTGGTGTGCACGGTCAGGACGTAGCCCCCGGCCGGGTCCTGGCGTACGGCGACCACCCGCTGCATGGTCTCGATGGTGACGTTGCCGGTGCCGAGGGCGGCGGCGAGGTAGGTCTTGTCGACGCTCTTCTTGCCGTGGTTGTTGCCGTAGATGACCTCGCCCGCGAGGGCCGAGCGGGCGGCGGTGCCGGCGGCCTCGCGCTTCATGTACTCGAAGTCGTAGACGTTGGGCACGAAGGTGGTCTTCAGTCCGGTGTTCTGGGCGTGTTTTCGGGAGATCCGGGCGAAGCGGTACCACTCCGTGGACTCGAACCAGGCGGGGTCGACGTCGTTGACGCCGAGCATGGCGCGGGCGCGCGGGTAGTAGGTGCCGTACATCTCCGCGGCGTCCACGCCGGGGAACACCTCGGTGAAGTAGGAGCGTCTGGGGGTCGGGGCCATGCCGCCGTTGACGAGCGAGCCTCCGCCCACGCCGCGGCCCACGTAGACGGACATGTCCCCGTGGTTCACGCGGTCCAGGACCCCGGGGTAGGGGCTGATGTCGCGGTTGACCACGTCGAGCCAGAGGAACTGGGCGAGCGGGGCCTCGGTGCGGTTGCGGAACCACATGGAGCGCTGGTCGGGCGCGGAGGTGGAGGGGAAGACCTTGCCGTCGGGGCCGGGGGTGTCCCACAGCCGCCCCATCTCCAGGACGACGGTCCGGACGCCGGCCTGGCCGAGGCGCAGCGCGGCGACGGCGGACCCGTAGCCGGAGCCGACGACGACGGCGGGCGCGTACGGGGCGGCGGGGGGCTCCGCCGCGGCGGCGGCGCCGAGTCCGATGCGGGTGATTCCGAGGGCCGCGGCGGCGCGGAGGGCATTGAGGCCGAGTTGACGGCGCGTCAGGTTGAGTGTCATGGCCGCATCATGAGCGGATTCCGCCCAACCGGCCATAACTCGCACTGCCACGCATGTGAGTAACAGTCAGACATGTGTGGACCGTAACCGGGTGGGGGCGGACGACCTCCGGTCTGCGAGATTCCGCCCGCGATTGTCCCTGCCGGACCGGAAATGCCGCCGTTTGCCGCTTCTTGTCGGTACTCCGCTCGCACGGGGCGGGGGCGGGGCCCTTGGCTGGGGCCGGTGGGTCGGGCGCGGGTGGTGTGCCGCTGCGCGGGGCGAGGTCCCCTACCCGCCCTTCCACCGTTCCTCCCCCGGCTACCGCTGGGAGGTGCCCCCAGGGCGCTGCCCGGACCCGCACCTCAATCGCCGACGGGGCTCGTACATGGCCTCGCCGGCGTTTTGAGGCCTGGGGGTCCCCCCGGACGGAGTCCGGGGGAGTGTGAAGGGCGGGGAGGGGCCGAGCACCGCGCAGCGGCCGACCACACGCACACCCCCACCGGCTCGAGCCACCGAACCGACCCCGCCCCGGCCCCGACGGCCGGAGGCTGGCGCAGCGGGCCCGAAGCCCGGGAAGCGCGCCGGCGCTGAGCGGTGCGAGGACCGCGTGGATCAAAGGATGGCGCGGAGCCCCTCGGCCAGGTGGTCCCAGCGCCACTGGCGCTCCACCCAGGCGCGGCCCGCCTCGCCCATGCGGGCGCGGAGTTCCGGGTCCTGGAGGAGGGTGACGATGCGGTCCGCCGCGTCGTCGGGGGCGCCGCCGCGGACCACCCAGCCGGTCTCGCCGTCCAGCACCGCGTCCGGCGCCCCGCCCGAGTCGCCCGCGACCACCGGCAGGCCCGTCGCCGAGGCCTCCAGGTACACGATGCCGAGCCCCTCCACGTCCAGTCCGCCCCGCCGGGTCCGGCACGGCATCGCGAAGACGTCCCCCGCCCCGTAGTGGGCCGGGAGTTCCGCCCACGGGACGGCTCCCGTGAAGACCACCGAGTCCGCGACCCCCTTCGCGGCGGCCAGCGCGCGCAGGTCCGCCTCGTACGGCCCGCCGCCGACGATCAGCAGCGCCGCGTCCGGCACCGCCGCCAGGATCCGCGGCATCGCCTCGATGAGGGTGTCCTGGCCCTTGCGCGGGACGAGACGGGAGACGCACACGACCACCGGGCGGTCGGACAGCCCCAGCCTCGCCCGGACCTCCGCGCCGCCCGAGCCGGGGTGGAAGGTCTTCTCGTCGACCCCCGGCGGGAGTTGCACCATCCGTGCCGCCGCCCGGTCCGTCACCGCCGAGGCGATCCGCGAACGCGTGTACTCCCCGAGGTAGGTCAGGGTGTCCGTGCCCTCGCCGATCCGCCGCAGCAGCTGCCGCGCGGCCGGCAGCTGCGCCCAGCCGGCCTCGTGCCCGTGGGTGGTGGCGACGATCCGCCGCGCGCCCGCCCGGCGCAGCGCCGGCCCCATCAGCCCGAGCGGGGCCGCGGCTCCGAACCACACCGACTCACAGCCGTGTTCGCGCAGCAGGGACACCGCCCGCCGGGTCACCCGGGGCGTCGGCAGCAGCATGGTCGTACGGTCGCGCACCACCGGGAACGGCTGTTCCGCGTCGAAGGCGGCGGTGGCCTCGCGGCCCTCCGCACCGTGCTTCCAGGTGGACGCGTAGACGACGACCCGCTCGGGGTCCAGCCGCAGCGCCATGTTGTGCAGGAAGGCCTGGATGCCGCCCGGGCGCGGCGGGAAGTCGTTCGTCACGATCAGCGTCTTGTGCATCCCCGCCAACGTACCCGACGGCTACCCCAGGTCCTCCCGCAGTGCCTGCCGCCAGGCCTGCGTGATCCCGGGGAGGTCCGTCCCCAGGGCCTGTTCCAGCGCCACCGGCAGCGGTTCGCGCCCGGCCAGCTCGTAGAGCCGTACCAGCGCCGGCTCGCCCCAGCGGGCGGCGACGAGCCGGCAGGCCAGCCAGGCGCCCTCGTACGCCCGGGCCGCCGCCGAAGGGTCGCCGCCGAAGGCGAAGGCCCCGTCGTCGGGGAGCGCGCCCGGCACCTCGCCGCGCCGCACGGCGCGCGCCAGCTCGGGCGCGCCCTCCGCCGGGGTGGTGGGGGTCCCCCGGTACGCCGCCCAGTCCGCGAAGCCCTCGGTCAGCCACTGCGGGGTCCGCGCCGAGGTGGCGGCGCGGGTCGCGACGTGGGTGACCTCGTGGGTGAGGACGATCCGCCGCCCGGCCTCCGAAAGGCCCGCGTACCCCTCCGGGTTCACGACGACCCGGTCGGCCGGGGCCGGCCCGCCCCCGGTGCTGCCGGTGGTGACGGCCCCCAGGCCCCGGTAGGTGCCGGCCGGCCGGCCCAGCAGCGCGGCCATCGCGTCCAGCGTCGCGGGGGCCAGGACCACCACCCTCCCCGCCCACGGCCCCGGCCAGGCGGCGCTGACCGCCGGCACCGCCCGGTCGGCCTCGGCCGCGAGGGCGGACAGCTCCTGCGGGCTCCGGCCGACTCCGAGGACCAGGCTGTGCGCGCCGCGTACGGCGGCCGGCTCGCCCTGGTCCCACAGCTGCGCCACCGCCCCGGGGGCGGGCCGGTCGGCGGTGACCCGCCAGCCGGTGCCGTCCCGGGTCAGCTCCACCTCCCGGGCCGAGGAGGCCGGTGCGGCGTCGTAGCCGGCGAGCCGGTAGCGCAGCTCCGCGCGCGCGAAGGCCCGTACGCCGTCCTGCCGGACCGAGGTGACCCCGTACGACCAGTCCTCCAGCGGGATCCGGGCGAGCCGCGCGGGCGGGGACGCCGACCAGTCGGCCACGGCGCGCCGTACGGCCGCGTCGGCGGGGGCGACGGGCGCCGGGTCCGCGCAGCCGGCCACCGCCGGGAACGGGCACAGCGCGAGCGCGAGGAGGCGTACGGCGGTGCGGCGGCGGACCGGGATCATCCGCCGATCGTACGCACGGCCGGAATCAGGGCCGGGTCACGGAGGACACCGGCATCATCCCGACGGGGTCGTACCGCACCCGCGCGCCCGGGTACGGGGCGTGCACCACCTGGCCGTTGCCCACGTACATGCCGACGTGGCTGGCGTCGGAGCGGTACGTCACCAGGTCCCCGGGCTGCGCCTGCGAGAGCGGCACCTGCCGGCCCGCGTACCGCTGGGCCTGCGAGGTGCGCGGCAGGGAGACGCCGGCCTGGCGGTACGACCACACCATCAGCCCGGAGCAGTCGAAGCCGGAGGGGCCGGTGGAGCCCCACACGTACGGCCGGCCGACGGCGGCCCGGGCGGCCATCACGGCGGCCATGGCGCGGCCCGAGGCCCGGCCGCCTCCGGAGGGCAGGCCGGGCAGGCCGTCGACGGGGCCCCGGCCGCCGGAGCGGGAGGCGCGCTCGAAGTCGGCCCGCTCCTCGGAGGGCATCTCGTTGAGCAGCCGGCGCGCGGCGGCGAGCTTCGCCGTGACGGAGCGCTTCTGGGTGGCCACCTCGGTGCGCAGGGCCTCCAGTTCGGCGAGCTTGCGGGAGGCCTCCTGGCGCTGCTGCCCGATCCGCCGCTGCTCCTCGCGGAGTTCGCCCAGCTGCTGGGCCCGGCGGCCGCTGAGCCGGCCCAGGACGGCGGCCTTGTCGAGGTAGGCGGCGGGGTCGTCGGAGAGCATCAGCTCGACGGTGGGGTCGAGGCCGCCGGAGCGGTACTGGGCGCCGGCGAAGGTGCCGAGGACCCCGCGCATGGTGTTGATGCGGTCCTGGCCGCGGGCGACGGCGTCCTGGGCCCGGCTGATCTCGGCGCGCAGGGCGTCGGCCTTCTCGCCGGCCTCGTTGTACCGCTCGGTGGCCTGCTCCGCCTCCTCGAAGAGCCGGTCGACCTGGGCGCGGGCGCCGCCGGCGGGTTCCTGGGGGAGCCCCGGGGAGGCGAGCGCGGGCGCGCCCGTGAGGGCCACGGCGGCGCCGGCCGCGGCGGCGGTGAAGGCGGTGACCTTGGTGTTCCGGTCGAGGCCGCTGAGCCCGGTCCGGCGGTGGGACGCCATGGGGAACCGCTCCCTTCCGCTGCGCGGGGCCCGGGTCCGCCCCCCGTGGACGGCCGTGTGCCGGGTTCCGCGCTGGCAGACAGTAGCCGCGCGGCCACGCACCGGCCAACGACCGCCGGGGAGCGCACAGGCCGTCGCCCCGCCTCAGACGCAGGTCATGGGCGGGGCGCGAGGTCAGAGCGGGTCCGCGCAATTCGCCCGGATGGGCGGTGCAAGGAGCGTCCCCCGTCCGGGGTCAGACGCGGACGCCGAACTGGAACGGCATGTTGTCCATCGACTCGTACTTGACGCCGCCGCGCGGGTTGGAGGCGTGCAGGGTCATGTTGTTGCCGGCGTACAGGCCGACGTGGTGCAGGTCGTCGTAGAAGAAGACGAGGTCACCGGGCTGGAGCTGGCTGCGGCCGATGCGCGTGCCGTCGTTCGCCTGGGTGTAGGTGGTGCGGCTGATGCCGACGCCGGCCTGTCCGTAGGCCCACTGGGTCAGCCCCGAGCAGTCGTAGGCGCTGGGGCCGGTGGCGCCCATGATGTACGCGCTGCCCAGCTTGGTCTTCGCCGCTGCCAGCGCGGCCCCGGCGCGGCCGGAGGCGCTCACGGCGGGGGCGGCCTTCTCCCCGGCCCTGCTCTGCTTGGCCTCCTCCTCCCTGAGCCGGCCGCGCTCCTGCGCGCTCAGCGTGTTGAGGAGGGCCTGGGCCTCGGCGAGCTTGTCCTGGGCCGCCTTCTTCTTCTCGCCGAGCTCCTTGCGGGTGGCGTCGAGGTCGGCGAGCTTGCCGGCGGCCTCCTGGCGCTGCTGGGCGAGGGCGCGCTGCTTGGCCTGGATCCTGGCTATCGCCTCCAGCTGCCTGCCGCTCAACTGCTGGAGCGTGGAGGCCTTGTCGAGGTAGGTCTCGGGGTCGCCCGAGAGCAGGAGCGCGACGGAGGGGTCGACGCCGCCGCCGCGGTACTGGGCGGCGGCCAGCGAACCGAGCGTGTTGCGCAGGTCGTTGAGCTCGCCCTGGTCGCGGGCCACGGCGTCCTGGAGCTGCGCGATCTCCTTTTCGAGCCGCTCCTGGTGCTCGCGGGCCCCGTTGAACTTCTCGGTGGCCTGCTCGGCCTCCTCGTAGAGGGCGTCGACCTTGGTCTTGACCTCGTCCTTGTCCGGTCCGCCGGGGGCGGCCGTGGCGGACTGCGAGGAGAGGGCGACCGCCGCGGCGGCGGTGGCGGTGAGCACGGTCACGCGGGTGCGGGCCGGCTGCTTGGGTCGACGGTGGGACGCCACGGGGGCGAGCTCCTTCTTCCTAGGGCCGCCGGAAACCGGTGCGGGCGCACTCGGCGGCACCTCCGCCCGCACCCGAATGGGTGCGCTACCGCACGAAGGTTTGAGCGGACCCTAGCGACACGCCCGTGATCACTTCAAACCCCCGGCGGCAAAATCCCGCGGCCGTTCCGCTTCCTTTACCCAGACCCCACGCTGCGTGCCGAGGAGCTGACGGTACGTCTTCCGCTTATGCCGTCGATCCCGGCATCGGCCCCAGCGGTCACGAAACGCGTGAAAGCCGCTTGAGCAGCAATGCGGACGTCACCGGCCGGGCGCCCGCCTTCGCCACGCCGTCGGCCACCTCGCGGTCGGTGGAGACCACCACCACCGGCCGGCCGGGCGGCTCGGCCCGCACCAGCTGGCGGATCAACTCGTCGGCCGTCACACCCGCCTTGGAGAACAGCACGCGCACCCCGCGCGGGGGTGCGAGCAGCACCGGCGCCGCCAGTTCCGCGCCGTCGAAGACGCACGTCATCTCGGCACCCGTCTGCGCGGCCAGCATGGACAGCCCGCCCAGCAACCGCAGCCGCTGCTTCTCCAGCGGCATCGTCGGATACCCGGTCTTCGTCACGTTGTAGCCGTCGACCACCAGATGCGCCTGAGGGAGCGCCAACAGCTGGTCCAGCAGCGCCGGATCGGTCTCCGACAGGGCGCGCGCCGCGATGTCCTTCGGGGTCATCCGGCCCGGCTCCACCGCGTCCACGGTGTCGGCCGGCCGCGTCGAGACCGGCGGCAGCGCCAGCTCGCGGCGCAGCCCCGCCGCCGCGTCCAGCACGGTGTCCAGCAGCAGCCGCAGCCGCATGTCCTCGATGCTGCGCCCCTCCCGGGTGGCCCGGCGCGAGGTCTCCAGCGCCGACTCCACCTCCGCGAGGCGGGACTTCAGGCGCCGGGACTCGCTCTCGGCTGCGGCCACCTGCGCCGCCGCCTCACCGCGGATCCCGTCGATCTCGCCGCCCAGCTTGCGCAGGGCGGCCTCGCCCCGCTTGACGTCGCTCAGGGCACTGCGCAGCTTGCGCTGAAGCGATTCCGCTTCCTTGCGGGCGGCCTCCAGCTCGGCCCGCACCTGCTCGCCCCCGGAGCGCTGGGCCTCCTTCAGGTGGGCCAGCTCCTCGCGCAGCCGCTCCAGCTCCCGCCGGGTCTCGTCGCCGACCCGCTCGGCGTCGGCGCGCTGCGCCTCCTCACCGGCGGACGCCACCAGCTTGACCCAGCCGACCGGGCGCAGCACGTACGCGGCGGCCGCCACGTCCAGCGGGTCCGCCGCGGCGGGCGGGGCCCCGGACTCCAGGGCCCCGGCCAGCTCCGGCTGCGCCTCGCGCAGCTTCTCCGCGATCCGGCTGCGGAAGACACCGTCGGTCTCCACGGCCGCGGCCATGGCGTTGCCCGCGAACTTGGCGCGCCGGGTCGGGGTGAACCGGGCGTACTGGCGCAGCTGCGCCGGGAGGTCCCCGACCGTCAGACCGCCGAAGGCGTCCGAGACGATCGCGACGACCCGGCGCCGCACGCCTTCCGGCAGCGGGCGGTCGAGGACCTCCGCGGCGTCGCCGGCCGCGTCGGCCGGCCTCGCGCCGCTTGCTGGCTCCACAATCCGTCACCCCTACCGTGATCTACTGTGGGCCCGGCTCCGTCAGGAGCCGGCGCCCGGCCTGTCCACGAGCTCGATCTGGTCCACCGCGTTGCACCAGCGGCAGCGGACCGAGTCGATGGTCTCACTGACCACCTCGCGCTCCTCGACCTTGGGCTCCCCGGCAAGATCGAGGTGGACGTACTCCACGACCTTCGACGATCGGGTGACATCGAACCGCGTGAGGTTGCCGCACAGGGTGCAGCGCCACCGGGTGGTGTCGGTCGGCAGGGGAACCGTCATCAGGCCGCTCTCTCCTTCGTAGCTCATTCAATTAAAGCCCTACACCGCGGTCGGCGGACCGCAGCACGTAACCCTACGGCCTGGCACCACCCTCAGGTGGGTCCGCCTGCGTCATGCTCTGTCGCATGATCGTAAAGTGGCGGACCCTGTGCGATGCCGCCCGGGGCCCCGTGGTCACGTACGCGCTGATCGCCGCCTGCTGCGCGGTGTTCGTCCTCGGCCCGGCTTCTGGCCTGAACCCGGCCTACGGGACGGGCGATCTGCTGATCGAGACGGGGACGGCGTACTTCCGGCACTGGGGCGTCGTCCCGGACGAGCTGTTCTCGGGGGCCGGGCGTCCGCTGCTGACCCCGCTGACGGCGCTCTTCGTCCACGGCAGCTGGCTGCACCTGCTCGGGAACATGCTGTTCCTCTACGTCTTCGGCACGATGACGGAGGAGCGGATGGGCCGGACGCCGTTCCTCGTGTTCTACGTCTGTACGGGATACCTCGCGCTGGCGGCCTACGCGGCGGCCAACGCCTCCTCGGACCAGACCCTGGTGGGGGCGTCCGGGGCGATCTCGGCGGCGCTGGGGGCCTTCCTGTGCCTCTTCCCGCGGGCCCGGGTGACGAGCCTGTTCCCGTTCCTGCTCTTCCTGCCGCTGCGCTTCCCGGCGTGGATCGTGCTGCTGTTCTGGTTCGGCCTCCAGTGGCTGGCGGCGCACCGCGCGGAGAGCGGTCCCGGAGTGGCCTACCTGGCCCACGTGGTGGGCTTCTCGCTCGGCTTCTGTTACGCGTGGGCCCGTTATCGCCGTACGACTAGAGTGAGGAGACCAGTGACTGCCGGCGAGGGAGACAGCCAACCGTGATCACCGCGATCGTGCTCATCAAGACCAGCGTGGACCGCATTCCCGAGATCGCCGAGTCCATCGCGCAGCTGGACAGCGTCAGCGAGGTCTACTCCGTCACCGGTACGTACGACCTCATCGCCCTGGTCCGCGTGGCCCGCCACGAGAACCTCGCGGACATCATCCCGGGCCGCATCAGCAAGATCCCGGGCGTCGAGGCCACCGACACCCACGTCGCGTTCCGCACGTACTCCCAGCACGACCTCGAAGCCGCCTTCGCCATCGGCCTCGACGCGTAGCCCTCTCTCCTGGCCGGTACGGGGACGCCGCCGCGCGGGACCTCTCCCCGCCCCGGGCGGCGCTCCCTCAGCGGCGCTACACGGCCGGGACGCAGCGGCCCTCTTCCGTGCGGTACTGCCACTTCGCGCCGTCCTCGACCAGCTCCCGGACCGCGCGGACGAAGCGCTCGACGTGCTCGTCGGGGGTACCGGCCCCGAAGCTGACCCGGATCGCGTTCAGCGACCGCTCCCCCGGCGCCGCCTCCGGCGCCCCGCACTCCCCCTGGGCCTGCGGCTCGCTGCCCAGCAGGGTCCGTACCAGCGGGTGGGCGCAGAAGAGCCCGTCCCGCACCCCGATCCCGTACTCGGCGGACAGCGCGGCCGCGAAGTGCGAGCTGTTCCAGCCGTCGACCACGAACGAGATGACGCCGACGCGCGGGGCGTCGTCCCCGAACAGGGACAGCACCCGCACGGCCGGGACCTCCGCCAGGCCCTCGCGGACCTTGGCGATGAGGTGCTCCTCCCGGGCGACCAGGTTCTCGAAGCCCGCCTCACGCAGCGCGCGGCAGGCGGAGGCGATGGAGTAGACGCCGATGACGTTCGGGGAGCCGGCCTCGTGGCGGGCGGCGGTGGTGTGCCACTCGACGTCCACGCCGCCGTCCTCACGACGGGCCACCTTGCGGGAGGCGCCGCCCCCGGCGAGGTACGGCTCGGCCTCCTGGAGCCAGTCGGCGCGGCCGGCGAGCACGCCCGAGCCGAAGGGCGCGTACAGCTTGTGCCCCGAGAAGGCGACCCAGTCCACGTCCAGCTCCCGTACGGAGACGGGGTGGTGGGGGGCCAGCTGGGCGGCGTCCAGCACGATCCGCGCACCGTGGGCGTGCGCGGCGGCGGCGAGCTCCTTCACCGGCCACAGCTCACCGGTGACGTTGGAGGCACCGGTGACGCAGACCAGCGCCGGGCCGTACGGGTCGCGGTCGGCGAGGGCCCGCTCCAGGGTGGCGACGGCCTCGCCGGGGGTGCGGGGGGCGTTGAGGTAGGTGACCCGGGCGTCGCCCCAGGGCAGCAGCGAGGCGTGGTGCTCGGTCTCGAAGACGAAGACCCGGCAGTCGGCGGGCAGCGCTGCGGCGAGCAGGTTGAGGGAGTCGGTGGTGGACCGGGTGAAGACCACCTGGTCGGAGGGTCGGCAGTCGAGGAACTCGGCGACGGTGGCGCGGCTCTGTTCGAACAGGTCGGTGGACAGCTGCGAGAGGTAGCCGGCGCCGCGGTGGACGCTGCCGTAGTACGGGGCGTACGCGGCGACGTCGTCCCAGACCCGCTGGAGCGCGGGGGCGCTGGCCGCGTAGTCGAGGGCGGCGTAGGTGACCTCGCCGCCGGTGACGAGGGGGACGGTGACGTCCCGGCCGAGCACCGGCAGCGGCCCGTCACAGGCGGGGACCTCGGCGGCGGTGGCGCATGCGGCGGTGGCGGCGTTCAGGGATGCGGACATGGCGGTATCTCCCGGCAGGCAGGGCTGAATGGCTTCGGTGTGCCCGTACGCGGGTACGGCGGCGCGGCGGCGGCCGTCGGGGGTACGGGAAGGTCCTCGGACTGATCGGGGGTACGCGGAAACGACCCTGATCCGAGGGTTGAAGAAGGGGCGGAGTCGCCCTATCGCATTCGCTTGCTCACGGAAAACGCTCCTCGAGAGACCAGGACCCCTGGTGTCGAGGGATCCGCGCTTGCCGTAGACCTCGCTGCCTACGGCCTGGTCATCACCCGGGGCACCCCGCCACGGAAGGAGGGTTGCCGGACAGCAAGCCGGGGCCTAAACGCTGTCACTCGTGACCTTGGAGAGCATCCTGCCACAAGATCCCGCACGCACAAGACCCCGGTCCACATCGTGGACCGGGGTCTCCTCCTTCACGCCGTGCTCGCACCGCCCGGCCAGGGCTCAGGCGTTGCTGGCCGCCACCCAGCGCTCCAGCGAGGCACGGGCGGCCCCGGAGTCGATGGACTCGGCCGCGCGGGCCATGGCGGCCGCGAGCTGCTCCTCCAGCGTGCCCGTGCCGGGGTCCAGGGCGACCAGGGCCGACGCCGCGTTCAGCAGGACGGCTTCGCGGACCGGGCCCGTCTCCCCCGCCAGCAGGCGGCGGGCGACGTCCGCGTTGTACGACGGGTCGCCGCCGCGCAGGGCCGAGATGTCGACCGTCTCGATGCCGACGTCACGCGGGTCGAAGGCGTGCTCCGTGACCTCGCCGTCGCGGACCCACCACACCCGGGAGGTCCCGGTGGTGGTCAGCTCGTCCAGGCCGTCGTCGCCGCGGAAGACCAGGGCGGAGGTGTTCCGCTCGGCGAGCACCCCGGCCATGATCGGGGCCAGCCGCGCGTCCGCCACGCCGACCGCCTGGGCCTTGACCCGGGCCGGGTTGGTGAGCGGGCCGAGGCCGTTGAACGCGGTGCGGACCCCGAGGTCCCGGCGGGCCGAGGCGGCGTACCGCAGGGCCGGGTGGAAGACGACCGCGGCACAGAAGGTGATGCCGGCCTCCTCGGCGA
Source organism: Streptomyces sp. NPDC037421 (assembly GCF_055602105.1). Classification (NCBI taxonomy): domain Bacteria; kingdom Bacillati; phylum Actinomycetota; class Actinomycetes; order Kitasatosporales; family Streptomycetaceae; genus Streptomyces; species Streptomyces sp. NPDC037421. The sequence goes on from NZ_JBVJWV010000042.1 coordinate 38,750, forward strand.
CCTGCGCCACCCTCTCCGGGGTGAGGGCCAGGTTGACGCCGAGCTTCTCCAGGACGTCGGAGGAGCCGCTGGCGGAGGACGCCGCCCGGTTGCCGTGCTTGACGATCTTGGCGCCCGCGCCGGCGGCCACGATGGCGGACATGGTCGAGATGTTGACCGTCTTGGCGCCGTCGCCGCCGGTGCCGACGATGTCCACGGTCCGCCCGGGCACCTCGATCAGGTTGGCGTGGGCGTACATCGTCCGGACCAGCCCCGTGTACTCGGCCACGGTCTCGCCCTTGGCCCGGAGGGCCACCGCGAAGCCCGCGATCTGCGCGTCCGTGGCCTCGCCGCGCATGATCCGCTCCATCGCCCAGGCGGTGTCCTCGCTGGCCAGGTCCTGACGGCTGACCAGTGCTTCCAGAATGCCCGGCCAGCCGCGGGCCGCCACGCTGTCGCCGCCTGCCGGGGTCGCAACGTTCATGGTCAGCTCCTGCTAGCTCGTCGGGGGTCGTACGTCCGATGGGAAGGATCTCAGCCTATCCAGCCCCGGAGACGGCAAAGAGCCCCGTCCAGTGACTGGACGGGGCTCTCGCCGTGGCGACACCAGGATCGGACGGAACCGATCCCTCAAGCGGTCATGCCGGAGATCAGTGGTGGCCGTGTCCGGCCTGGATCTCCTTGTACTCCTCCACCGTGGGCTTCGGAATCTGGTTGTTCTCCGCGTAGAAGCCCTTGCTGAGCTTCGCCCGCAGCTTCTCGCCGCGCGTCACCTTGCGCTCGACACCGTTCTCGTCGACCGTCGGGCCGATCTCGACCGGCTTGTACTGCTCGTGCGCGGTGAGCGTGTGCAGCTTGGCCTGCGACAGCGGCTCGTGGACCTCGACGAACTCACCGTGCGGCAGACGCTTGATGATGCCGGTCTCGCGACCGTGCAGCACCTTGTCGTGGTCCCGGCGCTGGAGGCCGAGGCAGATCCGCTTGGTGGCGATGAACGCCAGGACCGGGACGGCGAAGAAGCCGATCCGGACGAACCACGTGATCGAGTTGATCGACAGGTGGAAGTACTGGGCGAACATGTCGTTGCCGCCGCCGATGAGGAGCACGATGTACTCCGAGATCCAGGCGACACCGAAGGCCGTACGGGTCGGGACGTTGCGCGGGCGGTCCAGGATGTGGTGCTCGCGCTTGTCGCCGGTGACCCAGGACTCGATGAACGGCCAGACGGCGATGGCGCCGAGGACCAGCGGGAAGAGCAGCAGCGGGACGAACACGCCCAGGACGAGCGTGTGACCCCACAGGTTGATCTCCCAGCCCGGCATGGCTCGGATGAGGCCTTCCGGCATACCCATGTACCAGTCGGGCTGCGCACCGGTGGACACGTGGTCCGGGCGGTACGGGCCGAGCGCCCAGATCGGGTTGATCGAGGCGATCGCCGCGATGGCCGCGATGACACCGAAGACCAGGAAGAAGAAGCCTCCGGCCTTGGCCATGTAGACCGGCAGCAGCGGCATGCCGACGACGTTGTTGTTCGTCTTGCCGGGGCCGGCGAACTGGGTGTGCTTGTGGAAGAACACCAGGATCAGGTGCGCGACCAGCAGGCCCATCATGATGCCGGGCAGCAGCAGGATGTGCACCGAGTAGAAGCGCGCGACGAAGTCGCCGCCCGGGAACTCCCCGCCGAAGAGGAACATCGACAGGTAGGTGCCGACGACCGGGACGGACAGGATGGCGCCCTGCATGAAGCGGACACCGGTACCCGAGAGCAGGTCGTCCGGCAGCGAGTAACCGGTGAAGCCGGTGAACATGCCGAGGACCAGCAGCAGGAAGCCGAAGATCCAGTTGACCTCACGCGGCTTGCGGAACGCGCCGGTGAAGAAGACGCGCATCATGTGCACGACCATGGCCGCGACGAAGATCAGCGCCGCCCAGTGGTGGATCTGGCGGATCAGCAGGCCACCGCGGACGTCGAAGCTGATGTCCAGGGTCGAGGCGAAGGCCTCGGACATCATGACGCCCTGCATCGGCACGTACGAGCCGTGGTACACGACCTCGTTCATGCTCGGGTGGAAGAACAGCGTCAGGTACACACCCGTGAGGATGATGATGATGAAGCTGTAGAGGCAGATCTCACCCAGCATGAAGGACCAGTGGTCCGGGAAGATCTTGCGCATGTTCGCCTTGGCGAGGCCGTAGATTCCCAGGCGGCCGTCCGCCCAGTCCGCTACGCGCTCGCCGCGCGACGCGTTGCGCCCGTTGTTGTCTGAGGTGCTCATCCGCGCTCCCAGAATGCAGGACCGACGGGCTCTTCGAAGTCGCCGTGCGCCTCGAGGAAGCCTTCGCTATTCACGCCGATCCGCAGCTGCGGAAGCGCGTGACCGGCCGGGCCGAAAATGACACGGGCGCCGTCGGAGAGGTCGAAGGTGGACTGGTGGCACGGGCAGAGCACGTGGTGCGTCTGCTGCTCGTACAGGCTGATCGGGCAGCCGACGTGGGTGCAGATCTTGGAGAAGGCCACGATTCCGTCGTGGGACCACTCCAGCTCCTGCTTGTCCTTGATGTCATCCGGCTGGATGCGGACGATCATCAGGGCGGCCTTGGCGATCTGGACCTGGAAGTCGTGCTGGTCCTCCTCCAGGCCTTCCGGCATGGCGAAGGTCAGCGAACCGACCAGGACGTCCTCGGGACGCAGCGGCTCCATCGTGTTCTGGTTGATGAGCAGCTTGCCCTTGGACCACAGGGTCTTGCGCAGCTTGTCCTCGGGCAGGGGGCCCAGGTCGCGCAGGATCACGACGGCGGAGAGCGGCAGCAGGGCCAGCGCGCCGAGCATCGTGTTGCGGATCAGCGGGCGGCGGCCGATGCCGGACTCGTTCGCACCGTCGGCGAAGTCCTGCATGACCTTCGCCTTGACCTCCGGGGAGGCGGCGATCTCGTGGCGGTCGTCGGCGACCTCGACATCGGACATCAGGGTGCGGGCCCAGTGGACCGCGCCGGCGCCGATGCAGAACAGCGCCGTTCCCAGCGTCATGCCCAGCGCGAAGTTCAGCGCGCTGACCTTCCCGATGGGGAAGATGAAAACGATCTTGTCGACCGGGAAGGCCACGTACGAGGCGATGAAGCCGATCGTGGCCAGCATCGACAGCGTGAACAGCATCGCGACCGTGCGCTCGGACCGCTTGGCGGCCCGCTCGTCGATGTCCTGGATGCGCGGCTTGTGGACCGGGAGGCCGGGGTCCGCGAACGGGTCGTCCGCGACCGCTACGGCACCGTGGTGCGCGTCGCCCTGCTCGCTCGGCAGGTGCTTGTCTTCGGGAATGTCTTGGCTACTCATGACTTCTTGGCCTTAGCGGTGTGGGCCGCGACCCAGACGGCAACAGCGATCAGCGCACCCAGGCCGAAGATCCAGCCGAACAGACCCTCGGAGACGGGACCGAGGCCGCCGAGCTTGAGGCCACCGGGGCTGGTGGACTTCTCGCCGTTGACGTTCTCGAGGTACGCGATGATGTCCTTCTTCTGCTTCTCCGGCATGGTGCTGTCCGGGAAGGAGGGCATGTTCTGCGGGCCGGTGAGCATGGCCTCGTAGATGTGCTTCGGCGAGACGTCCTCGAGGTTCGGGGCGTACTTGCCGTTGGTCAGCGCGCCACCCTCGCCGGTGAAGTTGTGGCACTGCGCGCAGTTGTTGCGGAACAGCTCGCCACCAGCGGCGATGTCGGCACCAGCCGGGTCGTACTGCTTCGCGGTCGGCGTGATCGGGCCGGCGCCGAGCGACGCGATGTACGCCGCGAGCTGGTCGATCTGGGGCTGGGTGTAGATGTTCGGCTTCTTCGGCACCTGGGCGCCGGGCTGCTGGGCGGGCATGCGGCCCGTGCTCACCTGGAAGTCGACGGCCGCGGAGCCGACGCCGACCAGGCTGGGGCCGTCAGTGGAACCCTGACCGCCGGTTCCGTGGCAGCTTGCGCAGCCCACGGCGTAGAGCTTCTTGCCCTCCTCGATGGCGAGGGACTGGGCGGTTTCATCGGCCTGCGCCTTGCCCGCGGGCGCGAAGGCGGCGTACAGCCCCCCCGTGACCGCCAGCGCGAAGAGTAGAACGACGACCGCCGCCAGCGGATGGCGTCGTCGTGCGGAGAGCTTTTTCACGGATTACCCCGGTGTCAGGATCTTCTGCGTCGGTGTTTCTGGACGGTGTGCCGAGCGGTACCCGGCGAACGTGTTCGCTACTTGATCAGGTAGATCGTCGCGAAGAGGCCGATCCAGACGACATCGACGAAGTGCCAGTAGTAGGACACGACGATGGCCGACGTGGCCTGTTCGTGGGTGAACCTCTTGGCCGCGTACGTCCGGCCGAGGACCAGCAGGAAGGCGATGAGACCGCCCGTCACGTGCAGACCGTGGAAGCCGGTGGTCAGGTAGAAGACCGTTCCGTACGGGCCGGACGAGAGGGACATGCCCTCGTGCTTGACCAGCTCGGTGTACTCGAACACCTGGCCGCCAATGAAGATCGCACCCATGACGAACGTGATGATGAACCACGTCCGGAGCTTCTTCACGTCACCGCGCTCGGCGGCGAATACGCCGAGCTGGCAGGTGAGGGAGGAGAGCACCAGGATCGTGGTGTTCGTTGCCGAGAAGGGCAGATTCAAGGCCTCGGCCTGCTCTGTCCAGTACTCGGCACCCGTCACGGATCGCAGGGTGAAGTACATCGCGAAGAGGGCCGCGAAGAACATCAGCTCGGAACTCAACCAGATGATGGTTCCGACGCTGACGAGGTTCGGCCGGTTGACCGTCGGGTGCGCGTGCCCGGTATCTACTGTCGTTGCTGTCGCCACGACCGACATTATGTCGGTCGCTTATCCCGCCCTCACCCCGGGGGGTGCCGTTCGGAGTGTCAGGGGGGTGTGCAAGGCCCGAACGGCCCATCAGAAGACCGGTCGCGAGGCTTGCGGAACCGATGTTGACAGCGGGTCGGACGGAGTAGCATCCCGCGCATCATCAGCGTGATTCACGGCCAGGTGGAGGACGAAATGCGGGCGACTGCGCGGGTTCTGGTCTACAGCGACGACGCGGGCACCCGGGAGCAGGTGCGGCTGGCCGCCGGGCGCAGGCCCGCCGCGGACCTGCCGCCGGTGGAGTTCCTGGAGTGCGCCACGCTTCCAGCGGTCCTCAAGGAGCTGGACGCGGGCGGCATCGACCTGTGCGTGCTGGACGGCGAGGCGGTTCCGGCCGGGGGCATGGGTGTGTGCCGTCAGATCAAGGACGAGATCTTCCGGTGCCCCCCGGTGCTGCTGCTGATGGGGCGTCCCCAGGACGCCTGGCTGGCCACGTGGAGCCGGGCGGACGCGGCGGTCACCCTTCCGGTGGACCCGGTCGACTTCCCCGACACCCTGGCGGGGCTGCTCCGGTCGCGGCTGTCGCCGGCCGCCTGAGGCTCCTGGGGCGCCGGAGGCGCCGGTTGCACGACGAGGGGCCCGCGGGCCGGTCTGTCCGGCCGCCCGCGGGCCCGTACGGCCTTCTGCGGGGCTCTCAGACGGTGGGGCGCAGCCGCGCCTGGTCGACGGAGCTGCGGCCTTCCTGGGTGCCCTTCAGGAGGGCGCTGCCCTCGCGCCACTCCTTCCACTCCATGTTCCAGTCGCCGAAGCCGTTGCCGAAGGTGTCCATGTCGTCGCCGATGCTGTTGATCACCCTGACGATGTCGCCCTCGGTGATGTTCTCGTAGAACCAGGCGGCGTTGCCGGTGCTCATGCCGGTGCAGCCGTGGCTGACGTTCTCGTAGCCCTGGGAGCCGACCGACCACGGCGCGGCGTGCACGTATTCACCGCTCCACGTCACCCGGGTGGCGTAGTAGACGGGCAAGTTGTAGTACTCGCTGCCGCCGATGCCGACGGTGTCGCCGCGCATCTGGACGAAGTACTGCTTGCCGAGCACCACCTTGACCCCGTTGCGGGTGGAGAAGCCGGGCTTGCCGGTGGTCACCGGGATGGTGTTGATCACTTCGCCGTTGCGCTCGAACGTGAGGTAGTGCGAGGCGGCGTCGGTGGTGACCTCGACGCGGTCGCCGATCTCCAGCTTCAGCGGCTTGGACGCGGCTCCGTGGAGCTCGTCGGAGACCTTGATGCCCTCCAGGTTGCTCCGTACGGAGACGGCGGTGTGGGCGGGCCAGTAATCCTTCGGGCGGTAGTGCAGGTTCTTGTCGTCCACCCAGTGCCAGGCGCCCTCGACGCCGGCCGGCGCGTCGACGACCAGGGCCCGTTCGACGATGGCGCGGGCGGCCTTGTCCTTGACGGGCTCGTTGAGTTCGGCCGTGAGGGGCTGTCCGACGCCGTACTTGCCCTCGTCCGGGCCGAATTCGACCTTGAGGACCTTCTTGGCCGGGGTGGTCTCGAAAGTCAGCGTGCGCTGCCCTGGGGCTCCCCGCTGGTCCTCCGTGCTCACGACGACCGTGTAGCGCACGCCCGCGGCCATAGGGACGGTGCTGTGCCAGCGGTCGCCCTTGGCGGAGAGTTCGCCCGCCAGGCGGCGGCCGTGGGTGTCCACGGCCATCACGTCGGTGATCCGCGCCTCGGCTCCCTTGGCGGTGACCTCCAGCGGCTTGTCCGGGTCGGTGGGGCGGCCGCCCGGGGGCTGGTTGAAGACGACCTGGTCGCCCGCGTCGTACGGGCGGGCGGACAGCGGGTTGTTGTCGCCGGACCCGCATGCGGTGGCGCCGGCCCCGAGGGACGCGACCAGCAGGGAGCAGCTGAGTACCGTCCAAAGACGCGGTGAGTGGTTCATGCGCCCAACGCTATGAAGATATGACAAATCCAGCGCGCGGGGTGACTGCAAACGAGGGGCCCGGACTCCTCCGAAAAGGTGTCCGGGCCCCTCAGGCACCGCGGCGGACCGCGGTGTGATGCCTACTGCCGGTGCTACTGGTTCTGGTTCTCACCGCGGTAGTACTCGTACACCCAGCCCCACAGGCCGATCAGGATGATCGGGGCCGAGAAGTACATGAGCCACCAGCCGAAGATGACGCCCATGAACGCGAGCGCGCCACCGATGGCCAGCGAGAGCGGCTGCCAGCTGTGCGGGGAGAAGAACCCCAGCTCGCCGGCCTCGTCCGCGACGTCGGCCTCCAGGTTGTCCTGGGCCATCTCGTCCACGCGCTTGGCCGTGAAGGCCAGGTAGTAGCCGATCATGGCGCTCAGGCCGAAGGCCAGCGCGAGAGCGGTGGTTCCGACCGGCTCCTTCGACCAGACGCCGTAAACGACGGTCATGATCAGGATGAAGACGGAGAGCCAGAGGAACATCTTGCCCTGGATCTTCACTTGCCGGCCTCCTTGCCACCGGTGACGGCCTTCGCCGGGGCGTGGTCCTCGAGGTGGTCGAGGGCCGCGATCTCCGGGTGGTGCAGGTCGAACGCCGGCGATTCACTGCGGATGCGCGGCAGGGTGAGGAAGTTGTGCCGCGGCGGCGGGCAGGACGTCGCCCACTCGAGCGAACGGCCGTAGCCCCACGGGTCGTCGACCTCGATCTTCTTGCCGTACTTCGCCGTCTTCCAGACGTTGTACATGAAGGGCAGCATCGACAGGCCCAGCAGGAAGGAGCTGATCGTGGAGATCGTGTTCAGCGCCGTGAAGCCGTCGGCCGCGAGGTAGTCCGCGTAACGACGCGGCATGCCCTCGGCGCCCAGCCAGTGCTGCACCAGGAAGGTGCCGTGGAAGCCGATGAACAGCGTCCAGAAGGTGATCTTGCCGAGGCGCTCGTCCAGCATCTTGCCCGTGAACTTCGGCCACCAGAAGTGGAAGCCGGAGAACATCGCGAAGACCACGGTGCCGAAGATGACGTAGTGGAAGTGCGCGACGACGAAGTACGAGTCGGAGACGTGGAAGTCCATCGGGGGCGAGGCCAGGATGACGCCGGTCAGACCACCGAAGGTGAAGGTGATCAGGAAGCCGACGGCCCAGAGCATCGGGGTCTCGAAGGACAGCGAGCCCTTCCACATGGTGCCGATCCAGTTGAAGAACTTCACACCGGTCGGTACCGCGATCAGGAAGGTCATGAAGGAGAAGAACGGCAGCAGCACACCGCCGGTGACGTACATGTGGTGCGCCCACACGGTCACCGAGAGGCCGGCGATCGCGATCGTCGCGGCGATCAGACCGATGTAACCGAACATCGGCTTGCGCGAGAAGACCGGGATGACCTCGGAGATGATTCCGAAGAACGGCAGCGCGATGATGTACACCTCTGGGTGTCCGAAGAACCAGAAGAGGTGCTGCCACAGGAGTGCGCCACCGTTGGCCGCGTCGAAGACGTGTGCACCGAACTTCCGGTCGGCCTCCAGCGCGAAGAGCGCGGCGGCGAGGACCGGGAAGGCCAGCAGGACCAGGACACCGGTCAGCAGCACGTTCCAGGTGAAGATCGGCATGCGGAACATCGTCATGCCCGGAGCGCGCATGCAGATGATCGTGGTGATGAAGTTGACCGAGCCGAGGATCGTGCCGAAGCCGGAGAAGGCCAGACCCATGATCCACATGTCGGCGCCGATGCCCGGCGAGCGGACGGCGTCCGACAGCGGGGAGTAGGCGAACCAGCCGAAGTCGGCGGCACCCGAGGGGGTGACGAAGCCGGCCACCGCGATGGTCGAGCCGAAGAGGTACAGCCAGTACGCGAACATGTTCAGCCGCGGGAACGCCACGTCGGGCGCGCCGATCTGCAGCGGCATGATCCAGTTGGCGAAGCCGGCGAACAGCGGGGTCGCGAACATCAGCAGCATGATCGTGCCATGCATGGTGAACGCCTGGTTGAACTGTTCGTTCGACATGATCTGCGTGCCCGGACGGGCCAGCTCGGCGCGCATGAAGAGCGCCATGATCCCGCCGATGATGAAGAACACGAACGACGTGACCAGGTACATCGTGCCGATGGTCTTGTGGTCGGTGGTGGTGAGCCACTTCACGACCACGTTGCCCGGCTGCTTGCGCCGCACCGGCAGCTCGTTCTCGTACGAGTCAGCTGCGGCGGCACCCTGGGATTCGTTGAGGATGCTCACAGTTTGTTCGTCTCCGCATTCCGGGCCGGGTCAGTCTGCTTGATGCCGGCCGGCAGGAAGCCGGTCTGACCCTTCTCCGCCAGCTCCTTGAGGTGCGCCTTGTACTCCGCGGGAGAGACGACCTTCACGTTGAAGAGCATGCGGGAGTGGTCGACACCGCAGAGCTCGGCACACTTGCCCATGAAGGTGCCTTCCTGGGTCGGGGTGACCTCGAAGACATTGGTGTGACCGGGGATCACGTCCTGCTTGAACAGGAAGGGCACCACCCAGAACGAGTGGATGACGTCGTTCGACGACAGGATGAAGCGGACCTTCTCGCCCTTGGGCAGGTAGAGGGTCGGCCCCGGGTTGTTGGTGTCCGGGTTCCGGTCGCCGGGGACGCCCTTCTCGTAGACGCCTTCGGCGCCCGCGGGGAAGGCCTTGATGAAGCGGTCCGGCAGGGAGGCGAGCTCCTTCGGGGTCTCGCCCGCCTTCGGGGTCGCGGCATCGCCGTCGACGTTCTCGACGTAGTTGAAGCCCCAGCTCCACTGGTAGCCGATCACGTTGATCGTGTGCGCCGGCTTGGCGGAGAGGGAGAGCAGCTTCGACTCATCACGCGCGGTGAAGTAGAAGAGCACCGAGACGATGATGAGCGGGACCACGGTGTACAGCGCCTCGATGGGCATGTTGTACCGGGTCTGCGCGGGGACCTCGATCTTCGTCCGGCTACGCCGGTGGAAGATGACGCTCCACATGATCAGGCCCCACACCAGGATGCCCGTGATGAGAGCGGCCGCCCAGGATCCCTGCCACAGGGAGAGGATGCGAGGCGCCTCCTCAGTGACCGGGGTGGGCATTCCGAGGCGGGGGAAGTCTTTCCAGGTGTACGAGCAACCAGTGGCGGTCGCCAGGACCACGCCCGCAGTCAGCGCCTGCAGCAGCTTCCGCCGCATCGGGCGCCGCGGCGAGCGGTCGGAGCCGTAGGGACTCACGTAGCGCCTTCCCGAGAGTCTCGGCCCGCGCGGCCGGCCGCGGCCGTGTTCGGGTCGGTCGCCGGCCCTGACGCAGGCAGGGGTTTGGATGTTTATGCGGACCAAACCCTACTGGACGCTATTTGGGGTCGCGCGGGGAGGGTGCCCAACGCGCCGCTACTGCCCCCGAAGGGATGGATCCGCCGTACGGGGGACGGGCCGAACGGCCCTGAACGGCGGGCTCAGGACGGCATCTGACGGTCCCTGAACCGGATCCGCCCGGGGCGGGGTCCCGCCCGGCCGCCGGCCACCATCTACCGTGGCCGGATGCCGTACTTCGACACCGCGTCCGCCGCTCCCCTCCACCCCGTGGCCCGGCAGGCACTCCAGGCCGCCCTGGACGAGGGCTGGGCGGACCCCGCCCGGCTGTACCGGGAGGGGCGGCGGGCAAGGCTGCTGCTGGACGCGGCGCGCGAGGCTGCGGCGGAGGCGGTGGGATGCCGCGCCGACGAGCTCGTATTCACTCCTTCGGGGACGCACGCGGTTCACACGGGCATGGCGGGCGTGCTCGCGGGCCGGCGGCGCACCGGCGGCCATCTGGTCGTGTCGGCGGTGGAGCACAGCTCCGTACTCCATGCGGCGGACGCGCACGCGGCGGCCGGCGGCACGGTGACGGAGGTTCCGGTGGACCGGCTCGGCGCGGTCTCGGCCGCCGGGTACGAAGCCGCGCTCGGCTCCACCACCGCTCTGGCCTGTCTCCAGTCGGCCAACCACGAGGTGGGCACGGTCCAGCCGGTGGCCGAGGTGGCCGAGGTCTGCGGGGCCGCCGGGGTACCGCTGTTCGTGGACGCCGCCCAGTCGCTGGGCTGGGGGCGGGTGGAGGGCGCGTGGTCCGCCCTCGCGGCCAGCGCCCACAAGTGGGGCGGCCCGCCCGGGGTGGGGCTGCTCGCCGTCCGCAAGGGGGTCCGCTTCTCCCCCCAAGGCCCCGCCGACGAACGGGAGTCGGGCCGCTCTCCCGGCTTCGCCAACCTGCCCGCCATCGTCGCGGCGGCGGCCTCGCTGCGCGCGGTGCGGGCCGAGGCGGACGCGGAGGCGGCCCGGCTGCGGATCCTGGTGGACCGGCTGCGGCGGCGGGTGGTCCGGCTGGTGCCCGACGTCGAGGTGGTCGGGGACGCCGACCGGCGCCTGCCCCACCTGGTCACGTTCTCCTGCCTCTACGTCGACGGCGAGACCCTGCTGCACGAGCTGGACCGCGCCGGCTACTCCGTCTCCTCCGGCTCCTCCTGCACCAGCTCCACGCTGACCCCCAGTCACGTGCTGCGGGCGATGGGGGTGCTGTCGGAGGGGAACGTACGCGTCTCCCTGCCGCCGGGCACCTCCGCCGACGAGGTCAACGGCTTCCTGGAGGTACTGCCGGGCGCGGTGGCGGGCGTACGGGAGAAGCTCGGCGTCCCGGACCCGGCCGCTGCCGCCGCCCCGGTGGCGGACGCGGTGGAGGTCGACGCGCTGGGGCTGCGCTGCCCGCAGCCGGTGATCGAACTGGCCCGGGCCATCTCCACGGTCCCGGTCGGCGGGACCGTCACGGTCGTCTCCGACGACGAGGTGGCCCGCCTGGACATCCCGGCGTGGTGCGCGATGCGCGGCCACACCTACCTGGGCGAAACCCCCCGCGGGACGGGCGTGGCGTACCGGGTCCGCCGCGACGTGTGACCCATGGGGTGCCGTCCCGGCACGGTTCGGCCCCCGGGGAACGGGCGAAGGGCGGGTAGGGGACTCCGGCCCCGCGCGGCGGCACACCCACCCCGCACCCCACCCACCGGCCCCGGCCGGACGCACCGGCACCGCCCCGCAGGCCGACGGACGGAGTCCGGCGCAGCGGAGCGGGCGGCGCGAGCGGCGCGTTAGGAAGGCAGGTGCGCGCGCACCTCGGCGGCGGCCTCTTCGCCGTACGCCTTGGTGAAACGCTCCATGAAGTGGGCGCGGGCCAGGGTGTACTCCTGGGTGCCCAGGGTCTCGATGACCAGGGTGGCCAGCATGCAGCCGATCTGCGCGGCCCGCTCCAGGCCGACGCCCCAGCCCAGGCCCGTCAGGAAGCCGGCGCGGAAGGCGTCGCCGACGCCCGTCGGGTCGACCTTCGCCGTCTCCTCGGGGCAGCCGACCAGGATCGGCTCGTGGCCGACGCGCTCGATGCGGACGCCCTGCGCGCCGAGGGTGGTGACGCGGGTGCCGACCTTGGAGAGGATCTCCTCGTCGGTCCAGCCGGACTTCGACTCGATGAGGCCCTTCTCGTACTCGTTCGAGAAGAGGTACGTCGCGCCCTCCATCAGGGTGCGGATGTTCTCGCCGTCCATCCGGGCGATCTGCTGCGAGAAGTCCGCCGCGAAGGGGATCCCGCGGGTGCGGCACTCCTCCGTGTGGCGGAGCATCGCCTCGGGGTCGTCGGCGCCGATGAGGACGAGGTCGAGGCCGCCCACGCGGTCGGCGACGGCCTTGAGCTCGATCTGCCGGGCCTCGCTCATCGCGCCCGTGTAGAAGGAGCCGATCTGGTTGTGGTCGGCGTCCGTGGTGCAGACGAAGCGCGCGGTGTGCAGCACCTCGGAGATCCGGACGGACTCGGTGTCGACGCCGTGCCGGTCCAGCCACGCGCGGTACTCGTCGAAGTCCGAGCCGGCCGCGCCGACGAGGATCGGGCGGCTGCCGAGCTGGCCCATGCCGAAGCAGATGTTCGGGCCGACGCCGCCCCGCCGCACGTCGAGGTTGTCGACGAGGAAGGAGAGGGAGACCGTGTGGAGCTGGTCGGCGACGAACTGGTCGGCGAAGCGGCCCGGGAAGGTCATGAGGTGGTCGGTGGCGATGGAGCCGGTGACTGCGATGCGCACGGCGTGGATGCTCCTGCGGATGACGGCGGGTGACATTCAACGCTACCCGGTCCGCGCCCCTGGTCCGACCCGGCGAAACTACCCCGTAGTAGGACTTCCTTCGCCCAGGATGGCGCCCATACGGTGCCCTCATGACCTATACCGATGGCTTCGGGTACGCGGACCACGCCTCCGACGCGCGGCCCGGCTTCGCACGGCTGCTCGGCGACTGCGCCCGGATGGCCCCGCACTGGGCCGTGGAGCGGGAGCCGGGGCCGGGGCGGGTGGCGCCCTCGCAGATCCACGGGGTGAGCGTCCCGCCCGCCTCCGCCCGGCTGATCGCGGGTACCGCCGCGTACGGCGACTAGGCCGTGTGAGGTCGCCTCTTTCGGATCCTGCCGGTTCAGCCGGGCGTCGCGGGGCTGCGGGCACCTCCCAGCGGCGGCTGGGGGAGCACGATCCGCAGGAGACGGACCGGCCGACCGGGGGAACCCGGGGAACCGGTTTCGCGGCCGCCGCGTCACACCCGCATCACGTACGGCGGGACACGCTAAGGAGCGATGCGGTGACCAGCGAACAACCCGACACATCACGCGCCACACGACGGCGGCCCGCCTGGGCCGTCGGCTCGATCGCGGCCGCCGTCCTGCTGGCCGGCGGTGGTACGGCGTACTGGGCTTCGACGGCGTACGGCGACGCCTCGGGAAGCGGTGCCCGTACGGCTGACAGCGCGGCCGTCGCGCCGCGCTCGGCCGGGTCCCCGACGGGCCCCGGCATCGCCCCCGGGGAGCCGGACCCCTCCGGCGGGCCGGTGACGTACCGGGCGGACGTGAAGCTGCCCGACGGGCCGGGCACCGCGCCCGCCTTCGCCGCGTCCGGGGAGGTCGCCTCCGACGAGGTGGCCCGGCTCGCGAAGGCGCTCGGCGTCTCCGGCGTGCCCCGGCTGGTCGGCGACACCTGGCAGGCCGGTGAGGCCGCCGACGGCTCCGGGCCCCGGCTCACGGTGACCCGCAAGGCCCCCGGCACCTGGACCTTCTCCCGCTACCAGGCCGGCGGCGGCGTCGGGGACGACTGCGTGCGCGGCAAGGACACCTGCGGCCCGGCCACCCTCCCCCAGGAGGGCGCGGGCGCGGCGAAGCCCGTTTCCGAGCAGGCCGCGAAGGCCGCCGCGGCCCCGGTGCTCGCGGCCGCCGGGCAGGGCGACGCCAAGGTGGACGCCCGCCTCACCCAGGGCTCCGTCCGGGTGGTCAGCGCCGACCCGGTGGTGGGCGGGCTCCCGACCCAGGGGTGGTCCAGCAAGATCAGCGTCGGGGCCGACGGCGCGGTGGTGGCGGGCAGCGGGGAGCTGAAGGCCCCGGTCCGCGCGGGCGAGCAGGCCGTGGTCGGGGCCGCCGAGGCCCTGGAGCGGCTCAACGCGGCGGCGAAGGGCGGCGGCGACGGCACCGGCCCGGGGCCGAGCGGCTGCGCGACCTCGGTGCCGCTGACCCCGGACACCCCGACGGGCGCGACGGACACCCTGCCCTGCAACCCGGAGCCGCGGCCGATGAAGCCGCCGCGGACCGAGAGCGTGCGGGGGGCCGTACTGGGGCTGGTCGCGGGGACGGTCGACGGCGGGCGGGGCCTCGTACCGGCCTGGCTGTTCGAGGTGGCGGGCTCGCAGGGCAAGCCGGGCCGCACGGTGGTCCAGCCGGCCGCGGCGGACGACGCCGGCACCGCGGTGCCCCCGAAGCCGCACACCGTGCCCGGGTTCTCGTACGCCCAGGCCGACCGGACCCTGACGGTGAACTTCTGGGGCGGGGTGTGCAGCACCTACGCCCTGGAGGCGCGGGAGGAGGCGGCTTCGGTCCTGGTGAAGATCACGGACACCCCGAACAAGCCCGGCCAGGCCTGCATCATGATCGCGCAGGAGATGGCGCTGACGGCGACGCTCCAGCAGCCGCTGGGCGACCGCAAGGTGGTCGACGCCACGTCGGGCAAGCCGCTCCCCCGCCAGTAGGGCCGCGGCAGGACGCGTGAAGGGCCCGGGGGGGGGGGGGGGGTTCGCTGGGGTGGAGCCCTCCGGCCCCAAGCAGTGAGGTAGTTGCCGACAATACC
>NZ_JBVJWV010000043.1:0-46643 GCF_055602105.1 Streptomyces sp. NPDC037421
CCCCCCCCCCCCCCCCCCCCCCCCCCCCCCCCCCCCCCCCCCCCCCCCCCCCCCCCCCCCCCCCCCCCCCCCCCCCCCCCCCCCCCCCCCCGCCGGGTGGGGTCAGCTGCCGCTCTTCGCCGGGTCCTTGAGCCCGATCGTTGCGTAGTCGAGCTGGCCGCCGAAGGACGTGTGGCCGAAGGCGCCGGCGATGTTGGTGCCGACCAGCAGCGGCATGCGCTCGATGACGGCGGGCGCCGTCGGGGCCTTGGCCAGGATCTCCCCGTCCAGCTGCCGCCACGCCGCGTTGGCCTGCGCGGCGTCGGTCATGCCCGCGATCTCGTCCATCCGCTTCATCGTCGCCTCGTCGCGGAAGAGCGAGTGGTTCCCGGAGTTCCCCTTCTCCTTGATGTAGCGGCCGTCGAAGAGGAAGGGCAGGAAGGTGGAGCCGGAGGGGTAGTCGGGGCACCATCCGGTGTAGACGAGGTCGGTGCGGCTCTTGGTGTCACCGATGGTGTCGTAGAAGGCCGACGGATCGACGGCGTCGATCGTGACCTTGATCCCCGCCCGGCCCAGGGACTGCTGGACCGCCTCGGCAACCCCCTTGTCCCCGTTGGAGACGGTGAGGGTGGTCGGGAAGCCGTCCGGCCTGCCCGCCTCCTTCAGGAGTCGCTTCGCCTTCTCCACGTCACCCGTGGCCGGGACCCCCAGCGTGTCCGGCTGTGTGCCGCCGAAGAGCGAGCCGGGCATGAGCGCGGTGGCGGTGTCGTTGAGGGCCGGGCCGCCCGAGGCGGTCAGCACCGCTTCGCGGTCCAGGGCGTACTGCACGGCCTGCCGGACCTTGACGTCGTCGAAGGGGGCGCGGCCGGTGTGCATCTGCACCATCTCGGTGCAGTTGGTGGACTCGGCCAGCAGCCGCGCCCTGACGTCGGCCCTGGTGAGCACCTTGGGGGTGCTCTCGGGTCGCAGCTTGCCCCAGGAGACCGCGGAGGCGTCCAAGGCCTCCGAGGCGACGAGCCGGTCGTCGATCTGGTTGGCCCTCAGTCCCATCACCACGACCAGCTTGTCCGGGTACGCCTTGCGCACGGTGTCCGTCGCCGGGTCCCAGTGGGGGTTGCGGACCAGCACCAGCCGCTTGTCCCGGTCGTACGACTCGATCTTGTAGGGGCCCGAGGAGAACGGGCGGCTGTCGTACTGGGGGCCCTTGTCCCGGGCCGGGGGCACCGGGGCGAAAGTGGGCAGGACGGTGGCGTTGGGGAACTCCGCGAAGGGCTTGCGGAGTTCGAACACGATCGTGTGGTCGTCGGGGGTCCTGACGGAGTCGAGGTGCTGCCCCTGGCCGGGGCCCCGGTAGCCCTCGGCGCCGGCCAGGTAGCGGGCGGCGTAGTCCGGGCCGCCGGGCAGGTCGGGGGAGAAGGACCGCTCCACGTTGTACTTGACGTCCTGTGCGGTGATCGGGGTGCCGTCCTCGTACGTCAGGCCCCTCTTGAGCTTGAAGGTCCAGGTCCTGGCGCCGTTGGAGGAGACGCCGAGGTCCTCGGCGAGGTCGGGGACCAGCTCTCCGCCCTTCGCGCCCGGTTCCGCCTTGTACGTCACCAGCGTGCGGTAGAGCAGCCGGGTGCCGAAGTCCATGTCGCCGATCACCCAGTTGCGGGCCGGGTCGAGGTGGGTGAAGTCCTGGTTGGACAGGACGGTCAGCGTGCCGCCCTTCTGCGGAGTGCCGCCGACCGCGGCCCCCGCGTTGGCGAGTGCGGGGTTCTTCGCGTCCTTGTCCTGCCGACTGCCGCCGGAATGGCCGCTGTTGGAACAGCCGGCCATGGCGAGCGTGACGGTCGCCGCCAGGGCGGTGGCGACGGCGTGGAGAGTGCGCTTGTCCATCAGTGGTCACTCCGTGAACAGTCGGGCAGCCTGAGGCTGAGGAGGCTGGAATGTGACCGATAACATAGTTATGTGAAATGGCACTCACAATTGTCGTGCCTCCATAACGCCGAGTTATGGGTAACCGGGGGCTCCGCAGCCGCCGTTGGCCACGCCATGCTGTTGCGCAATGTCACACGTCACTATGTGGCCCCTGATGCCAGGCGGCCGCGAAAGGGACCCATGAACCCCGCGTACGCGACCGTCGACCACGTCTTCACCGTCCCCCTGGACCACGCGGCCCCGCACGGTCCGACCATCCGGCTCTTCGCCCGGGAGGTCACGCAGGCGCACCAAGCACACGGGCGACTGCCCTGGCTGCTCTACCTGCAGGGCGGACCGGGCGGCAAGTCGCCCAGGCCGACCGCCGCTTCACCCGGCTGGCTGCCCCACGCCCTCAAGACCCACCGGGTCCTCCTCCTCGACCAACGCGGCACGGGCCGCTCCACCCCCCTCACCGCCCGGGCCGCCTCCCGCTTCGCCTCACCGGCCCGGCTGGCCGACCACCTCGGCCACTTCCGCGCCGACTCGATCGTCAACGACGCCGAACTGATCCGCCGGCAACTGTGCGGCGACGAGCCCTGGGAGACCCTCGGCCAGAGCTACGGCGGCTTCATCACCCTCACCTACCTCTCCCGTGCCCCCGAAGGCCTGCGGGCGTGCTACGTGACCGGAGGCCTGCCCGGCCTCACGGCCACCGCCGACGACGTCTACGCCCGCACCTACCCCCGGGTGCGGGACCGCGTCCACGACTTCTACGCCCGCTACCCCGACGACGCGGACCGGCTGCGCGAGCTCGCCCGCCTCCTGGCCGCCACCGATGTGCGCCTGCCCGACGGAGACCGGCTCACCCCCCACCGCCTGCGCACGCTCGGCCTCGCCCTCGGCATGGGCGACGGCTTCGAGCGGATCCACTGGCTCCTCGACGAATCCCTCGACGAGGAAGCGAAGCCGACCGACACCTTCCTGCACCAGGTGATGACACTGACCGGCTTCACCGACAACCCGCTCTTCGCCGTCATGCAGGAGACCCTGTACGGCCAGGGCGCCGGGCCGACGGGCTGGGCGGCGTCCAGGGCCTTGGCGGCCTTCCCCGAGTTCGCCGAGGACGCCGACCCCCTCCTGCTCACCGGAGAAATGATCTACCCCTGGATGTTCCGGGAGATCAAGGGCCTGCGCCCCTTCGCCGACGCCGCCGACCTGCTCGCCGAACGCTCCGACTGGCCGGCGCTGTACGACCCTCACCGCCTCGCCGCCAACCGGGTCCCGGTCGCCGCGCTCGTCTACCACGACGACATGTACGTGGACTCCGGCCTCTCCCTGCGCACTGCGCGCGAGGTCGGCGCCACCCGGGCGTGGGTCACCAACGAATGGGAGCACGACGGTGTCACCGCCTCCGGCGGCCGCGTGCTGTCCCGCCTGATGGACCTGGCATCGGGCCGCGCGTAGCACCCCCGCAGCAACCTCCAGCCCCGCCCCCGACGGGAGAGACATGACCACCCCGCCCCACCGCCTGAGGCCGCTCGCCGCGGCCGTCGCCCTCATCTCCAGCCTGTCCGCCCCCACCGCGTCCGCCGCCCCCGTCCCACCGCCCCCCGCCGCCGGCTGCGCCCTCCCCGGCCGGACCGGCTGGACGGACGAGGGCCACGACACCGACCGGACCCGGTTCCAGCCCGCCACCGGAACCCGCCGCGTCCTGACGCTCCACGTGGACTTCCCCGACGCCCCGGCCACCGACTCCACCGAGCCGTACGCCGCTCACCTCGCCCCGGCCGCCGACTGGTTGGGCCGCGCCGGCTACGGCCGTCTGCGCCTGGACAACACCCCACTGCACCGCTGGATCCGGATGCCGGCGGACTCCACCTCGTACGGCTTCGCGCGCGGACTCACCTTCGAGGCCCACGAGAGGTACCTCCGCGACGCGATCACGGCCGCCGACCCGTACGCGGACTTCTCCCGCTACGACATGGTCTACGTCGTCCCCACCAGGACGGCGACCGCCA
The DNA here is from genome assembly GCF_055602105.1 of Streptomyces sp. NPDC037421. NCBI lineage: Bacteria > Bacillati > Actinomycetota > Actinomycetes > Kitasatosporales > Streptomycetaceae > Streptomyces > Streptomyces sp. NPDC037421. The sequence continues at coordinate 3,900 of NZ_JBVJWV010000043.1, forward strand.
TCCCCTTCTCACCGACCTACCTCTACGACCCGGCCACCCCCGGCATCACCGCCGACGGCACCCGCCTGAAGTGGGCCGTCACCTTCGGACAGGACATGTGGCGCTGGGGCCACAAGGTCGCGGCCCACGAGACCGCCCATACCTTCGGGCTGCCCGACCTCTACGCCTTCACCGGCGCCACCCACCAGTACGCCGGCGGCTGGGACGTCATGGGCGACATCGCCGGCCACGCCCCGCAGTACCTCGGCTGGCACTCCTGGAAGCTCGGCTGGACCCGCGACGACCAGGTCGCCTGCCTGCCCTCGTCCGGCCGCCGGACCGTACGGCTGACCCCCGTGGAACGGCCCGGCGGAACGAAGATCGCCGTACTGCGCACCGGTGAGACGACGGCGTACGTCGCGGAGTCCCGCCGCGCCCAGGGCAACGACAAGGCCGCCTGCTCCGCCGGCGTCCTCATCTACAAGGTCGACTCCGCCGCCCCGACCGGCGAGGGCCCGGTCCGGATCACGAACGCGAACCCGACCACGCCCCCTCCTCCCGGATGCAGCCCGCTGGACCTGGCCGCGTACACACCGGGACAGAGCTTCACCGACCCCGCGACCGGCGTGCGCGTCGACGTCCTCACGGGCGGACGGACCGGAGACACGGTGCGGCTGACCGCGGCCGCCCCCGCCGCATGACGTCGCTGTCGTGAAGCCGATTCCCAGTGGAAGGCACTTTCTGCGTGGGCCGGGCCCGCCGATCTGGCCGGTTCAGGCGGTCGGGGCGGGCGGGGCGGGCGGCCAGTCCGGGGCGGGGTCCTCGGAGAGCAGCGGGCGCAGGGCGCCGACCGCCGCGCCGACGCAGGTGTCCCGCAACTCGGTGCGGGTGCAGGTCTCGCGCGTGAGCCAGTCCACGCACAGCACCTGGACGAACACGAGCCAGGCCTTCAGTGCCGCGGAGACCGCGGCGTGCGTGCGTGCGTCGTCGAGCGGGAGCACACCGAGCAGGCGTGAGCGCAGGGCGTCGAGTTCGTCCGTCATGATCGTCTGGATGACAGGGTCGCCCGCCAGCACCCGGTTCGCGGCCAGGACGGCGTGGCGGTTGGGGATGAAGTAGTCGAGGTGGGCGTCCAGGCCCTGGGTGAGCTGCTCGACGAGCGTGGCGCCGGGGTCGAACGTGGTCGCCTCCAGCAGCCGGTCGCTCGCCTGCTGGTAGACCGCCGCGAAGAGGGCGTGCTTGCTCGGGAAGTGCTGGTAGAGCAGGGCGCGGGACACGTCGGCCTGCCGGGCGACGTCCCCCGCCTGCTGGAGGGTACGCACCGCTGTTGCGGGTGCTACACCGTTGGGTACGCCCGTGCGGCGCAGCCCGTCGTACCAGCGCCAGGCCCACTCCTGGTCGGCGAGTAGGCAGCCTTCCAGGGACGAGGCGAGCGAGGACCACACCTGATCGCGCCGTGCCTGGGCTTCCGTCCGAGCGGCGCGGCGATCGGTGAGCGGCGGTCCGATTTCCTGGAGCACGTCCCTGAGACCGAGGTCGGCGGCCGAGGACCGCAGCCGGGTGTCGAGCCAGTCGAGCTGCACCGTCGCGGCGGCCCCCGTGATCGGCTTACCGAGCAGGAGTGACAGGTCGTTCCTCTCCTCTACTGCCAGTCCGGACAGCCGCACCGAGCCGGTGGCCTGGAGCCCGTTGCCCTCCAGGCGTTTGCGTGCAGATTCCCAGAGCCGGACGAGGCCCGGCCCGGCCAGCCAGTCACGTGTGGCGGCGGGGAGCCGGCTCATACGGACACCAGGCGCCGGTGTCGGCCGTTCCAGGTGTAGTGCAAGGCGGCGACCCCGCGTGCGTGCGGGTCGCGGAGGCACTCGTAGATGTGCAGGGAGGGCACCTCGGGCCAATTGCCCATGAGCCTCTCGCTGGTGAGGACGAAGTCGAGGTCGAGGTCGACCAGGATGCGGCCGAGCCGGCCATGGGTGGGTTCGTCGACCTTGGCGAAGGCGTCGTCCAGGAGGATCAGCCGGGGAGCGTGCGGTGCGGACTCGCCGAGGGTCGTGAAGTGGGCGGCGGCTGCGGCGAAGAGCACGAGATAGGAAAGCACGCGCTGTTCGCCCTGGCTGAGTCCGGTGCGTCCGGTGAGCTTGCGTTTGCGGCCGGGGACGGCGTCCTCGACCACGAAGGTGTGGAAGCGGAACCAGTCGCGGTAGTCCAGCGCGGTACGCAGATGGGCGGCGTACCCGGCTGACGGATCGGTCCGGCGGGCGTCCTCGATCCGCCGCTGCAACACCTCTCGCAGCAGCTCGCCCTGCTCACGGGTGCGCAGGATCGAAGGACTGCGCAGTAGCTCGACGGCTGCCCGCACGTCGGCGTCGACGTCCTCGTCCAGCTTCCACTGCAGCTCCACGCCGAGCCCGTGTGAGGTCCGCACGGTCTTGAGCGTGTCGTTCAGTGCGGAGACGAGGTTGGCGGCGGTGACGACCTGTGTTGACAAGTGGTCACCGAGTTCGCCGGTGAGGAAACGTTGGAAGACCTCACTCTCACGCTCGGTGAGGCGACCACGGGCTTCGGCGGCCCGAGCAGCGATGCGCTCTCCGACGACGGCGACGTCGTGCGGACCGTGGTCATCGACCGGGCGGCAGACCTTGATCCCGGCGAGTTCCTCGAGTTGCGCGTCGTACCCGCCGGCCAACTGGTCGCGCAGTGCCGTGTGCCCGTTGAGGAGGGTGCTGTCCGAAACTTCCTTCCTCGAACGGTCGAGACCGCCCCGCACCGCATCGGCCAGCTCGCGCAGGGACCGGATGCGGTCACGGACGTCCGCGCCGGGGTCGTCCAACAGCAGTGCGGGCAGGGAGGAACGGTCCAGCCCGGCGCCACGGATTACCTCCGGACGACCGACCGCACCGCGGAGGGTGCTTCCGGCGGTGATGACGGCCGTCTGCTGTTCCAGCAACTCTTCGAGACTTCGCTTCTCGTCCTCCTCCGCGCGGACCCTCCGGTCGCGGAGGCCGTGGTGTCCCCGTCGGGATCCCGGCAGCGCCTGGGCGGCGGCCGCGACGCGCTGCTTGGTCTCGTCTTCGCGGGCCAGGATCTCCTCTTCGGAGGAGCCGATGGCTTCTTCGCGAGTGCGGAGGTCCTGCTGGGCCGAGCGCAGTTCGCCGAGTCGGAGACCGTAGTCTTCCGCTGCCTCCAGGCGGTCGTGGTGGGCTCGTACGTACCTGGTGTGACCGGCCCGGTGCCTGTCCAGCCCGTCGGCCACGCCGCGGATGGCCCGGCACATGCGTCCGATCCCGTCGAGCAGGGTTGCGAGGGCGGTTCGTACGCGATCCAGGGCCTCGGAGTCGGTGGGGAGGCCGTGGGCTGTTGCGGTTCCCTCTGCTTTGCTACGGGCGGCCACGGCCTCCGCACGTGCCTCCTCGGCCAGGCGTGCCGCCTTCGTCGCCTTGGTGGTCAAGTTCCGCAGGTCTTTCTCCCCGGAGTCGAGCTCGTGCCAGGCGCGGGTGAGGGACTGCGGCCGGGGGAAGTCGCGTTCCGCCGATGCCAGGTCCCGGCGTATGGTGTCGAGCCCGTCGAGTTGTCCGCTGTAGTCGGACAGCCGCTTCTCCGCTTCCGCCCACCGAACTTCCAGTTCGGCGATCTTCCGGCGTCGTGTCTCGGCTCGTACGGCGGCGCCCACGTATTCGGCACCGTCCTTGGAATGCCGGCCGCGGAGGGGACCGAGGCGCCAGCTGCCGTCGTAGTACACCGCGCTGGTGGCGGCGAGTTCCTGAGCTGGGGCGAGGGCGACGGCGGACAGGAGGTGTTGGACCCGTTCGCGCGCGACGCCGCCCTCCGGTTGCGCGGCGGGGCGCAGCGCGGCGGCCAGGGTCGAGCCGTCCGGCGGTACGGTCCCAGGCTGGAACAGGACGTCTCGCGTCAGGGGATCGAGGAGCGTTCCGTCCGAGGTCACCCAAGCGTCCAGAACCCCGCTCGCTTCGAGCGCTGCCTCCAGGCCTGCCCGGTCGGCGGAGGACAGGTCGTCAGCGAAGTCCACCAGCCGGTAGAAGGGCGCTCCGGTACTTGGATCGCGCTCGGCGGTGCGGTGGTGCGGGGTTGGCGGCTCCGGATCGGTTCGCCGCTCCCACTCCTCCTTCTCCCTGGTCAGAAGGTCGCGTTCCTCGGTGAGCCCGGCGACGCGCAGCGCCAGGGCGTCCCGCTGTTGAGTCAGTTGCACACCGTACGGCTCCAGCAACGTCAGGGCGGTGCGCTTAGCCTGCCCGTCGATGTCGGGTGGCAGCACCCGCTCCGCGAAGGGGGCCTGCGACGAGGTCTCACAGGCGACCGTCGCACGGACAGGATTCAACGGAGGGCAGTCCGGGCCGGCCACGGACCGGGCGTGCTCCAGCCAAGCCTCCACCTGACGGAGGTAGCCCCCGCTCTCCTCGGCTACCTTCTCCCGATGGCCTTCGAGGCGGCCCGCAGCATCCTCCGCCTCCCCTTCGAGCCGTTCATGTTCGGCATCCGCAACAGCTGCCCGTGCCCGTGCCTCCACAACCTGTGCTACCAGGCCGACCACCTCTTGCACCGTCCGGGCTCGGTGCTTCACCACCGTGCCGGCGTCCTCCAGCTGTCCTTGCCAGGACCGCAGGGCGGATTCCGCTGCCGTGGCGTCCACGGCGATCACCTGTTGGTGCCGCACGATGTGGACTTCTGCGTCAGGCCCCGTGAGTTCCGCCGCCGAAGCTCCGGCCACAGCCGTTCGGGGCAGGCCGACGGTCTCGCCGAGATGCCCTGTGGGGAGTCCCGCCCTCTCGGGCTGCACCACGAGCTCGCGGTGATCCGTACCTAGTTCGCCAAGGCGTTCGCCCAGTTGTGCGATGCCCTCGGCCAGGCGGTCGGCCGCACCCTCTTCCGTGTCGTGCGCCTTGGCGAGCGCGGCGAAGGACGTTCCGGCCGCTGTGCCCAGGGCGCCGACCGTGGTCCGGCGCTCGGACAACTCTTCCGAGCTGCGGTATGCGCTACTCGCACGCAGGGCGTCGAGCTCGGTCCGGGCGGCTTGCTCCTCCTCGCGCAGCGCGCGCAGACGTGCTTCCGTACGTCGCGTCCTCGTCGGGTTCCCACAGCATCAGGGCCGTGAGGCCCGCCTCGGCGAAGCTCCGTCCCAGGGTGTGGAGCAGATCGTCTGGCGAGCGCCAGGAGTGCGGCTCGCCGTAGCGGCTGTTGGCCTCGGTCGGATTGAGGATGTGCCGCCAGCTGCCCTTCGCGGCAAGCTCCATCCAAGAAGTTGCGGCATGAGCCCCGTACCGGCGAAAGAGCGGCCTGCCGGAGAAGCAGCGTTCGAGGTCGCGTCCGCTCTCGGCTGCCGGCGCGGCAAGCTCGTCGGCGAAATGGGCACGCACCTCCTGCTCCGAGGTGCCGTCCCGGAGCATTCGGCACACACGCGTGACCAGGACACAGTCACGGAAGCGTGCGAGGTCATCGGCCGCGATCTCCTCCAGGAGACCCGGCTCGACATCCCAGGGCAGCGTGCCGAGGAGGTGCGTTCGGATGACGTGGTCGGCAGGCGAGTCAGCGGCCCAACTGAGGAGTTGCCGATGGCGGGACGTGTGCTGGGACACCACTTCTGCCCACATGGTTTCCCACGCCCTCTGCGCGGCGACGTAGGCCTCGTACGAAGAGCCGGCATCTTCCTGCTCGCCGCTCTTCTGCAGGCGGGGGAACACCGGCAGCAGATCGAGGGCGACGGCGAAGACATCCTCGTGCAGGTCGGGCTGCTGAAGACGACGTACAGGCGGGAGCTCTCGCACTACTTCCGCAGAGTTGCGCTTCAGGTGTCCGAATCAGCGGTCTCCGGTACGAGCACGGTGACGATCTTGGCCGCGATCCATCTGCCCGAGGCGATCTGCGTCTCCCCGACACTGACAGGGTGGAGCAGCATTTCCGTGGCCGCCAGTACGGACAGCACGGCGCTGCGGACGCCGAGGGCCGGCGCCAGGCGTCGGTAGAGATCCAGCAGTTTGGCCGCTTCCTTGGCCAGAATCCTTCCTTCGAACCAGTCCCCGTCGTTGCGTGCCTGCCTGAGGCCGTCGAGGACCTCTAGGACATCCTTGGGGTTCCAGCTGTCAGCCGTCGACAGCCACACAATCAGCTCCGCGAGCGGGTCATCGGCAGCCGCCCGAAGGGCGGGGGGTCCACGCCCTGGGCGGACACCTCACGACGGGGTTGCGGCAAGTTCGCTTCCAGCTCGACCAAGCTCGTCTCGACGGGATGCACGTCCAGTACGTTGTAGAAGAGCGTTCGGGTCATCGCCGCGAGGCCGAGCCCTTGGACCTCGCTGAAGGGCTTGATCTCCCAGCCCGGCTCGTCAACCGCCCGCTGGACATGTCCTTCGAACTGGTTGAGGGCGTGGGTGCTTAGGTTGGCCCGCGGTGCTTGCGGGTTTTTCTGCGCAGCTTCTGCCGCGCCACGAGTCACCCGCCAGACGAGGTTGTAGATCTCCCCCAGGGGACGGCACTCGGCTACTTTGCCCATCGCCGTCCTGAGTCGTGCCACGTGATTGTCCGGTACTGCCGGCAGTCGTACTTCCTCAAGCCGGTATTGGAAGTAGCGCAGCCCTTCGGCAACCAGCAGCTCGTGGGCAACTGCCAAAAGCTCGCCCTGCTCGTCCGCCGTCATGTCTCTGGGCACCAGCGCAGCGGCGAGATGCTCGTCGAGCCCCTCCACGGCCTTGCCCATGCTCGTTCCGATGGGCGCGAAGTAGTGAGCGACTGTGGGATAGAACTGGTGCGTCAGTTCGGGCCGTGGAATGGCGCCGAGGTCACCCCCGGCCTCACGAACGGCATCCTCGAAGGAAGCCGGCTCCCATACCACCGCACTTGCAGGGCTCGACGGATGGATGGCGATGAGGGATGCCCGCACCAACGACCCGAGGAGCTTGGAGATCTCTCCATTGTCCGGATGCAGTGGTACTGGCCAGGAGCCCACGCTCCTGAACGGATCCGATGCGGGCGCGTAACGCAGGAGCGCGAAAGCCCCGACCATCTCCCGGATGCCAGCCACCGGCAGCTCCTGCGAAATGGAAGGGAACGCGACGGGATACCCGGCGGCCATCTCGTCCAACTGCTGCTGATGCCACCGGGACCGAGCCTCAGCAATGACCCGCTGAGCCGCCTCTGCCTCCTTCTGCTCTTCCCGCTTTGCCTTGCGCGCTGGATTCAGCACCACCTTCACTGCCGCCAGCAAGGACTCCTTGCAGTCGACACAGACCTGCTGCTCGCCGTCGCGCAACCGCTGGAAAGCAGTACGCGAAGTAAGGCTCAGCTGCCCTCCACACTTCGCGCAGGCCACTCCCTCCACCACGGCCCGCACCCCGGCGGCGGCGACGGCATAGATCTGCCGGCCCCAACCAGATGTGTCGATCTGTGCCGTCTTCTCACACCACACCGCCGTCCCGAGCTCAGAGTGGAACCCGGCCAAGGCCCAGTAGCGCTCTCCAATGGAGACGAGCTCAGCGTCCGCACCCGCCACCGGCACCAAGGTGGGGATGAGGGCGGCATGCGCGTCGGTGGCCGAACGCACGTCGGGGGAATCAGTCACGACGCTCACCCTATGCAGCCGTGGGTCAGCCCGCCTCCGAATCAGCCGTCCGGGCCGGGCTCCGCTGACAGTTGTCAATCGATCGCAGGGGAGCCGGCACGCCGCAACGCATGCAGGTGCACTGCCTGTCGTGATGGGCCTGGCCCGCTCGGTGTTCGCCGGTGCCTGGCCAATCCAGGGTGTGAATGTGCTGGTTACAGCCAATCGCGCTTCTTGAAGATGACGTACAGGCTGACGCAGACCACTGCCATCAGCAGGATTGCGAAGGGGTAGCCGCCTGCCCACTTGAGCTCGGGCATGTCCTCGAAGTTCATGCCGTAGATCGTTCCCACCAATGTGGGGGCGAAGAGGATGGCGGCCCAGGAGGAGATCTTCTTGAAGTCGTCACCCTCAGGTCGCTGACCTGCGGAAACCGGCTGGATGGGTGCCCTGACCTGCGACGATCCCTCTTTCCGGCCCTTTCGGCGTGCTGCCCATCGATGCGGCCGATCCTCCCCAGCCGCTCCCCAACCGGGCTTCATTCTCCCCAGATTCTCCCCAGCCGAGGATGGTTCCGAGGGCGGAGTGCCGCTGGCCAGGGGGTGGACCGCGCTCCGGGATGGGGTAGGCCACGTAATGGAGGCCGGGGTGGGCGAATGACCGTCATGAGCCGCTGGAGATATCCATGGGTGCGCCGCAGGACACGGCCGATCCTGCTCTCGATGCACCCGCCGCGATTGAGATGCCCAGGGCAGGGCCGACACCTGTTGCCTCCCGAGCCTTGGGGCTGACACATGACAGGCAACGTCATGCCCGCTGGCCCGCCATGTAAGACCTCGGCAGGTGCCGATCGAAGAGCTTCTGTGTCATACCCGATGGTTCGGTATCCGCCCGCCTCGCCCATGTCACCCGGGGCATGCGCGGCCGCCTCTTTACTGGACTCACCGGCCCGAGGAAGGTGGACTTTGCTGCTCATCGCGCGACGAGCCCACGTTCCCCTGTTGCCGCTCTCGACCGTCTGCCGTCGGCAACGGGGTGGGCGACAGCGGCCTTTCTTGGAGACGGAGGGCTCCCAGCAGAGATGCGAGGCATCAGGGAGACGGCGGTGGAGCATCATTACGGTGCCGTCGGGATACACGGAGCCGGGCAGTCCCTCCGTGTGAAGGAGGAGGATTGTTTCCCACGGCGGATGGTTGCTGCTGGACGCCCTGGTACCGCTAGGCCACTCGTTGTCTAGCACGGCATTCATCGCCAACTCGAAGCCCTCGGACCGTGATGAGACCCTCGCAAGCTACGGCGGCTGAACTGTGCCCCGCGATGGCTCGAGATCCGCTAGGTTTGGTCCTTAAGGGGAGAGAGGCGACGGTGGAGCAACCAGGAGAACTTCCTTTGCTGCGGCAGTTTCGGGCCTGGCTGGGGGGTGAGTCCGACAGTCGGCGTGCCGACTTCTTCACCCATGGACTCATCGTCCTGGACTCGAATGCGCTGCTGAGTCTCTACGAGTACACCCCAAGGGCTCGGGATGAGGTCCTGGCGGCCTTGAAGCGTGTCAAGCCACGTTTGTGGTTGCCGCACCAGGTGGGCTTGGAGTTCGTACGAGGCCGTCACCGCGTCCTCGACAATCGAGCCAAGGCGCTCAAGGCGGCACCAGGCGCAGTGAATCAGAAGATCGGCGAAGCGCGGCAAGCTGTCCTCATGGCCAGGCGCCAGGTTCAGGATCTGCTGATGCGCTATGGCCGGGATCAGGCTGCGGCGGATGCTCTGGGTGCGGGTATTAGCGACAAGGCCATTGATGACCTCCTCGCGTCCTGGCGCGAGGAACTGCTTACCCACATCCAGGGCCTCAAGGCCCACGATCTGAAGCTGTCCACTCTCGGTGTAGATGACCCGGTTCTCCAGAGCGTTGCGGAACTCTTCGGTGACCGAATCGCGCCACACCCCGGGCCTGAGACCATTCGCCGACGGGTCGAGGAAGCGGCATCGTATAGATATCCGAATCATATACCGCCAGGTTTTTCAGACAGGGGCAAAGAGACTCCATTGCGATCGGCAGGCGACTACCTCCTCTGGGAGGAGGTGATCGAGCATGCTGCGACCGTCGGTACCCATTTTCAAGTCCTCTTCGTCTCGGCAGATACGAAGGACGACTGGTATGAGCCGGCAGAGCCTGGGCGGGGACCGCGTCCATGGCCTTTGCTTGCCGAAGAGCTGCACATGCGCAGCGGGGCTGAACTCCGAGTCGAGACCCCCCAGCAGTTTTTCGCGGGCATTGAGGATTTTCTGGGCGCTAACCTGGATGAAACTACCTTCCAGGAAATCAACAGAGTGGTTGAGGTGCCAACGCGGCTGCGGCTCCTGCAGGAGGCGATCGAGTACGGCCATACGGATCTCAGGGGATTTCTGGAAGCCACCGCCCATCCGCTTGGGGACATATATAGAACCGGCTCCTCCTGGACCCAGATTCTGGGTCGAGCTGGCCTCACTGAGGGACCGGTGTCCGAGGGTGAGGCGGCTCTACTCCGACGTGTTCCATCGTTCCTTCACGTGGATGATCCTGCACGTGTGGCCGCATACCGGACCCTGCTAGGCGATGACCTACCGCCGTACGCGCGACTCGAACCCGAAATGCAGGCGTACGCCCGGATGCTGCTCTTCAACCTATGGCCCTTGGCGAAGTTTGACACCTATCAAGAGGGACTCGACGCGCTGCGGCCCCTACAGGCAGTGCGCCACGAGCTTAGGGACATACTGGCCCTGGGCCGACCCTCGCGCATCGTTGGAGCACAGCTGCGCCTACCAGAAGCGGGGTCGCTGCCCCTGCATATCCATGCCTCGTACACGCGCGAGGAGATCCTTACCGGACTGGGTGAATCTGAGCTGAAGGGATACCTTCCTGGTCACTTCCGTGAGGGCGTCAAGCGGTGCGGGAACCTCAACGCGGACGCACTCCTGATCACCGTGGATAAGGACCCAGTCGACGCTTCCTTCCTTACTGACGAAGTTTGTTCCGCTGACAGATCGCGTGGCGACTTCGCTCTCAGTACGTCGTTGTTCCGCTGGGAGTCGCAGACGCAGACAACGGCAGAGTCGCCAGCCGGGACTCGCTATCGGTCCCCCGCCTCACACGTCCTGCTGTTTGTTCGAGGTCATCGGCGCTCGACCACCGGGGCTGCAGAACCCTGGGTGCTTCTTGGTCCGGCTGACTACGTCGAGCATCAAGGAGACCGGCCCATGAGCGTGTTGTGGAAACTGCATCACGAGCTGCCTGAAGATGTCTGGGCGTACGCGGCTCGCGAGTGAGTAGAAGAAGGCCATGAGCACCGAGCCGACACAAAGCTACTCGTACGCGGGGCAGCCGCTGGTGGGGCCGTCGTCCAGGGGAACGTCGGCTATGTAGCGTTCGGAGGCCGAGCGGGCACCTTTGGGCTCGGCGCGCCCGGTCGGCTTCGCAGGGCCCAGGGCGGAGGTGACTGCGATCTCGAGTCGCAGGCAGCATTCTGGCCTCACTGCGCTGCCCGGCACCACCACCGGACCGTGCATGGGACCGGTCCCCTGGAGATGTCCAGCTCGTCGGCACCGATCACGCCGCGCCCGCATGGATCGTGTCTCGCAGCAGGCAACACTGTCCCGTGATCAAGGAAGTGCGTCGCCAGGATCGTCGGGGCGGTGGCCGTGAACGCGGTACACGAGCTCGTCCGGGTGACGCATGACCCTGGCCAGCCGCCACGCTGCGTCGTATGGCCTGCGGCCGCGCTCCCGGGACCACAGGTAGAGGGCGAGCAGACTGGTGAGCGGGTCGAGCAGCCAGCGCAGTATGGAGGTCTTCACTGCTCGTCCTCCGTTGTGAAGGGGATGGTTGCGGGGGACGGCGCCACGGGCTCCAGGTCGTCGGACGGCGACGGCCAGGGGAACCCGTCGGCCCAACCCATCTGCTCGAAGAGCGTGCGGGCGGTGGCCATGAACCGCGCCTGCCGCCCGGGCGCGGAGTCCAACTGCTCCCAGACGTAGAGGAGGGTGTGCGCGAGCCGCTCGGCTTGCGTGCGCTCGGCGACCGACGTCCCCACCAAGGGCAGGATCGTGTTCTTGAACGACGTCCAGTCGAGGGCCGACAGGTCGTCCAGATGTCGCTCCAGCCACCACAGGCGGGCGGTGTCCCGGTCCGCGCACACGGTCCGAGCCAACTCCTGCCGGCACAACTGTTCCTGCGCGAGCCGGAGTTCCACGTCGCGCAGGGCGTTCTGGTGCCTCTGAGCCCGGTCGGCATCCTGCTGGGGAAGCAGCAGGGTGAGTCGTGCCCTAACCCAGATGTCGGGACGGCTGTCGGGGCTGTGCCACGGCGAGACCGCCAGGGTGAGCCTCTGCCGAGCGCACTCCAGCTCCTCGGGACTGTGCTTCCCGGCGATACTGCGGCCGAGTTCGTCCAAGGCCAGGCGGGCCGCCGCTCGCGCGGCGGTCCCGTGGTGGCTCCCGGCCGCCCGGGGAGGGGCCAGATAGGTGAGAGTGCCGTGCGCGAGAAAGCGGACGCCCGGTAGGCAGGTGGGCCAGTACGCAGTGAACCGGCCGACCCGCTGTCTCCACCAAGGACCGGGACGATCGGTCACGCCTCCGACGCCTTCCGGACGAGGCTGTAGTGCTGCATGGCAGAGCCGAGGATGTCCCGCCAGAACGGCCGGACCACCGCGCCCTCGGCCACCAGGAGCCGGTCGAGACGCAACCGCAGCCGCGGCGGGGCGAAGACCTCCGCGAGCAGGGCAATCACCGCGTCCCTGTGGTCGGAGTCGTGCTCGAACCGCTCCTGCCACCGAGTGAGCTGGCCGAGCACGGCGTCCACGGCTTCGTTGGTGGACAGCAGCGCCTGCCAGGCATGGACGAAGTGCTCCCTGCTGGACGCGTCGCGAGCCGAGGCGAGGACCAGGTCCGTACCCGCGTCACTGGAGACGAGTGCCATGAAGGACCCCAACGCTTGGCGGTGTGCCTTTTCGCCGGTCTCGGTCCCGTGCTTCCTCAGCCACTGCACGACGGTCTTGTCCACGAGGCCGGGGGCCTGGCGGAGGAGCTCCCGGAAGGCGTCGATCAGCTTCTCGGCGCCGAACTCCTTCCCGCCCGCCGCTTTGCCCAGGCGGGTCAGGGCGAGCGCCGGCTGCTCCGAGCCCCATGGCCCGCCACAGATGTCGACGACCAGATCGAGCTTCTCCGCATTGTTGGACTCCGCCCAGTTGAGGAGCCGGTCCCGTACGTAGCGGCCGAGTTCGGCGTCGGTCGCGGCCTTGGTGAGCGCCTCGACGGCCAAGATCCGCCGAGGGCCGGTGAGTCCCATTGCGAGGTCGTCGAGCACCTTCCTGTCGTGCCGACGCACCGCCAGGCGTAGGAGGGCCTCGCTAGCCAGGCGAGCGTCGTCTTCCGGGATGGATCGATTCGCGGCGACGCCGATCGCCCACTTGGTCAGCAGGTCGTGTTGGGTGGGGAACTCGTCCCACAGATGGCGCAGGATGGCTGCGGGCAGACCCTGACGGCTCTGGTCATGGTGGGCGCGGTCGCCGACGGGAACGATCTCGGCAGCTTGGAGCCGGCGGGACGAGGTCGCGTCGGTAAGCACATCGGCCGGTCCGCGCGCCTGGCCCAGCGAGGCGAGCAGGTCGTCGGACGCGCGGACGATGGAACCGCGCCGCCCTCCGTCGAGCAGTGCTCCCGTCCACACAGTGACCCGAGTGGACAGCAACGATGGACTCCCGTCCACCGAACCGCGCTTGTTAAGCAGCTTCTCTACCGTGGTGTGCCAGTCCCCGAAGCGGTCCAAGGCTTCCTTGAGCTGTTCCCTGCCAGTGACCGCAGCGAGGAGTCCGGCCAGGCGGCACGCCTCACGGGCGGAGGGATCAGTTGTCCAGATCGGGGAGAAATTCTCGTCCGTCAGCCAGGCCACCCGGTCCGCGTGACCGTGCGCGTCGAGTTCGGCCTCAACCAGGCGCCGCGCGCTGGGGGACTCCAGCCGTACGGTGACGTCGCCGGTGGCGTCGGCCCACGCGCCCTGCCAGTCGCCTGGGGTGGCGAGCACGACCAGGAAGGACCCTCGTTTGCGCAGCGTCGCTCCATGACGGAGCAGGTCCTGCCCGAAGCGGGCGGGCGGCTCGTCCGGGAGGTCGGAGAGGTCGAGTACGAAGCCCGTCGCCGACCGCACGGGCAGGCACTGGGTGCTGGGCTTGGCCCACTCCGGTTCGAGGTCGAACAGCCCCGGCTCCTGCAGTGCCGCCGCACGGCGCAGCAGCCGTACGGCTGCGGTCCGCCGACCGCTGCCGGCGGGCGCGCAGAGCACCACGACACCGTGTTCTTCGAGGATCTTGGCGGCGTCTGGTAGACGGTTCGGCTCCCGGGGCTCGACGAAGCGCTGGTCCTCGCTCGCCCGGTAGGCGGAGTCGCGGCCGTCGATGGGCAGGTCCTGGACGTAGTCACCGTTCAGGTGCACGGCGTAGTTGTACGCCTGGACATTGTTGTCGCCGTATTGGTGGTACTCCGTGTTCGACGGCGGCGAGTCGGCCGGTGCTTCCTGCGTCGGCGGTTTCGCCGGGTCCGTACTGCGGTGGGTCGCGTCGGGAAGCTCGCTGCTCTGGTCGCTCATCGCTGCCCCCGCTCGCCGTAGAGGTTGTACGCCTGAGTGTTCTTTTCGCCGTACTGGTGGAAGTTCGCCGCGCCGGGACCCGCCGGAGCCGCGGGAGCCGGCGCCACGCGCGCCGCGGCTCCCGGGTCCGAGTCGTCCCCGGCCGCAGCGGACGGCTCGAAGATGTCCGGATCCGCGAGCCCCCAGTCGAAACCCGGAAGGTGCAGATAGGCCGGCTGCTCGAACTTCTTCACCCTCACCAGATGCCGGTGGAAGTGCGCCGGCAGTACGTCGTCGTTGACGCAGCCGCTGTCGAAGACGTCCTCGTACACCCGCTGGGAGACGATCACGGCGGTGTTGGTGATCTCGGGATGCCCACGCTCGAGCACCGCCCGCAGCGCCTTGTCGTCCAGGAGCCGGTGGGTGTGCACCATGGGCACCCCGAGACCGCTCTGAGGCAACGGCCCGACGTGGATGCTGACCCGCAGCTGTAGCGGCTTGAGGTGCGGGTTGTCGGCCCGCCGACGGCCGAGCGCCTGGCGAAGCGCGTCGGGGAAGTGCCCCACCAGCGCGGGCAGGACCTCGGGGTCCATGCCTGCGACGTAACCGTCGCCCGTGTGCTGGCCGAACACGCGCCGTTCCCAGTGCGCACTGACGTTGCTGGCGCTCAGCGCCTGGGCCAGCAGGGGCGGGATGTCGGCGTTGACCCGCTGCATTCCCTTGCTGTCAAGTGTTCCGAAGTCCCTGGCGTCCACGGCCAGCACGGCCCGGTAGGGCCACAAGGGCTCCCACGACGGCAACATGCGCCGCTCCTCTCGTCGCTCTCCCCACCCACGCGGTGGGGAGAGCACCACCCTGTTCGAGGAGCAGGGAGCCGACCGTCCAGCGCTGGACGGTACGAGTGTGTGGCACGTCACATCGCGGGAGCTCCGCGCGGCGGCCGGTCGCCGTCTCCCACCCCGTCGCCCTGCGCCGCGGCTCTCAGCAGGGCAGGATCCCTGACAACGAGCCGCCGACGGCCGAGCGTGACGATGCCGTCGGACTGTAGACGCGCGAGGGCGGCGAGCGCGGACGACCGGCTCATGCCCGCCATGGTGGCCAAGTCCTCCCTGGGTATGCCGAGTTCGACGACAACACTGCCGTCCCCGTCCCGGTGACCCACTTCGTCCGCGAGATGGGCGACCACCCGTGCCAGGCGCGCCAGCGGCGGCAGATGCGCAAGGTCTGCGCGCAGACGTTCCTGGCTGTTCAGTCGGTCCACGCTCAGCCGGTACACGACCGGTTCCAGGCGATGCCGGTCCACGTATCCACGGAAGGCGTGTGCGGCCATGACAACACCGGTGCAGGGACGTACCGCAGTCACGGTCGCCGAACGCGGACGGTCGAGCAGCACACCCATCTCACCGAGGACCTCGCCGGGGCCACGGAGCATCAACGTCAGACGGTCCCCGGCCCCATTGCCCTGCACCACCTTGACGAGCCCGTCGACCAGCGCGATCACACCGTCGGGCGACTCACCCTGGGCCAGCAGTACCGCCTGGCTGCGGTAGGTGCGCCGATGCCCGCGTTCGATCAAGTCACGCCACACATCTGGAGAGACCAAGGAAAGGAAGTTCACAGTGACACCTCTTGGCGCGTCACGCGAAGACGGTGGCCACGGCGAAGGAGCCGCAGCCCGCGACGGCCAGGACGAGAGAACACTGCACCCGGCGGTGTTTGGCCCAGGCGATCTCGCTCATCACCACCACTTGCCGGGTGAGAGAAGGCAGCGGGTCCGTGTTCCGCAGCGCCCGCTCCAGCACGGCTGGTTCCATGAGCCGGAGGTGTCCGAAGTACAGGAAGTCGCCATCCGGATCTGGTCCTCGCCGCTCCTTGCCGAGCCGGGGAGAAACAGCCCATGCGGCGCAAGCGGCACCCGCCATGATGAGTACGACACCCAGCCACAACAGCGTCTGCGCCGCGACGGACTCGAACCCGCCCGCCGCCCGCCGTGAACTCGCCAGCAGACTCAGTACGGCCAGCGTGGTGGACTGCAGGGTCAAGGCGAGTGCGGCTTTCGAGTCCGCCTTGGCCGTAGCATCCGCGACGGCTGACTGGATCTTCCATGCTGTTTCGGTCGGCTCAGTCGACACGTTGACATCCCCCCAAGTGCAGCGAGTGTTTACTCGCTGTTGCTGCGCTGAAGGATGCGCAGGCATGGCCGTCTGAAAACGCACGGCGGACATCTTGGCCTGAACCGGGTCTGCCAATCGAACAGTGCAACGAGGGTGGCTGGGGTTACTGACGGCTGCGGAGAGGCGGCCGTCGAAGGTGTCGTCGACATTCCCACCGACAACCGTTCGCTCCGTCCGGAGGCAGAGACCATCCTGGTTCAGCTACGAACGTGAGGTCATGTGCAGACATCAGGATCCGGCGCGGTGAGTGCGGCGGCACGGAAAGCATTGCGGATCTCAGTTAGGGGTTCGCGGTCGCGGTTGAAGCGGAGTTTGTTGGCGAGGAGGACAGCCCAGCGCCCCTGGGTGGGACTGATCCACATGCCCGTGCCGGTGAAGCCGTAGTGGACCCAGACGTCCTCGGCGGGGGTGGTGCCGGGGGCGGGGTGCCAGAAGAGGCCGCGTGCGGGGGTGAGGGCGCCGGTCTGGAGGTGGAGGGAGTCCTTGATCCAGGTCGGGCCGAAGGCGGCCTGGGTGGGGGCGAGCATGTGGCGGAGGAAGCGGGTGAGGTCGTCGAGGACGGAGAAGGTGCCGGCGATGCCGCAGACGCCGCCGAGGAGACGGGCGGAGAAGTCGTGGGCGGTGCCCTTGAGGTGGGTGCCGGTGGTCTCGTCGTACTCGGTGGGGGCGCAGCGGGCCGCCTCGGTGGCGGGGAGGGGGCCGAAGCGGGTGTGGGTCATGCCCAGGGGGTGCCAGACGCGGTCGGTGGCGAGCCGGTCCAGGGGCTGGCCCGAGAGGTGTTCGGCGAGGTAGCCGAGGACGAGGGCGGCCCGGTCGGTGTACTCGACGGCCTCGCCCGGCGGGCGGTGGAGGGCTTCGTGGAGGACGCCGTCGCGGATGTCCTGGGGGTCGGTGCCGTAGAGGTTCTTCAGGTTGGCGCGCAGGGGCAGGCCCGCGGTGTGGGTCAGGAGGTGGTGGGCCGTGGCCCCGGCCAGGGGGTGGCCGGCGACCTCGTTCCAGAAGGTGCCCAGAGGGGCGTGGAGGTCGAGTTTGCCCTCTTCGGCGAGCGTGCCGATCGTGGACCAGACGGCGAGGATCTTGGTGAGGCTGGCCATGTCGAAGACTGTGTCCAGCCGCATGGGCTTGTCGGGCCGGTCGGGGTCGAGGAGGCCGATGGCTCCGCTCGCGCGGATGCCGTCGGCGTCCCCAAGCGCCCACACCGCGCCGGGGTAGACCTCCTCGCGCACGCCGGTCTGCAGGAGGTCTTCGATACGGGTGGTGGAGGGCGTGGTCATGGTTTCCCGATCGTCGTGCGGCCGCGGGTGGTCCGTCGGTCAGGTTAGTGAGGCCGCCAGGACTGTTCCGGCTCCGCCACGGGCGGAGTCAGGCGAGCTGGTGACGGAAACGATCGCGGCTCGCCTCTCCCTCCGAACTCTCAGTGGGGATCCGGGTGACGAATTCGGGTGCGGGAATCGGCGTCGGCGTACCGTGCTGGGGGTGACGGATACGACTCGAGAAGATGCTCTGACGGCAGTGCTGCCTAGCCTGTCCGACGCGTTCGGGCTGGGCGCGGTGAGTGATCGGCGGTTCCTTGCCCACGGCCTGATGAACCGCAACTGGCGGCTCGTGACCGCTGCCGGGGTGTTCGCGCTCAAGGAAATCACCGACGTTCCTCTGCCAAAGGTCCGCAGGAACCTTGCGGTCCTCGTGGACCTGGCTCGCGAGGGCATCCCCGTGCCGGCGCCGCTGAGCGCGGCCAACGGCGACCTCGTGGCGGAAGTCGGTGGTCACGGCTACTGCGTCCTGCCGTGGGTGGAGGGCGAGCACCTTCAAGGGACGGATCTCCCGCTCGACCAGGTCCGCGATCTCGGTGCTCTTCTGGGCCGCCTGCACGAGGGCTTGCGGCGGCATGGGCCCGGCCCGGTTCCGGAGCAGGCACCGGTGGCGAAGGTCCGCGACGTAGCCGAGGCAGACCGGGCCGCTGCTGGTCTCCTGAGCCGCTTGCCTTCCATTCCGGTGACGGACTTCGACAAGGCCGCCGCCGAGGCCCTGCACGACCGCCGCGGCCTTCTCGCGAGGTACGCCGATGCCCGGCCGGACGGCGAGGTGCCGGCCGGGCCCTGCGGGTGGACGCACGGTGATTTCCAGTACCGCAACCTGCTGCGCCGCGACGGCCGAGTGGTGGCGGTCCTGGACTGGGACCGGCTCGGGGTCCGTCCGTACGGGGAGGAGGTCGCACGGACCGCGCAGGTGCAGTTCGGGGTCGGTGGTGCCTTCGACCTCGACCGTGTCGCCGCGTTCTGTTCCGGATACCGGTCCGTGATCGATCTGTCCGAGGGTGACCTCGCCGACGCGGTGAAGCGGCTGTGGTGGAAGCGGCTGACCGACTTCTGGCAGCTGGAGTTCTACCTCGACCGCCAGGACCCCACCTTCGGCGAGATGTTCCTGACGGACGAGGCACTGCTGAACTGGTGGACCGACCGCGCCGACCAGGTGCAGGCCGCCTACGCCGCCCGTTAGCCGGCGGCTGCTGCCGCCGGGATGAGCCCGGCGGCAGCCAGCTCGGGCAGGCACGGCCGGACCAGCGGCGCTGCCCCGGCGCGGGCCTTCGCGCCGAGGCCGGTCCGGTCGGCCGACTCGATCGCCTGCACCCAGCCGTCCACGTCGTCGGGGTGGAGGATCACTCCGCCGTCACCGACCGCCTCGGGAATGCCGCCGCGGGACGAGCCGATCGTGGGGACGCCGTGGAGCCCGGCTTCCACGATCACCCGGGGGAAGGCGTCCTCGACCTGGGAGGGCACGAGCAGCAGGTCGTTCGCGGCGTAGATCGGGCCCATGGCGTAGGTGCGGGGGACCCAGTGGACGTTCGGGTACGCCGTGAACTCGCGGGCCGTGTCCCACCAACCCTCGACGAGGGTGAACCGGAGGGCGGGCAACCTGCGGATCAGCTGGTGCAGGAGGGCCGCGCCCTTGGCGGGGATGGGGTTGACCATCAGCACGCCGCCGGGGACGCGACCGGCTGTGCCGGGCCCCGCGGCGAGGAGGTGCCCGGCGCCTTCGGCCGGCGCGAAGGGCGGGTAGAAGGCGACGGTCTTCGTGTCGGAGTGGGCATGGGTGCGTCCGGCGACGAACTTCGACGTGGCGAGGGCGACGTGCGGTCGGCCGTGAAGGACGCCCATGCTGTTGGCCGAGACCGAGTGCAGCCATCCGGCGACCCGCGAGGACCGGCGGGCAAGGTCGGCGAGGTCGGCAGCCCGCTCCTGCGATGTCACCACCAGTTCCGGCCGGGCCTCGGCCAGGAGGCCCTTCAACGTCGCTTCCACTCTGTCCTGCGGCACGGCCCGGCACGAGACACCATTCCACTGGTAGCGGACCTCCCCGCCGACCTCCTTCCACACGGTTCCGTGGGCCCGGAGGTGGGCACGCAGATGCCCGATCTGCGCGGACCCGTTCCAGGGCGCCTCGTGGCTGCCGAGGTAGATGACCCGCCAGCCGGCCCGGACGAACTCTTCCGCCAGGAGCTGCTGGGAGACCTCCGCGCCCCCGATCAGCAGCGGTGGTGGGGTCCGCCGCCATACGAACACCACCGTTGGGCCGGTCACCGGACACCCGCCCAGTACGTGAAGAGGGCTTGCACGACGGCGGCCGTCTCCTGCCGGTCGCCGTCCCCGGTGGCGATGGCCAACTCCGCAGTCGCCGGGCGGCGGACCGGGCGGCAGAAGTAGTCGCGGAAGTGCGTGAGGAAGGCGGGGTCGTGGAGGAAGTAGTCCGGCTCGACCTCGTGGTGTCCGACCGCCTTGCGCCGCAGGTGTAAGAGCTCGGGCGTCACGTCCAGGTACAGGGTGCGGTCCGGCCTCAGGTGCGGCATCTCCTCGGCCCGACAGGTCAGTTCGGGCAGGACGTTGAAGCCGTAGATCTCGTCCATAGCGTGAGCGTGGGCGAGGAGGGTGTCGACGGTCCGGTCCAGGACGACCAGCCCGCCGTGGCGGCGAGCTGCGTCCACGCGGTTGCCCTCGATCTCCATGAACGTCATGAACGCCTTCACCTGCTCGTCTGCCGACCGGGTGGAGGGGGTGGGGATGTCCTCGCGGCGCGCGAACGACTTCACGTAGCAGGAGAAGAAGAGCGCGTCCCGCATCGCCGGCACCCGGCGCAGCCGCCCCAGGGCGGAGGTCTTGCCCCCGTACGAGGGGCCTTCCAGGCCGAGGATCACCACGACCCCCCGAGCCGGTAGAAGCGTTCCGCGAACTGGCCCCGCGGACGGCTGTCCGGGTCGGGCAGCAGGTTGGCGGCGACGGTGTGGGCGTGCCGGATCGGACGGTACATCTTGCGCGCGGGGTGCATCTGCGAGCCGTGCATGTGCAGCAGGGTCACCTTGTCCAGGACGGTGGCCGTGATGTCCTCCAGCTCCGGTTCGAAGACGTCGCGTACCCGCTGTCGGAACAGGTGCCGGTCGCATCCAGACAGCCCGTAGGTGGACCAGAAGGCGGCGTCCTCCCAGAACCACTGGCAGCCCAGGCGCCGCGCCGCCTCGTGAACGGCGAGGTGGTCCGGGTGGCGCGTAACGGCGGCCGGTGCGAGCAACTCCGCGTCGTCCATCCCGTCCAGCACCTCGGCGAGTTCGGAGGTGATCCGGTCCACCTGGGCGGGCTCGGGTGCCCGATAAGGCTTCTCGGCGTCCTTGTGCTCCAGGCCGACCCGGGCCGCCCCGAGGGGCAACAGGGACTGGGCGGCTTCGCGGTCGCGGAGTCCGGAGACCGTCTCCACGCTGTTGTAGGTGTTTTCGAGGGAGGGGTGGACGCTGCGGGAGCGGGTGAAGACGGTCACCACGGTCAGCGGCCGGGGACGGGCGAGGAAAGTTCCGGAGGCGGACAGGACGAAGTCGTCGTGGTGGGGTTCGATGACGACCACCGGCCGCCCGGACGGCTTGCGCGGCTCGATCCAGTACGGCGCGAGGGTCAGCGGCGCCGTCAGCGTCATGATCTCCTTCGCCCCGGCCAGGGAGTCCATCCAGGCCCGGTGCGCGGTCAGGAGGTCGGTGGGGAAGGTGTAGATGCCGTCGGCGTCCGGCAGGGGAAGGCGGGTCACCTGGGGTTCTCCGATCATCGGACGGTGGTGGCGTACCAGTTGCGCCAGAAGCGGGGCGAGGTCAGGCCGAGGCGGACGATCACGGGGTTCTGCCACCAGAGCATCCGGGCCGTGGACCAGGCGTCGTAGCGGCGGGTGGAGGGCCGCACGCGGAGGTCTTCGAGGACCGCGACCGGCCCGCCCATGCGGTGGCCGTAGGCGGTCAGGCGGGCGAAGAACTCCATGTCCTCGCTCATGAAGTAGTCGGGGCGGTAGCCGTGCACTGCTTTGAAGGCGTCCCGGGTGCAGAACTGGTTGACGCCCTGGGCGCCCCCGTGGCGGGAGCGGTGGTGGTCCCAGTAGGCGCAGAGCAGGCGGGCCCCGAACCGGACGGGGGTGTAGAGCGGTGGGATCGCCCCGCCGACGGCCCCGGCGTCCATCGCGGCGACGGCGGCCGTGATCCCCTCCAGCGGCAGGGCCACGTCGGCATCGACGAAGAACAGCATCCGGCCCTCGGCCTCGCGGGCTCCGGTGTTCCGGGCCAGGCCGATGCTGCGGACCAGCTCCGTCACCACCCTGGCCCCCAGTGCCTTGGCGGTGGTCGTGGTGTCGTCGGTGGAGGCGTTGTCCACGACGATCACTTCTCCGCGCCGGCCGGAGCCTGCCTCCCAGGCGCGCATGGACGCGAAGACGGTGGGCAGATAGCGGGGCAGGTACTTGGCCTCGTTGTACGCGGGAATGATCACCGACAGATCGGGATCGGTCACGGGTCGGTCCTTCCTGGTTGCGGGGGCAGAGCAAGATGCAGGCGGGCCGCCCAGGCGTCGCGGTCGCGGCCTTCCCGGTGGGCGGCGTAGGTCCAGCCGCGTACGGCCTGGAAGGCCACGTAGGCGTCCAGGAGCCGGGTGTCGACAGGTCGTCCGTAGGCGGCCATGAACACCCGGTCGGACGGCTCCAGGGCGTCGCAGGTCACGAGGGTCTGGGCGAGGTCGTACTCGGGGACCTCCACGGTCGCGGCCTCGAAGTCCACGAGGTAGTCGGGGAGGCGGGGCCGGCCGTGTTCGCCGACGGTGAGGCGTCGGTCGCCTCCGCAGATCACGTTCTCCAGGTGGAGGTCTCCGTGGCACCACACCAGCCGTTCCATGCGAGCCCCGGCTGCGATGACCTCCAGAGCGGGCGCGAGCCGGACGAAGACCTGCCTGGGGCAGTGGGCGGCCAGGGCGCTGACCTGCTGGCCGATGCCCGGCGCCAGGGGGACCCCGGCCGGGGCCTTGGTGCTGTGGAAGGCCGCCATCAGCAGGGCGAGCCTCAGCAGGGCCGCCGGACGCGGCATCTGCCCGGCTCGGACGGCATCCCCCAAGGTGCTCGTTCCGGCATCGGTGGTGACCAGGGCAGAGACGGTCAGGCCGGGAACTGGCCCGTGCCCGATCACGGTCGGCACCCGCACCCGCCCGGCGTCGGTTACAGCGGCCAGGAGGCGGGCCTCGTCGGCCGCGACGTGGGAGCCGTCGGCCTCGAACAGTTTGACCACCACCGGGCGGCCATCGGCGAGCCGGACCCGGTAGACGGCCGTCTTCGGTCCGCTGCGGACGCGGACCGTCTCGGCCGGAGCCGACCCGGCCAGTTCCGTGCAGGCCCGCTCTATCGCCAGGACCGTGCCGCCAGTCACCGTGCGCCTGCCCCGGCCACGTGCCGCAGCGTGCGGTGCATCTGCTGCCGGTAGGCACGCACGTCCTCCGTGCTGGGGCACGAGCGCATCCACGGCTTCTGGCCCCCGACGAAGAGCACCACGTGGCCGTCCCGGCGGGTGACCGGGCGGCGGAGGACCCGGCGGACCCAGTCCCCCCGCTCGAGGAACCGCTCCACCTCGAACCGGTTGAACACCGGCCTGACCGGGTGCGCGGCCCCGGAGGACAGCAGCCACAGGTTCAGGGCGCACTGGTCGTTGTGCTTGATGTACTGCCGCCCGCCGACCAGGGCCCGCTGGACCCCGGCCCGCATGGGGGCGAGCATCGGCGCGGGGAGCCACAGCATCCCGGCGTTGAAGTAGGTGCGCCCGACCAGGTGGGGCCAGCGCGCGGCGACGCCGGGCAGTGCCGGGCACTGGCCGACGGCCGGGTTGAACTCGTCCTGCACGGCGCCGATCCGGTCCGTCGGCAGTCCGTCCAGGGGCGCGGAGAGGTCGCCGCGCACGTGTACGTCGGCGTCCACGTAGATCAGGAACGGCCGGTCGAGGAAGCCGGGGGTGAACCCGAACCTCAGGTAGGTGGCGACCGAGATGTAGGCGGTGTCCGCCATGACGCTCTCGGGCGGCGGGGCCTGCCAGCGCAGGTCGAAGGAGCCGAATCCGCAGCGGCGGGCGAAGGATTCCATCACGGCGGCCTGCCCCGGGGACAGGCCGTTGGTCAGTACCCGTACCGCGCTCTCGCGGCGTTCGGCCACCGGCAGGTGGTCGGCGACCGACCCGAGCGTGACCAGGGCGGGCAAGAGGTAGCGGGCATCGACGCACATGCCGATCGCGTACACGCGGGTGCCTCCAGGGCGAGGTTCGACGGGACTGGCCGGCAGGGCCGGGGCATGGTGGCCGACTCCTCGCCCGCATTTGGGGGGAGCCGACCGCCTCACCGGTGTCGGCGAGGTGCTGCAGTCACCTGCCGCGGCCGGGCAGGTGGAGGGCTTCCGGCTCCGACGCCCCAGGCAGACCGGCGCCGGAAGCGGTTCAGACAAGCCGCAGGAGGTCCGTGTTCCGGGCGAGGTGGGCCACCGACTTGGCCAGCAGCCGCAGCGCTATCGCCGGATCGCTCCCGCAATCCCGGGCGACCTTGCGGGCGAACCGCACGGTGCTGGCCGCGATGGCCTTGTCCCGGCTCTCCGGCAGCAGGGCCGCGTACCGTTCGGCGGGCACCGCGAGGGTGTGGATGTGCTCGCGCAGCCGCTCCCGCAGCCGTACGGACGCCTCCCCGGCCGGGTGGTGGTCGGCGAGGGTGAGGGCGGCCTCGACGTCCCCGGCGACGGCGGCAGCCGCGGAGGCGATCACGGTCTTCTGGTTGGCGGAGGTGACCGTGGGCACCTCGACCGGGGCTGTCGCCACTTCGTGCGCGAGTACGGTCACGATTCCGCTCCCATCCGCCTGCTGCCGGTTCGGCTGTGTGGACAAGTAACCCGTGTCCGAGCCGTGTTGGACATGACGAATCCGCTCGCAGCTACTCGCGTGACCACTGACGAAAAGTCCCGACCTGCGCTACCTCGGATGGCGGCCCCACCTCTACCGTGACTGCATGGTGCGGAAGCAGAACGCGGAACTAGAGACCTGGATGAAGGAACACGGGCTCAGTGCGGGCGCTCTTGCCGAGCAGGTCAACGACGCGATGGCGGACCTCACCGGCCACCGCGGCGCCGTCACCGAACGGACGGTCTACCGGTGGCTGTCGGGAGAGAACCGCTCACCCCAGGACCGCCAGTGGCAGGCCCTGGAGGCCGTCTCCGGGCTTTCTGGGACCGACCTGGGGTTCGTGCCCCGAGCCCGTCCCCGCCCCGCAACGCCCTCAGCACGACTGGAGGACCCTGTGCTTGGCCGTCGAAGCTTCATCTCCGTAGCCACCGGCGCCGCCGTCGCCGTGTCCACCGGCACCGCGACCGCAGCCACCCGACCCACGGTCGGGCACTCCGACGTCGACCGCCTGCGCGGTCTGTTGGCCGAACTGTGGCTCCTGGACGACCAGAACGGCGGCGGTCCCGTCCTGGAGAAGCGCGCCGCCGACCTCGCCGCCCGCACCATCAGCCTCCAGCAGCACGGCTCCGCCAGTCAGCGCGTCCGCTCCCGCCTCTACGCCGTCGCCGCGTCCTTCACGGCCTTCGCCATGTTCTCCGCCATCGACGCCCGCCGGCTGGGGGAGGCCCAGCGCTACCTGGAGCAGTCCGTCACCCTCGCAGGGCTTTCCGGAGACGGTCAGGTCCAGCACCAGACCTGGCGGTACGCCGCCATGCTCGCCGGACAGCGCGGCCGGTACGCCGACGCCCTCGCCGCGGCCGAAGCCTGCACGGGCACTCGGGTGCACCGCACCGACCCCCTCTACGCCTCGCTGACCCACTCCCGCATCGCCCTGACCGCCGCCAGCCTCGGTGACAAGACCCGGGCCCTCCGCGCCCTGGACCGGGCCCACGATGCCTACGATCGAGCCGACCCCGCCGAGGCCCGTCCGTCCTCCGTCGCCTTTTACACCCGGGGCGAGCTCCACGGCCTGACCGGCATCACCCACTACCGGCTCGGCGAGGCGGAGAAGGCCGAGTTCCACGCCCACCGGTGCATCGCCGACCTCCGCGACGACCAGCACCGCAACCGCGCCTACTACCTGTCCCAAGCGGCCCTCGCGCAGGTCGCGCAGGGGGACGTGGAGCAGGCCGTGGCCACCGCCACCCGCGTCATCGCCCCGACCGGTGCCGACGCCGGCCGGGTTCCCCACCTCCTGGGCAGCTTCACCTCCGCACTCAACCAGGCGGCCCCCAAGGCCGCCGTCACCCGCCAGTGGAACGACCGCACCCGCACTGCCTGAACCCGCACGCGACAAGGAGCACCATGCCCACGCCGGAGATCACCCTCCACCGCTACGGCACCGACCAGCTGCCCACCATCCGCCCCACCCTGGTCGGCGTGTACGCCGAGGTGTACGAGAAGGAGATCGGCGAGGACCCGTTCTTCTCCGTCGACCGCTTCGAGGGTCGTCTCACCGGCCACTCCTCCCGCCCGTCCTGGGAGGCCGTGGTCGCCTACGACGGTGGCGAGGCCGCTGGCTACGCCTACGCCGCGGCCCTGCCCCAGAACACCGGCTGGTGGGCCCACATGCTCCAGCCGCTTCCAGAGGCGGACACGACCGAGGACGGCAGTCGAACCCTCGCCCTCTTCGAGATCATGGTCCGGGCTCCCTGGAGGGGCACGGGTCTGGCCCACCGAATCCACGAGGAACTGCTGGTCGGCCGGACCGAGGAACGCGTCACGCTGCTTGTCGAGCCCGGACACCCGAAGGTGAAGGCTCTCTACGAGAGTTGGGGGTACCAGCACATCGGTGACCAGCAGCCCTTCGCCGACGCGCCGGTGTACACCACCATGCTCCGCGCGCTCAGGTGTGATGGCAGTACATCTGCAGGGCGATCCTGAGGCCGGGGACCGCCTTGTGGGTCGCTCGGGCGAAGAAGCTGGCGACGCCGACGGCCCTGGCGGCGGTCGCGACGAGCGCGTGCTCGTCGTCGGGCAGACAGACGCTGCATACCTTGGAGCGCTGGTCGTCCCTGTGGTGCGTCGTCGTGCACGCGCTTTGGCGGGGTAGCGGAGGTGACGCGGCTTCGCACGCAGGCTGGTGCTCTTCCCTCGGCTGCGATCCGTCCTCGGTCGCTGCCTGGTGGACCGGTGCCCCCTGGCTCCGGTCCGCTCCCGCCACTCCAGGGGCGGGACCGGCCAAGACGCTCTCCCCCGACGGGGAAGAGCGTCTTGGCCGATAACTTGCTCTGTCTGGGGCTTGGGTAGGCGTCGCCTGCTTGGAGGTTGTGGGGATGCGTGGCAGTGGGTTCGTCCTGTAAGAGCGTGCCTCCTGTTGGTCGGGCTGGAACGGCACCGGCGTTGAGGGGATGGGGCGCACGAACGCCAGCTCGCCCCGCGACGGATGCGCGGGGGAACAATGTGACTTTCGGACGAGGCCTACGCGGCGTCCGCTCGGCCGCTGTCGAGTGCATCCTGGACCTGCCGGGTGATCTTGTTCCGGCGGTCCCTGCCGATGGGGAGGCCGCGAGTGCGGACAGCCGTCTCGATGTGGCGGCTTGACGCGCGTCCATCGCGTCCGAGCGGGGCGGTGAGGGCGATGGTGAAGAGCTCGTCGTCGGTGGCGGCGGGCTTGCGACCGGTGCGCTTCTTCGGCGGGACGCGGGCTTCCGCCACTTGGTCGGTCTCTTCCGCCACATCGACTGATGCGCCCTGTACGGCGTCAGTCGGAGTGGGGCGGTCACCCTCCCGGCCCTCGGGCCATTCCGGGTCCGGGAGCGGCGCTGTGGCGGAGTGCGCGTGGGGACGATCCAGGTCCGCGGGATGCACTGCGGTCTCTCCTGCCGGAAGGCAATGGTGGCGGGAGTCGTCGGAGGCGACGTGGCGGTGGATCTGCCGCATGAGGACGCCGAAGGCGAAGAGCGCGGCTGCTGGTGGGACAGCGGCGACGACGTAGTCGAGGGCCGGGGCCAGGACGCCGTTGGTGCTGCTGACGCCGGCGACGTTGAGGGCGATGGAGCCCAGTGATCCGGCAGCGGTGAGGGCGATCGCCCACCCGTCGGTTTCCCGGCGGAGGCTGGCCCGGAGCATGAGTACTTCCCCGGCGACGATGAAGGCGTCGAGCGTGGCGGGCCACGCCCACTGGCGGGCTGGGGAAGCGCTGAGACCGTGCTGCCCCGCGACTTCGGCGAGATGGGCGTAGGAGAGCCAGAATCCTGCTGCGGTGAGCGCGACGATGACGCAGCCTGCGACGGCCAGGGCGTACCGCTCAGCCGTCTGCGTGCGGTGGTAGGTGGTGGTCAAGCGGGTGGTGCTCCAAGGGGTTGGCGCGTTCAAGCGGCAGGGGGGGTGCGGCGGCGGTCGGCGCCGTCGAGGACGACCCGGTGGGTCATTTCGGAGAGGCGGGAAGCGACGCGGTCGCCGAGGGCGGTGCGGAGCTCGGGGATGGGGAGGTTGGTCGTGAGCAGGGTGGGGCGCAGGTACTCGTACCGGTGGTTGATCAGCCGGTAGGTCAGCTCCTCCGTCCACTCGCTGCCCTTGGCGGCGCCGAGGTCGTCCATGAGCAGCAGCGGGCAGCGGGCCAAGGTGTGCAGCTCACGTTCCGCGTCGAGGCCGGGGCGGGGCCTCAGGCGGGCGTACAGGTCGGCGGCTGTGACTGCCTCCCAGCGCAGGCGGACGCCGGCAGCGAGCAGTACGCGGACTGCCCCGTAGGCCTGGTGGGTCTTGCCGGTGCTGGTGGGACCAGCGATGAGGAGCGACGGGCCCTCTGCTATGCCCCGCGTACCGCTCGGGCCAGGGCCCCCGGCACACGCGATCTCGTCCACCCAAGCGGTGACTTGGGGGTGATCGGCGAGGGCATGCCGGTATCGCGGGGGGATCCGGGCGTCGGCCAGTTCCAGTGTGCTGACAGGCTCGGGCGTGGGCTCCGGTTCCTCCGAGCCGATGACGGGGTCCATGCCTCGGCGGGCCAGGATGCCCGCCACGGCCCGGACGCCCTGACCGGAGGGCTGGGGCAGGGTGGTGGCGGTCAGAGCGCACCCCCGTAGGCAGCGGCGACGTCGGTGGGGTTGGTCCAGGGACGGTGGGTGACGGCGGTCGTGGGCGTCCCCGCGTTCATGACCTCGTGCACGACACTGGCCAGGGTCTTCGGGTGAAGGCCCTTGGCCCGGTGGCGGTCCAGACCGGCTCGTACGTGGGCGGGGTCGATGCCCTCGGTGAGGAGCTTGGCAGCTTCCCGTCCGAGTTGACCGAGCACGCTCGCGGGCGGACGGTGTTCGCAGGCCGCGGCGTACTCGGTGACGAGGTCCTTCGCCGAGACGGTCTGGGGCGCGGGGGCGCTCGCGCCCCCCAACGGGGTAGTTCCTAGTTCCCTGTTCCTAGGTCCTAGATCCGGACGCTGAGGGTTCACCGCGGCCTTTACGAGCCCTCCCTGAGCACGCGCTGACGACTCACTGAATCGCCCCTGACCTGCAGAGTCTCGGCTCACGGTGGGCTCCGTGTCTTCTCCCGGACCTTTCACGGAAGCCTCAGCGACTGCTCCGCGCATAGGCAGTGAGGTCTCACGAGGAAGGCCGAGGTCGTGGTGCGGGCAGTCCGAGATCCTGCTGGCGCTGGGGCGGTTGATCTTCTGGTGGCGGCCGAAGGCGACGATGTGCAGGTACTGCCTTCCGTCCTCGCCCTCGTAGCGGCAGATCAGGCCGGCAGCGTCGAGCTGCGTCAGGTCGTCCTCGACCTCCACCGGGCCGTGCTCGCGGCGCAGCGACCACAGCTGTCCGGCGATGACGGCGGCCTGGTCGCGGATGCGGCCTTTGTCGTCGGCTTGGGTGAGCAGGCCGAAGAAGGTCCGCTCGGCCGTCAGCGACACGGCCGCCAGGGACTCGGAAGCGAAGGCCTCGGGCTTGATGGTGCGGATACGGGCGATGAGGATCGACCGCCTTTCGGAATTGGGGGCGTGGAGACAGTGGGGCAGTGGTGCGTGGACAACACAGCCACACCCCTGCCCCAGAAGTCCAGAGTTGGTTCTAGGACTGCTGAAAGGTTTTCCGGCTGCAGGGTAGACCTGAAATCCCGGTCGCCGAAATCTCCCCTGAAATCTGTTGGCATCGCTCACAGCAGACAGGAAAGCCTTCCGAAGGCTCGGGCGCGCAAGCTACAACACGGCAATGCCGCCACGCCCCCTTGAAATCGGACCCGCCGGACGGGCCGCCGCCCACGCCATCGAACGCACCCGCGTCGCCCGTGGCTACTCCCAGCGCCAGCTCGCTGCCCGCGTCACCGCACTCGGTCGCCCCATGACCTTCACCGCGCTCTCACGTATCGAACGCACGGTCCGGCGCTGCGACATCGACGACCTCGTCCCCATCGCTGCCGCCCTCGGAACCCCTCCGCAGATCTTGCTGGCGACGGTGCCGATCCACCCGGCTCCCGCCGGGGTGGGCGAAATATAGCCGACGATCCCCGGTTTCCGAAACCGGGGATTCTCCGGACCATTGGTGGTCCTGGACGTCTTCGTCACCCATGGGTGCCAGGCTTTCATTCCCTTCCTCTGCCTTAAGGATTCTCGCTTGTCTTCTATCGACCCGGTCTCCTCCGTTACCGCTGCCGGATTCCGTCACCGTCCGGCCATCGGTCGCGCGTTTCTCGGGGTGCAGGACGCGGCTGAATATCTCGGCATTTCACCCAAGACGCTTTACGTCTGGCGTCACCGGCGGCAGGGTCCGCCGAGTTTCCGCATGGGTGCCCGCGGGCGAGTGACGTACCGGATGGATGCGCTCGATGCCTGGATACGGGAGCAGGAGCAGGCGGACTCCCGCTCCAACCCCGTCCTCAACCCCGTGAGCGCCGCACAGAGGCGGCGTGCCGCCTACTCAGCGACCATCTGACGCCACCCGGCCGACCGTCCCGAACCCCCAGCTGCAAGGAAACACTTGGCCGGCTACATCGAAGACCGCTGGATCAACAAGAAGAAGGACCCCGTCACCGGCAAGCGCGAGCGCACCGCCCGGTACGGCTAGGGCAGCCGGTACCGGGTCGCGGGCATCCCGGGCGTCCGGGGCATGTCTTTCGACACCCTGGAGGACGCAAAGGCGTGGCTCCGGACAGCGAGCGGGGCGAGTTCGTCGATCCGCGCGACGGCTCCATCACCATCGCCGACTACGTCAGGCACCACTGGCAGGCGGGCGTCCGTGGAGCACCGGGCACGGTCAAGCGGGTCGACGAGCGCGTGCGCCTCCACGTCCTTCCGCACATCGGCGACGTAGCGCTGCGGGACGTCTCCGCGGCCGTCCTGCGCGGCTACATCGCCACGCTCGAAGGCGAGTGCGCACCTCGCTACGCCCGGCAGATCCTCACCACCCTCTCGAACGTCTTCGAGACGGCGATCGACGACAAGCGTCTGGTCCGCAACCCGATGCGCGCCAAGTCGGTGCGCTGGCCCAAGGCTCCCGAGGACCAGCGGGAGGCGTGGCTGCTGGAGACGGCGCAGCGGGTGCGGGACGTTATCAACCAGCGGTACCGGATCGCCGTCGTCGTCGCCCTCGGGTGTGGGCTGCGCCAGGGGGAGGTCTTCGGGCTGTCCCCGGCGGACGTCGACTTCGAGCGCGGCCTCATCCGGGTCCGCCGCCAGGTCCAGCTCCTGTACGGGCGCCTGTACCTCACTCTCCCCAAGGGTGGGAAGACCCGCACGGTCGACATGCCGCCGTCGGTGGCCGCAGAGCTGCGCGCACACTTCCTGCAGCACCCGGCCGTCGAGGTCGAGTTGCCGTGGGGCGGCCCGGAACCGGATCGGGAGAGACAAGCCTTTCCGCTGGTCCTGACCACGACCTACGGCAACGCCATCCGCGCCAACATCTTCAACGACGAGGTATGGAAGCCCGCCCTCGCGAAGGCCGAAGTGATCCCCGTGCGGGAGAAGGGCCAGCGCTGGAAGGCGTCCCGCAAGGACGGCTTCCACGTCCTCCGGCACACCTACGCCTCCGTGATCCTCGAGGCGGGTGAATCCGTCGTCACCCTCGCCCGATGGCTCGGCCACTCCAGCCCGACTATCACCCTCGACCACTATGCCCACTTCATGCCCGACGCCGGCGGCAAGGGCCGCGCGGCAGTCGATGCGCTGCTCGGAGTGGCCCCTCAGTAGGTCCCTGAAGACCTTGCCCTTGCCTGAGAACGGGTGGCACAGCACATGCTGTGCCACCCGTTCTGGTTGGTGGGTCAGGCGCTGCGTCTCATGCCGCTCGACGCCAAGGCAGGCGGGCGCACCTTGCGGGCAGGCCGAGGAGTTCGTGCAGCGCCTTGCCCTCGTGGGCCCAGCGGTTCAGTCGGTCGGCGGTCGACCCACCGCACCCCGTGACGGTCGCCCCAGGCCATGGCGTTGCGGGTGAACGCGCCGTTGGTGACGACGAACGCGGGGTCCGCCCTGGGTGCAGGACCCGCCGTTCCGCATACCTGGTACATCACCGAGGTCACTTGATGAGCCGTCATAATCGCGCGGACGTCAAGGGTGCAAGTCGGCCATGTCTTCGGGAATGCCTGGCCGACTGGCTTGCGTCGAAGCTTCCCGGCCGTCTGTAGCGCTGCGAAAATGCGTCTCCCTGTGGAGCGCGGTCGGTGGCGACTGCGTTCGTGAACCGCAGCGATCGCGCCGCACAAGTTGTGATTTCCAGTCAACTAATGTGAAACGGTGGGCTGTTACTGACGGATGCCCTGTCATTGAGTTCCTGTGACAGGGAGGCCGGTCCCGCACGGGCACTTGCAGCTGTTCGCAACCAACTCGGGTGATCCACGTCCGCGTCAAAGGGTAGGGGGAACATGACGGGCGCTGATCCGGAGCCGCATCGTCAGAACTTCGAGCAGCACAACCATGGCGATGGTGCCTTCGTTGGTGGTGACAACCATGGGGAAATCCGTATCGAGGCCGTCGATGCCAAGACCAAGGCGCTGCTCAGGAAGATTTCCAAGGATTCGCCCGCCTTGGCTAGGCTTCTCGAAGAGGCCATGGATGACGGGGTGATCTCTTCCGATGCAGCAGGATTGCTTGCGCTGGCGGCTCGCAGCATCAACGAAGACGTCGCCACGATGCTTACGCACGCGAGCCGCAGCATTAACGAAGACGTTGCTGGGACGCTGATGCATGCAAGCTTCAGCATCAACGAAGACGTGGCAGGACAGGTATCCCATGCTGCGGATACCTTCGACAAGGCGACCCAACGGCTCGACCTCAACGAGTTCAACAGGATTGTCGGCCGCATCGAGGGGCTCGTTAGCTCGGGGAGCGCTGCGGTAGATCTTGAAAGCTTGGTCGCACGTCTTGAGGGGAGTCTGAGCTCTCTGGACCGGCTCGTTAGGGACATGGAGAGGTTGCAGAACGGGGACAAGCCTCTTGGCCGGATCGAGTCGATTGCGAACGCACTTAATGGTGCGGCTGGGCGGATCGAGGCCACAGTCACTCCGCCTCCCCCGGAGGTCCTTCCAGACCACAAGGCGCGAGCCGTTGCATTCCTTTGGGGGCTCGGAATCGGCGCATTCTTCATCTTCTATCTTGCCAACCGATGATCTGCTGCGGTCGCTGCGTGCACCTGAGCACGTCATGAGCGAGGGCTCGTAATACCGCTGCTAGCCGGCCCCGACGAATGTGAGTTGGTCAGTGAGCGGTTGCCGTAGCGGAAGATGAAGGCGCGGAGCGAGCTTTTCGGTGCGTCCGTCAGCCCTTCCGGGTCGCTGCGCTCGCCCGTGAGGCGTTCACGGCCGCGTTGTCGCGTGCGATGTATGCCCTCTCCTGCACACTGGCGCCGAAGCCCGACCACCCGTAGAAGACGGCCACAAGGGCAGCCGTCGTTGCCACCCCGGACGCAGTGGTTGCCAAAGCTCGAGCCATACATGCGGGTAGGTGTGCAGCTATACCGCCCCTGGTTTGGACGGCGATGTCGGCGCATCTTCCTGCCCATACTTCGAGGCCCTGCGCGGCCCTCGCGAGGAACGCTGCGGCGCAGGCGAAGAAGGCGTATGTGAACAGGATCCCAACCACGATCCGTTCTGCTATGCCGGGAGTTGGTCCTGCGCCGGAGAAAGGCAAGCCTCGGATGCAGTAGATGATTGCGGTCCCGGAGGTGGCCGCCAAGAAGACGGCCTCGACGAGCGACCAGCTGATGTCTTCGTAGTCGTCCTCGGGTGCGTCAGTGTGGGTGGTCGATGTAGGGCGGCTCTGCCGTTGAGCGGGTACGAAGAGGTTCACGATACTGCCGAGAACGTTGCCGGCTACGAAGGTGCCCGAACCTTGGTTCGTCTGGTTTACGACCTTCTGCTCGGTCTCAGGCGGCTGGTCAGTCACGCTCGCGATCACCATGGTTGATCGTCAGGCTGCCGTGGTTGTCACCGCCGATGAACAAGCCGTTGCCGGTGTTGTGCTGGTTGTAGGTGGTGGGTCCGGTGACGGTCAGCGTCTTGAAATCGGGGATCGCCTCCGGATGCGAGTCGAGGTGCGCTCGAATCAGCGGGGTCAGGCGGGCTACGAGTTCCTCCGAGGTGGCCCCTCGATCGTTGAGAACCGTGATCAGAGCATCCCGCTCAGCAGGGGTGCCTCGATGTACGAGCTCGCGGATCTTCAGCGCAACCCAAGCCGCGCCGCCTGTGACCGCTCCGCTGACCAGCGCGACGGCCGATCCGGTTGCAACCTCTCCAACAACATCGGGCAGGCTCAAGGTCGTTGACCCCTCATGAAGAGACGAAGTGAAGCCCAACGTACTGCCACGGGTGCGATCGGGAGGCATCTTTCGCTGTTGTGTCCATCACCTGCACGGCTGTGATTTCCAGTAGCCCCGCGAAGCGGCGCGCCTCGCAGAATGAGCTGTCCGCCCATGACCTCAACGCACTCACGGAGTGGCAGCGAACCCGATCAGCGATGCGTCGGGCGATCGCTGGCAGGTCTGGTACTGGCGGGCAAGGTTCACATGCTGGGAGGGGTGCACTCTGGGGCAGTCCGTCCTCGTTCGCTGAGTGGCGTCCTTGGGGCGGCGCGTCGCATTCTGGGCGCCGCCCCTCGATGGGCGGAGGTGCCGCGCCCGGTCGGCCTTCTACCGCGCATTCTCCCCAGATTCTCCCCACGGGGCCCTGAGGGCTTGATCCGTGGTTCGCTTGCGCTAAGTCGATCAAGCTCGTGCGGTGGATCGCTACAGCCAGTCCCGCTTCTTGAAGATGACGTACAGGCTGACGCAGACGACCGCCATCAGCAGGATCGCGAAGGGGTAGCCGCCGGCCCACTTCAGCTCCGGCATGTCCTCGAAGTTCATCCCGTAGATGGTTCCCACGAGTGTGGGGGCGAAGAGGATGGCGGCCCAGGAGGAGATCTTCTTGATCTCCTCGTTCTGTTCGAAGCCCGCCTCCGCCAAGGCGCGCATCTCGGCGTTCTGTTGTTGGGAGACCAGGGTGGCGTTCACCGTGAGGATTTCGGTGAGGGCCTGGCGGAAGCCGTCGACGCGTTCGCTGGTGTGGGTCACGTGGTCCGCCACGTCGCGGAGGTAGCGCTGGAGTTCCTCGTCCGTGCCGTACTTGGCGAAGCCCGCCATCAGGCCGTGGAGCATGCCGACCAGGGGGCGGGTGGCGCGTTGGAACTCGACCATCTCGCGGGAGAGTTCGTAGATGCGGCGGGAGACCTCGGGGTCGCCGCGGAAGACCTCCGTCTCGATCTCGTCCATGTCCGTCTGGACGCCCGCCACGACCGGGGCGTAGCCGTCCACCACCGCGTCGAGGATCGCGTACAGGACGGCCTCCGGGCCGAGGGAGAGGAGGTCCGGGGTCTCCTCCATACGGTGGCGGACGGAGGTGAGGTCCGGGGCGGCGCTGTGGCGGACCGTGATCAGGAAGTCCGGGCCGACGAAGATGTGGAGCTCGCCGAAGTCGACCTCCTCCAGGGCGTCCAGGTAGCGGGCCGCGCGCAGGACCACGAAGAGGGTGTCGCCGTAGCGCTCCAGCTTGGGGCGCTGATGGGCCTCCAGGGCGTCTTCGATCGAGAGCGGGTGGAGGTTGAACTCGGCTGCCAGGGAATGGAGTTCGGATTCCGTGGGGCGGTGGAGGCCGATCCAGGCCATGCCGTCCGGTTGTTCGCGCAGCAGTCGGAAGGTGTCCGCGAGGGTGGTGGGGGAGGCGACCCGGCGGCCGTCGCGGTAGACGGCGGAGTCGATCACGCTCTCGCGGTCCGGGGGTGCCGGGCTGGGGGCCGCCGACGGGGGCGTGGCGGCGGGGCCGGGCGGGCGGAGCCAGCCCGAGCGCCTCGCGGACGGGGAGGGGCGGCGGTTCGGGCGCTCCGACATCGCAGGTCAGCCTCCGGGTGGGTTGCCGGGTGGGTTGAGGGGTGGGTTGCCGTGTGGGTTGCGGACAGGGGGTGTCCGCAACGGGGGATAGGTTGCCGATATGGCTTCCACGACGAACCCCGTACTCGGCACCCGCGCTCTGAACCGTGCCACGCTCGCCCGCCAGCTGCTGCTGAGCCGCGCCGAGATGTCCCCGCAGGACGCCGTCGCGCACCTGCTCGGGCTCCAGGCGCAGAACGTGAAGCCCCCGTACTTCCAGCTGCACGCCAGGCTCGCCGGGTTCCGCCCCGAGCAGCTGGCGCGGCTGATGGAGGAGCGGAAGGTGGTCCGGATGGTGACCATGCGGTCCACCATCCACACCCACACCGTGCCGGACGCGCTCGGGCTGAGGCCGCTCGTGCAGGGGGCCCGGGACCGGGAGGTGAACTACTTCCGGAAAGGGCTGGTGGGAGTGGACCTGGAGCGCCTCGCCCGGCGCGCGCGGGACTTCGTCGAGGCCGAGCCGCGCACGATGGGGGAGATCCGCGAGGACCTGCTGCGGGAGTGGCCCTCCGCCGACCCGCAGTCGCTGTCCGTCGCCGCCCGCTGCCTGCTGCCGCTCGTGCAGGTCACCCCGCGCGGGGTGTGGGGCCGTAGTGGGCAGGTGCGGTTGACGACCCTGGAGGCGTGGGTGGGGGAGACCGCCCAAGAGGGTGAGGGGGAGGCCATGGACGCCGTCGTGCTGCGCTATCTGGGTGCCTTCGGGCCCGCCTCCGTCAAGGACATGCAGACCTGGGCCGGGCTCACCCGGCTGCGCGAGGCCTTCGAGCGGCTGCGCCCGCGTCTGGTCGCCTTCCGCGACGAGAACGGCGTCGAGCTCTTCGACCTGCCGGACGCGCCCCGCCCCGACGCCGACACGCCGGCGCCGCCCCGCTTCCTCCCCGAGTTCGACAACCTGCTGCTCTCGCACGCCGACCGCTCCCGCGTGATCCCC
The DNA here is from genome assembly GCF_055602105.1 of Streptomyces sp. NPDC037421. NCBI lineage: Bacteria > Bacillati > Actinomycetota > Actinomycetes > Kitasatosporales > Streptomycetaceae > Streptomyces > Streptomyces sp. NPDC037421. Next base: position 40,765 of record NZ_JBVJWV010000043.1, read on the forward strand.
CCGGAGACCAAGGGCCGCACCTGGACCGGCAACCAGGCCCACCGCACCCTCCTCGTCGACGGGTTCCTCGCCGGACTCTGGCAGATGGAGGACGAGGGCGGCCGCCCGCGGCTGACCGTCGAGCTCTTCGGTACGCAGACACGCGCGCGGAAGGACGAGATCGCCGCCGAGGGCGAAGCCCTGCTCGCCGCGATGGGCGGCGCGCCCGGACCCGTGCGCTTCGGGTCAATCCACGGCTGACGCCGCCCTGGTGGAGGCCCCGCCCGGCGCGGCACGATGCCTGTCATGACGGAGAACAGCGCCACCGACAGCTTCCAGGCCGCGCGGGACTTCCTGCTCGAACACCGAGGGAAGTACGACGCCGCCCACGCCGGCTTCACCTGGCCCCGCCCCGAGCGCTTCAACTGGGCCCTCGACTGGTTCGACCACATCGCGCACGGCAACGGCGCCGACGCCCTGCGCATCGTGGAGGAGGACGGCACCAGCCGCTCCGTCTCCTTCGGCGAGATGAGCGTACGTTCCGACTCCGCGGCCAACTGGCTCCGCGCCCAGGGCGTCGCCGCCGGCGACCGGATCCTCGTCATGCTCGGCAACCAGAGAGAGCTGTGGGAGGTGATGCTCGGCGCGATGAAGCTGCGCGCCGTCGTCATCCCCGCCACCCCGCTGCTCGGCCCGGCCGACCTGCGCGACCGGGTCGACCGCGGTCACGTACGCCACGTCATCGCGCGCGCCGAGGACACCCACAAGTTCGACGAGGTCCCCGGCACCTACACCCGCATCGCCGCCGGGACCGAGGTCCCCACCGGGTGGCGGCGGCTGGAGGACCTGTACGCGACCGACTGCGACTTCACCCCGGACGGCGTCACCCTCGCCACCGACCCCCTGATGCTCTACTTCACCTCGGGCACCACCGCCAGCCCCAAGCTGGTCGAGCACACGCACGCCTCGTACCCCATCGGGCACCTCTCCACCATGTACTGGCTCGGCCTGCGCCCCGGCGACGTCCACCTCAACATCGCCTCGCCCGGCTGGGCCAAGCACGCCTGGTCCAACATCTTCGCCCCCTGGAACGCGGGCGCGACCGTCTTCGTCCACAACTACACCCGCTTCGACGCCGAGCGCCTCATGGCAGAGATGGACCGCGGCGGCGTCACCACCTTCTGCGCCCCGCCCACCGTCTGGCGGATGCTGATCCAGTCCGACCTCACCAAGCTGCGCAAGCCCCCGCGCGAGGCCGTCGCCGCCGGCGAGCCGCTGAACCCGGAGGTCATCGAGCGGGTCCGGGACGCCTGGGGGATCACCGTCCGCGACGGCTTCGGCCAGACCGAGACCACCCTCCAGGTGGGCAATTTCCCCGGGGCCGAGGTGAAGCCCGGGTCCATGGGCCGCCCCGCCCCCGGGTACGAGATCGTCCTGCTGGACACCGTCACCGGCAAGGAGTCCCCCGTCGAGGGCGAGCTCTGCGTGGACCTGCGCCGCGCCCCCGCCGGGGTGATGACCGGCTACCGCGACGACCCCGGGCGCACCGCCGAGGCCATGGCCGACGGGCTCTACCGCACCGGGGACATCGCCTCCCGCGACGCCGACGGGTACCTCACCTACGTGGGCCGGGCCGACGACGTGTTCAAGGCCTCCGACTACAAGATCAGCCCCTTCGAGCTGGAAAGCGCCCTCCTGGAACACGAGGCCGTGGCCGAGGCGGCCGTCGTCCCCGCCCCCGACGAGCTGCGCCTGGCGGTGCCGAAGGCCTACATCACCCTCGCGGCCGGCTGGGAGCCCGGGAAGGAGACCGCCCGGGCGCTCTTCGAGCACTCCCGGGCGGTCCTCTCCCCGTACAAGCGGATCCGCCGCATCGAGTTCGCCGAGCTCCCCAAGACCGTCTCCGGCAAGATCCGCCGGGTCGAGCTGAGGGAGCTCACCGCGGCCGGCTCGGCGGGGGAGTACGACGAGGCCGACCTGGGCTGAGCACGGCGTACGGGCTTCAGCCCGGCAGCTGCGCCTCGATCGCGGCGATGACCTCGGGGGCCTCGGGCTCGGTGCGCGGGCGGAAGCGCGCGACGACCTCGCCGGCGGGGGAGATCAGGAACTTCTCGAAGTTCCACTGGATGTCCCCCGCCGCACCCTCGGCGTCCGGGGTCTTCACCAGCTCCTGGTACAGCGGGTGCCGGTTCTCGCCGTTCACCTCGGACTTCTCCAGCATCGGGAAGGTCACGCCGAAGCCGGCCGCGCAGAAGGTCTGGATGTCCTCCGCGGTGCCCGGCTCCTGGCCGCCGAACTGGTTGCAGGGCACGCCTATGACGGTGAAGCCCTTCTCCTCGTACTTGAACTGCAGCCGGGCGAGCCCCGAGTACTGGGGGGTGAGCCCGCACTGGGAAGCGGTGTTCACCAGCAGAATGGCCTTGCCCCGGTGGGCCGCCAGGCTGGTGGGCTCGTCGTCCAGGGTGGTCAGCGGGATGTCGTACAGGCTCATCGGGCTCTCCTCGGCAGGAAGGGGCGTCGGGACGATATTCATACGGATATCAACAGCCCCTGAGCCTAGGCCCCCATTCCCACCAGCCGGTCCGCCGGGTCGTTGACCGGCTGCGGCATGCCCGTCAGGTCCATCACGAACAGCGGTATCCCCAGGTCGTCCGCCCGGCCCCGGGCCTCCTCGGTGTACCCGGCCAGGGAGAAGTAGACGCTGGTCGCCGAGGCGGTCAGGCCGTTCAGCCACACGCACTCCACCGCCCGCAGCCCGGCCGGTGCCGTGGTCGGGTCCACCTGCGCCACCACCCCGGGGGCCCGCAGGTCCACCACCGCCGAGGGGATCGGCACCGCGTCGGGCTGGCGTACGTCCTGGAAGCCGAGCCAGCGCAGGTACAGCGCGGCCGTGACCACCGCGTCCCGGGCGGTACGGATGGTCACGGGCCGGAACGCCGGCCGTGACATCGGGGGCCGCCCGGGCGCCGGGCCCGTACGCGGCCCCGACCCGCCCGCGCCGCCCGCCGCCACGGCGTCCGTCCCCGCCCCCGCCCCGTCCGCGAGGCCGCCGGACCCCGCCGGGCCGGGCTCCGCCCGCGCCGGGTCCTGCCGTACGCCGTCCCGCGCGCCCGCCTCCGCGGCGGGCCCGGCCGACCGCTCCACCGGGTGCACGGGCACCCGGACGACCATCCCGCAGGAGCCGCAGCCCACCTCCGGGTGCGGCCACTCGCTCTCCCGCCCGCAGGCCCCGCAGCGCACCGTCACCCAGGTCTCCGACCAGTTGCGGTGCGTGAGGGGAACGGGCGGCGCCGCCAGGTCCAGCGGAGGCGCGACCGGGCTCCCGCAGGCGCAGGGATAGACCGGGACGGTGTAGCCGTTCTCGCGCCGGCACGAAGGACAGCGCACCGGTACCGCTTCCGCCATGAGACCTGGACCCCCTCCGTCGCTGTGCGTGGGTCCATGCTCCACCACCGGCGACCGCCGGGGGACGCGGACCGGTCGATTCACGCCGATCCGGCTCCGGGCCCCGGTCATTTGTACAACTCGCCGAACGCAATGCGGCTTTTGGTGGGTTCCGGGGTGCCTTACCGCCTTGACGTGCGCGAAGTCGCGCCTTAGCTTGTTCCGTATAGCAGAACAAAAATTCCGGATGACGGAAAAGTCTGACCGCCAGACCCGCAGGAGAACCTGATGCCTCGTATGACAGCCGCCGCTGCCGCAGTTGAGATCCTCAAGCTCGAGGGTGTCGAACAAGCGTTCGGCGTGCCCGGTGCTGCGATCAACCCGTTCTACCGCGAGCTCAAGAACGTGGGCGGCATCGCGCACACGCTGGCCCGCCACGTCGAGGGCGCCTCGCACATGGCCGAGGGCTACACCCGTGCCAAGGCGGGCAACATCGGCGTCTGCATCGGTACCTCGGGCCCGGCCGGCACCGACATGATCACCGGCCTGTACTCCGCCATCGCGGACTCGATCCCGATCCTGTGCATCACCGGTCAGGCTCCGGTCTCGAAGCTCCACAAGGAGGACTTCCAGGCCGTCGACATCGCCTCGATCGCCAAGCCCGTCACCAAGGCCGCCACCACGGTCCTGGAGGCCGCGCAGGTCCCCGGCGTCTTCCAGCAGGCCTTCCACCTGATGCGCTCCGGCCGTCCGGGCCCGGTCCTGATCGACCTGCCGATCGACGTCCAGCTGACCGAGATCGAGTTCGACCCCGAGACCTACACCCCGCTGCCGGTCTACAAGCCGCAGGCCAGCCGCGCCCAGGCCGTGAAGGCCATCCAGTTCCTGCTGGAGTCGGAGCGCCCGCTGATCGTCGCCGGTGGCGGCATCATCAACGCCGACGCCTCCGACCTGCTGGTCGAGTTCGCCGAGCTGATCAACGTCCCGGTCATCTCCACCCTCATGGGCTGGGGCACCATCCCGGACGACCACGAGCTGGCCGCCGGCATGGTCGGTGTGCAGACCGCCCACCGCTACGGCAACGCGACGTTCCTGGAGTCGGACTTCGTCCTGGGCATCGGCAACCGCTGGGCCAACCGTCACACCGGTTACAACATGGACGCCTACACCAAGGGCCGCAAGTTCGTCCACGTCGACATCGAGCCCACCCAGATCGGCAAGATCTTCGCCCCGGACTTCGGCATCGCCTCCGACGCCAAGGTCGCCCTGGAGCTCTTCATCGAGGTCGCCAAGGAGCTCAAGGCCGAGGGCAAGCTGCCCGACTTCTCCGCCTGGACCGCCTCCGCACAGGAGCGCAAGGCCACCCTCCAGCGCCGTACGCACTTCGACAACATCCCCCTGAAGCCGCAGCGCGTCTACGAGGAGATGAACAAGGCGTTCGGTCCGGAGACCCGCTACGTCACCACCATCGGCCTCTCCCAGATCGCGGCCGCGCAGTTCCTGCACGTCTACAAGCCGCGCCACTGGGTCAACTGCGGCCAGGCCGGCCCGCTCGGCTGGACCATCCCGGCCGCCATCGGTGCCGCCACCGCGGAGCCCGAGACCCCGGTCGTCGCCCTCTCCGGCGACTACGACTTCCAGTTCATGATCGAAGAGCTGGCCGTCGCCGCGCAGCACAAGGTCCCCTACGTCCACGTCCTCGTGAACAACGCCTACCTGGGTCTGATCCGCCAGGCGCAGGGCAACCTGGGCATCAACTTCGAGGTCAACCTCGAGTTCGAGAACATCAACACCCCGGAGATCGGCGTCTACGGCGTCGACCACGTCAAGGTCGCCGAGGGCCTGGGCGTCAAGGCCATCCGCGTCACCAACCCGGACAAGCTGGGCGAGGCCTTCGAGGAGGCCAAGAAGCTGGCGCAGGAGTTCCAGGTCCCGGTCGTCGTCGAGGCCATCCTGGAGCGCATCACCAACATCGCGATGAGCAAGACGGTCGACATGAGCGACGTCACCGAGTTCGAAGAGCTCGCGACCGAGCCGGGCCACGCCCCGACCGCGATCAAGGCCCTCCAGGTCTGATCGACGCCGTACGCACCCTGCGGCCCCTGCTCCTCCTCCGGGAGGGGCGGGGGCCGCTGGGCGTTTGCGGGCGGTGCGGGCGCGCCTTCGAGGGGGTGGGGGCCGGGCGGTGGCTGCCCACCCGCCTCCCCGGGTGCGGGTGGGTGCGTACGCGGCTCCGTGCGGCGGGGGCCGACGCCTCAGCGGAGTGAGCCCGGGGCGTACCGCCGCCCGCGGACCGGGGCACGCGGGGCTCGCGCGGTATCACGGCGGGGGCATGCCGTGTGGCCCCGAGAGGGGGAGGCTTCGGCTGTGTGGGAGGGCCCGGGGGGCCCGGGCCCCCTTGGGCGGCCTCACAGCCGGTTTGGGGGTTTCCCGTCAGTCCCATCGTCCTTCCGTGTCGGGCCGGCCCGTCAAGGGCGCTCCCTTCGGTCGCGTCACTTCGTGATCGCCTTCGGCGA
>NZ_JBVJWV010000044.1:0-44652 GCF_055602105.1 Streptomyces sp. NPDC037421
GCACCGCCGCCGTGGCGGGCCATGCCGCCGTACGTGTCGATGATGATCTTGCGGCCGGTCAGACCGGCGTCACCCATCGGACCGCCGATCTCGAAACGCCCGGTCGGGTTCACCAGCAGCCGGTAGCCCTCGGTCTCCAGCTTGATCCCGTCCTCGGCCAGCTGCGCGAGGACGTGCTCCACCACGAACTCCCGGATGTCCGGGGTGAGGAGGGAGTCGAGGTCGATGTCGGCGGCGTGCTGGGTGGAGACCACCACCGTGTCGAGACGGACGGCCTTGGCACCGTCGTACTCGATGGTGACCTGCGTCTTGCCGTCGGGACGCAGGTAGGGGACCTTCCCGTCCTTGCGGACCTCGGACAGGCGCCGCGAGAGGCGGTGCGCGACGTGGATCGGCAGCGGCATCAGCTCGGGCGTCTCGTCCGTGGCGTAGCCGAACATCAGACCCTGGTCGCCGGCACCCTGCTTGTCGAGCTCGTCACCCTCACCCTCGACCCGCTGCTCGTAGGCGGTGTCCACACCCTGGGCGATGTCCGGGGACTGCGCTCCGATGGACACCGACACACCGCAGGAGGCGCCGTCGAAGCCCTTCTCGGACGAGTCGTAGCCGATCTCGAGGATCTTGTCGCGGACGAGCTGGGCGATCGGCGCGTACGCCTTGGTCGTCACCTCGCCCGCGATGTGCACGAGACCGGTGGTGATGAGGGTCTCGACCGCGACGCGGGAGGTCGGGTCCTCGGTGAGGAGCGCGTCGAGGATCGTGTCGCTGATCTGGTCAGCGATCTTGTCGGGGTGACCCTCGGTCACGGACTCCGAGGTGAACAGACGGCGGGACATTGCTCTCCGGGTGGCTCGAGCGAGTGATGGACGGTGTCGCGAAGGTGGGTTCAGGCTGGACAAGGCACCTGGAGACGTGCTCAACCTGCGGTCGACGAAGCGTCGGTCGCGTACTGTGCGGGCGTCGGGTCGGCGCGGCGCTGGTCACTTTCCGTCGCGAATCGCCGGCAGCCACGGAACCGGCGGTGCAGTCGGCGCAGATCGTGCCTCCCATTGCTCGACGGAGGCTCGGGCCGGACCGGACGGGTGGTGGCCGGCCGGTTCCGGGCGTCCAGGAGGAGTCGAGGTGGACGCGACCCCGCTGGGTCAGCCTCATCGCGGTCCGAGGACGGTCCGGAAGTGCCCAACGGGAGGTTTCGATGTACGAGAACAAGAGCCAGGCGGAGCTCTACGACCGGCTCTACCAGGACCGCAAGGACTACAACGCGGAGGCCGCCGAGGTCGCCGGGTTCATCCGGGAGCGCAAGACGGACGCTTCGAGCCTGCTGGACGTGGCCTGTGGCACCGGCATCCACCTGGCGGCCTTCGCCAAGCACTTCGACCGCGTGGCGGGGCTTGACATGTCCGACTCCATGGCGGCGATCGCCTCGGAGCGGCTCGGGGGCGTCACCGTCCACGAGGGCGACATGCGGACGTTCGAGCTGGGTGAGACCTTCGACTCCGTCGTGTGCATGTTCAGCTCCATCGGCTATCTGCGTACCTCCGAGGACCTGGACTCCGCCGTCCAGGCCATGACCCGGCACCTGGCCGAGGGCGGTGTCCTGGCCATCGAGCCTTGGTACTTCCCTGACAACTTCCTCCCCGGCTACGTCTCCACGCACGCGTTCAAGCAGGACGGCCAGGGCATCTCCCGTGTATCCCGCTCCACGCAGGAGGGCAACCTCACGCGGATGGAGATCCACTACGTGGTCGCCGATTCCGAGGACGGCATCCAGCACCGCAGCGAGATCGACTACCTGACGCTGTTCTCCCGTGAGGACTACGTGAACGCGTTCCGCAAGAGCGGGCTCGACGTGGAGTACGTCGAGACGGCCGGCGGCCGCCCCGGATTCTTCGTCGGCACTCGCCGGTAACCCGGACACCCCATGGCCGCCCTCCCTGCCCGGGACGGGCCGTCGACGCGCTTCGGGCGACGCCCTCACAGGCGTTCGGAGGAACAGGATCCGCTCGAACCGGATTCGAGGCGGAGCGGAGCGGCGCTTCGTACGGTCCTCGTATGCAGACTTCCCCTCCGGAACGCCTGGACCGCAAACTGCTCATCCTCGCGGGCACGCTGCTGATAGGCGCCATAGCCTCCCTGCTGGACTCCACGATCGTCAGCGTCGCGCTCAACGACATCTCGGCGGATCTCGACGCGTCCGAGACCGCGCTGTCCTGGGTCAGTACCTCGTACCTGCTCACACTGGCTCTGGTGACGCCCCTCGTCGGATGGGCCGTCGACCGGTTCGGAAACCGACGGATGTGGATGTTCGCCCTGGCGGTGTTCCTCGGCGGATCGGTGTTGTGCGGGCTGGCCTGGTCGGTCGAGAGCCTGATCGCCTTCCGTGTCGTCAAGGGCATCGGCGGCGGCATGGTGCTCCCGATGGTGCAGACGATCCTCGCCCAGGCGGCCGGCCCCAAGCGCTTCGGCAGGGTGATGAGCCTGGTGGGCATTCCCGGCCAGCTCGCCCCGATCCTGGGGCCGGTGGCCGGTGGCCTCATCATCGACGCCGCCGACTGGCGCTGGATCTTCTTCGTGAACGTCCCGCTGATCCTCGTGGCGCTGGCACTGGCATACCGGGTGCTGCCCGGCTCGGCCGGCGGCGGGGACGCCAAGGTCGACCGCACCGGTGTCATGCTGCTGCCGCCGGGCATGGTCGCGCTGGTCTACGGCTTCTCGCGCGCACGGGACGTGTCGCAGCTGACCAACCCGCTGACGGTCGGAGTCCTGCTCGCGGGGGTGGCGCTGATCGCCGCGTTCTGTGTGCACTCCGTGCGTTCGCGCGACCCGCTCGTCGACGTGCGGCTGTTCCGCTCCCGAGCCTTCCTGTCGTCCTCGATGCTGGTGTTCCTCAGCGGCGTGGCCATCTACGGGCCACTGTTCGTCCTGCCACTGTTCTACGCCCGCTACCTCGGCCACGACAGCTCCACCATCGGCTGGTTGCTGGCCCCCCAGGGCCTGGGCATGCTGGTCGGCCTGTCCGTCGCCGGGTGGCTCACGGACCGCTTCCAACCGCGTGTGCTGATCCTGGCCGCCACCGTACTGTCCGTGGCGGGCACCGTGGGCTTCACCCAGCTCGCCGCGGAACCGGACGACCTGCTCCTGGGAATCTCGCTGGGCGTACGGGGCCTGGGGCTCGGAGTGGTCGGTGTTGCCATCCTCATCAACGCCTACCTCGACATTCCGAGCGACCGGATTCCCCGCGGCACGGTCATGATCGCGGTGGTACAGCGGGTCGGCGCGTCCTTCGGGACCGCGATGGTCGCCCTGCTGCTGTCCGTGAATCTTGGCGCCTCCCCGGATGCCGGGGGCCCCCACGGAGACCCGTCCCCCTACACGAACACGTTCTGGTGGGTGCTGGGCATGGCGGCGGCCATGGTCGTGCCCGCGCTCTTCATGCCGAAGCGGCCCCGCGAGGAGGCCGCCGGCGAAGAGGCGCGGGCAGAACCGGAGCCCAGCCGCAGTTGAGCGGGAGTCGGTACTAGAGGGCCGCGACGGTCCCGGCCGCCGAGGCCGGGACCGTCGTCGCGTGCTGGTTGGCCCGGGCGGCTTCGGCCACGGCCATGACGTACTCCCCGTAGCCGGACTTGCGCAGGAGCCAGCCGAGGCGGTGGCACTGGTCGGCGTCGATGAAACCCATCTGGAGGGCGATCTCCTCGACGCAGGCGACGCGCAGTCCCTGGCGCCGCTCGATGGTCTGGATGTACTGGGACGCCTCCAGCAGCGAGTCGTGCGTGCCGGTGTCCAACCATGCGAAGCCGCGGCCGAGGTCGACGAGGGAGGCCTTGCCGCGGGCGAGGTACTCGAGGTTGACGTCCGTGATCTCGAGCTCGCCGCGCCGGGAGGGGCGCAGGCTCCGGGCGATGTCCACCACGTCGTTGTCGTAGAAGTACAGGCCGGTGATGGCCCGGTTGGACTTCGGGCTGGCCGGCTTCTCCTCGATGGAGACGAGCTTGCCCCGGACGTCGGTCTCACCCACTCCGTACCGCTCCGGGTCGCGCACCGGGTAGCCGAACAGGAGGGCCCCTTCCGTGTGGGGGACGTGGCGGCGCAGCAGATTGGCGAACCCGGGTCCGTGGAAGACGTTGTCACCGAGGACGAGGGCGACGGAGTCACCGCCGATGTGCTCGGCGCCGATGACGAACGCCTCCGCGAGGCCACGGGGCTCGGGTTGTTCGGCGTACGACAGATTCAGACCCAGCGCGCTGCCGTCGCCGAGCACGCGGCGGAACTGCGGAAGGTCAACCGGCGAGCTGATGATCAGGATGTCCCGGACGCCGGCGAGCATCAGCACGGACAGCGGGTAGTAGATCATCGGCTTGTCGTAGACCGGGAGCAGCTGTTTCGAAATTCCCACGGTGAGCGGGTGCAGCCGGGTGCCGTTCCCGCCGGCCAGGATGATTCCCTTCACGGAAAGTCTCACCTCATGTTGTCGTCGGCTCGTGCGCAGGGGGCCGGAGCATTGGGTTCGAGCCTGTGGCCGACCGGTCGAGGGAGCCTCGAAGCACACACGCGGGAGGGGGCGGCCGCAGTGGCCGCCCCCTCCGACGACGGGGGATCGCGAACCGCTCAGGCGACTGTCAGGACGACCTTGCCGCGGCCGTGGCCGCTCTCCACGTCCCGGTGGGCCTCCGCGGCCCTGGCGAGCGGATACGCCTCACGGATGTGGATGTTCACCTTGCCCTGGACGTACAGGTCGACGAGCTCGGCGAGCCGTTCGGCCGAGCGCGCACCCGCCACGGGCGGCAGTCCCAGCTCCTGCGCGGTCTCGTCGGCGATCATCGTGACGACCCGGTTCCTGTCCTTGGCCACCTCGACGGAAGCCCGCACGGCATCGGGTCCCGCCGCGTCCACGGCCGCGTCCACGCCGTCGGGCGCGATCGCCCGGACCCGCTCCGCGAGGCCTTCTCCGTAGGTCACGGGGATGGCGCCCAGAGCGCGCAGGTGGTCATGATTGCGCTCGCTGGCGGTTCCGATGACCCGGGCCGCACCCCAGGCGAAGGCGAGCTGCACGGCGAACGTGCCGAACCCGCCCGCGGCCGCGTTGACCAGCACCGTGTCACCAGCGTTCACGCCCGCCGTGGACAGGGCCATGTGCGCTCCCTGGCCGTTCCCGGAGAATCCGGCCGCGACCTCCCAGGGCATGCCCGCGGGCTTGTGTACGATCTGGTCCGCCGGGACGACCAGGTACTCCGCGTACGCGCCCAGGACGCTGTACCCGAGCACCTCGTCGCCCTCCGCGAAGGCCGTCACGCCCTCACCGGTCTGGTCGATCGTGCCGGCGAACTCGTTGCCGAGGACCATCGGGAACTCCCGCTTGATGAACGGCGGGGTCCAGCCGCCACGCACCCGGACGTCGAAGGGCAGCACCCCGGCGGCCCTGACGCGCACGCGTACTTCGCCCGGTCCGGCCTGTACGTCCTTGACCGTGGTCTCCCGCAGCACCTCGGGGGTGCCGAACTCGGACAGAGCGGCTGCTCGCATCATGGGTCCTTTCAGTAGTTCGTCATATGGATCAGTTCGCATCCTGCTCGAGACGGTGCTTGACCGCGTCAAATATCAGCCGGACCTTCGAGCTCAGTTCGTTCTGCACGAACTGCCTCGCGGCCGCGACTCCGGTGCCCTCGCCGAGCACGGCGGCGACGCCGGACTCCTTGATGACGACCGTCTGCAGGGAGCGGACGATGGTGGCCCCGTCCCGGGCCGAGAGGAGCCACTGGACGTGGTGGGAGGCGCCCAGCGGAGGCAGCAGCAACTGCTTGTACGCGATCTTCGCGCCGGGCAGGCCGACACGGGCGGCCCTGGTGGTGAAGATCCCGCCGTGGCGCTCGACGGTGTCCAGCTCCAGGACGTGGGTGTGCCCCTCGCTCCCTCCGAGGACGTCGGCGCGTGCCACGTGCTCCATGTACGACGGCCAATCCCCGGCCTCGTAGAGGGCGGAGAACACCGCTGCGACGGGCGCCGCGACGGTGACCTCGTCCTCCACGGTGACCAGCGCCTCCGGCTGGAGCGCGGCCAGTTCCGCGGCCTCGCGCACCGCGGTGACCTCGGTGACGGCGATCCCCTCGACGGTGGCGCGGACACTCTCCGCCGCGGCCGGGTCCTTGAGGCGGTACTCGTGCTCCAGGCGGACGGTGGACCCACCGTTCGCGGCGGGCTCGACCACCCAGGTGCGGCGCATCGACTCCAGCGTCGGCGGGAGGGATTCAGGCTGGAATTCGACGCGCAGGGCGTCCTGGTCGACGCGACGCAGCGCCACCCAGTGCTCGATGGTGCCGTCGTAGTGTCCCCACATGCCGATCCGGTCGAACCCGCCCTCGGGACCGAGGTTCTCCAGGTGGACGAAGGACGCGAAGACGCGGGGCCAGTTGTCCTCGTCCGCGAGCAGCCGGTGGACGTCCTCGGCGGACGCCCGCACCGGCGCCTCGTGCACGGACCGGTGCGTTTGTGTCTGTCCCATGTGCTCCTCTTCCGTGGTGGCCGGTCAGCCGCGCCAGCGCGCCGCGCGCAGAACGCCCGTGCTCGTGGTCAGGGAGCCGACGGCGGTGCCGGCGTCGTTGACGGCGTAGGCCTCGGTCGCGCCCGACGGCCAAGCCACACCCAGGTCGGTGACCGTGCCGTTCTCGCTCCAAGTCACGGCGTGGTAGACACCGCCGGGCGAGTAGGAGAAGCCGGAGGCGACCCCGAAGTTGTTGATGCCGTAGACGGCGGTTCCGGTGTGACCGGGCAGCGGTGACAGCGGTACGGCCTGCCCCTGCTGGTTCCAGCGCACCGCGTGGTACGGGCCGTCGTAGAACTTGCCGGCCTTGAACGAGTTGCCGACCGTGACGCCGAAGTCGTTGATCCAGCTGGCCTGGCTCGAGTCGTCGCCCGGCAGGATGCCCCCGAGCGGGACGGTGGTGCCGTCGGCGTTCCAGCGGACCGCGTTCTGGAACCCGTTCTGGAGGGAGTAGCCGACCGTGACACCGGAGTTGTTGATGGAACCGGCGGAGCTGGCGGTGCCGCCGGGCAGCGGGGCCAGGTGGACGGCCTTGCCGTCGGAGTTCCAGCGCTGCGCCTTGTAGACGTTGTCCGCCGCTGCCGAGAACCCGACCGCGGTCCCGAGGTTGTTGAGGGAGTAGGCGCGGCTCTTGACCGCCCCGGGCACGCCCGGGAGCTGGACGGGCCCGGAGTTGGGGCGCCACACGACGGCGTGCTCGGACTTGTCGGCGCCCACCGAGCGGCCGGCGACCGTCCCGGAGGCGTTCACGACGAAGGCCGTGCCGCTGACGTCCCCGGGCAGCGTCCCCAGGTCGGTCACGGTGCCGTTGGGCGACCAGCGGACCGGGCGGCTGACGCCCTGGGCGTCGGAGGAGAAGCCGACCGTGACGCCCCAGGAGTTGATCCCGTACGCCAGGCTGGATGTGTGCCCGGGCAGCGTGCCGAGATCCGTGACGGTGACCGCCGCCTGCGCGGGCAGCGCGGCGGCCGTCACCAGGGCGGCCGTGCCGAGCGCGATGCCGGTTCCCCGGGCGGCGCGGGACAGCAGGGTGAGTCTCATGTGCGGTGTTTCCTTTCGGTGATGCGGGATGTGGCTGTACTGAAGTGGGCCCGGGCTCGGGCGGCCCGCAGGACTTCGTCAGCCCTTGCCGGCCAGTTCGACCAGGCGCGGGACCATCGCGTCGGGGCCCGGCTGAGCGGCGAGGTTCTCGGCCACGGCCGTCGCGGTCTTGCGCAGCTGCTCGTCGCTCACGAGGGTCCGCAGCACGTCGACGTTGATCTGCTCGGGCTGGAGGTTGAAGCCGATGCCCGCCGTCTCGACGATGCCGGCGTTGATCCAGTTGTCGGAGCCGTACGGCATCGCGAGCTGCGGGACTCCGGCGTGGGCGGACGCCAGGGTGGTGCCCGCGCCGCCGTGGTGGATGATGCCGTCGAGGGTGGGCAGCAGGGCACTGAGCGGGGTCCAGCCGACCGGCCGCACGTTGCTGGGCAGGGGCCCGAGCGGCTCGAGGTCCACCTTGTCGCCGAGCGCCAGTACGACCTCGGCGTCCAGCCCCTCGATGGCGTTCAGCACGCGGCTCAGGCTGCCCACGCCGGCCACGCCGGGCACGATGGTGCCCAGGGTCACGACGAGGCGCGGCCGCTCCTTGGGGGCCGCCAGCCACTCCGGAAGAACGCCGCCGCCGTGGTGCGGGACGAAGCGCATGGACCAGCCCTCGCCCTGGCCGCGCATGAACTCCTGCGGGGCGAAGTGGATCGGCTGCACGGTGGGCAGCTCCACCGGGACGCCGAGCCGCTCGAAGGTGGGCGCCAGGTGCGGCAGCAGACGCTCCGGGAGGTTGCCCTCGCGCAGGAAGCTGTAGCCGTTCTCCACGGCCGGGATGCCGAGGGCGCGGGCGGTGATCAGCGCGGTGCCCTGCAGGCGGGAGTAGACGACCAGGTCGGGCCGCCAGGTGCGGGCGAACTCCAGGGTCCGGTCAGCCATCAGATCGTTGATCTGGCTGAACTTCTCCAGGATGAAGTCGGGAGTCTCCTCGGACGCGGTCATTTCCGCGCCTCGGGCGCGCATGGCCGTGACCCGCTCCTCAGGGGTTCCCTTCTTGGGGAAGACCTTCGAGAAGTCGGCCTCGGGAGCCACGTCGTAGGCCATGAGTCCGGCACCCACCGCTGCCTGGATGGAAACCCCGGAGGTGGCTACGGCCACTTCGTGGCCCGCCGTGCGCAGGGCCCACGCCAGGCCGAGAGCCGGGTAGATGTGGTCGAGCCCCGGAGAGACGTTGAACAGAACACGCATGTGTGACCCCTCGATTCAGCCGATGCTTCTGCGCGGCCACGATGGCGGGCCCGGCTCAACTCGGACTCGAGAGGCGCGTTGGAGCCTCGGCGCGAAGAGCGCGTGCGCGAGAGAGGGAGAGTGCGGATGAGCGGGACCACGAGCGGCTCGGACACCTACGTGTCCGCGGAGCTGTACGCCGAGGTGCAGCAGTTCTACGCGTGGCAGATGAATCTTCTGGAGGGCACGGACGCCGATCCGGACGCCTGGGCGGATACCTTCACCGAGGACGCCGTCTTCGAGTCGGCGGGCGAGCCGGAGCCGCAGAGGGGGCGTGAGACGCTGCGCGCCACCGTGCGCGCGGGGGTGGAGCACATCGCCGCGCAGGGGCTCGATTTCCGGCACTGGTTCGGCATGGTCGGCGTCGAGCAGAGGCCTGACGACACGCTGCGCACCCGCTACTACGCGCTGGCGATGGCCACCGCGCCGGGCGGCCCGCTGGCGGTGCGCGGTTCGTTGCTCTGCTACGACGAACTGGTGCGTGCGGACGACGGGCGGCTGCTCGTACGACGGCGCAGCCTGGAGGCGGACGGACGCGACCGCTGACGTCCCTCCCGCGCACGCGGGGCCCGGCGGCTTGCTGCCACCGGAGCTCCGGCGTGGGTGCGGATCCGAATCGTGGACCTCGTCCGGCTCAGATGCGCTGCATGAGGAGTTCCGTGACGGTCTTCAGGTCGTCCGGGGTGAGGTGGGCGGTGAGGGCGTCCGCGATGG
The DNA here is from genome assembly GCF_055602105.1 of Streptomyces sp. NPDC037421. NCBI lineage: Bacteria > Bacillati > Actinomycetota > Actinomycetes > Kitasatosporales > Streptomycetaceae > Streptomyces > Streptomyces sp. NPDC037421. Next base: position 9,563 of record NZ_JBVJWV010000044.1, read on the forward strand.
TCTCCGGGGAGTGCGTGGAGATCGTGATGCGGGGGGTTGCGGCGGGGGCGGGCGTTGGCGTCGGGGCGTTAACGGTCGGGGGCGTCGGGCGGGTGCGCTGGCGCGGGGGGTTGACGGCGTTGATGGTCTCCGCGGCGGCGGCCGTCTGTTCCTCCTGGGGGAGGCGGCCGATGCGGCGGGCCGGCTCGACCTTCAGCTCGCCCGTCTCCACCTTCTCCTGGAGGTCGGGCGTCAGGTTGAGGAGGGTCAGGCGCTGGGAGACCCAGGCCGGCGTCTTGCCGATCCGCTTGGCCACCTGGGCCTGGGAGCCGTGGACGTCGACCAGTTCCTGGAGGGCGCGGGCCTGGTCCATGGGGGCCACGTCGACCCGGTGGACGTTGGCGATGAGCGCCGATTCGAGGATGTCGGCGGCCGAGGCGGACAGGGCGTCGTTGACGTGGATGTGCATCGTCTTGAGCCCGGCCAGCTGGGCTGCCGCGAGGCGGCGGTTGCCGTCGATGACCACGTACGGGGCGCGGCCCAGGCCGTCGGTCTGGCCCGGGTGGGCCTCCATGAAGGCCAGCCGGGTCGCGACCGCGAGGGGCTGTAGCTGGCCGCGTGCGGTCAGGGACTGGGCCAGCTCGTCGAGGTCGGTGAGGTCCTCGCGGAGGTTGAACGGGTTGTGGGCGAGGGCCTCGATGGGAACCTCGGAGGGCGGGACGACGCCGGAGGTGGGGGCGCCCGTGGCCTCGGCGATGGCGGCGCGGCGGGAGCTGACGCTGACGGGCTGGGCCCGTGCGAAGGACGCCGAGACGCCGAGTTTGTCGGCCTTGCTGCTCATGAGATCTCCCGGGCGAGGGCGCGCAGGGCGACGGCCTGGTCGCCGTTGGGGGCGTAGACGAAGAGGGGCTGCTTGAGGCGGACGGACTCGCGCTGTTCCTTGAGGTCGGGGACGATCGCCACGACCCGTGGGTCCTTTATGTCCATCCAGGCCTGGAGGGACGAGGTGGCGATGTAGCCGCGGCGGCCGTCGTAGAGGTTCACGACGAGGCCGAGGTAGTCGATGTCGAGGCTGAGGTCGTCGCGCAGGTCGTTGATCTGGGAGGTGAGGAGGTCGTACGCGTCCGCCGAGGAGTCCTCCGCCTGTACGACGATCAGCGCGCCGGAGGCGCCCGGCTGCTCGGTGTCGCGGCGGCGGCCGTAGTAGATCGCCGCGTCCATGCTCAGGCCGAGGCTGGGCGGGCAGTCGATGAGGATGACGTCGTAGTCGGACTCGACGGGGGCCAGGGCGCGTTCGAGGGCGGCCTCGCGGGCCCGGACCGTGGAGAGGCGGACGTCGAGGAGGAAGGCGTCCGTGCAGGCCGGCAGGAGGTGGAGGCGGTCGCCGAACCGGTCGTGCTCGATGGGGGCGATGAGGTCCCGCAGGGGGCCCTTGGCCTCGCCGGCCATGTGGCAGGTGAGGCTGTCGCCGCCGATGGGGAGCGGCTGCTGGCCGAGCTGCTTGGTGAGGTGGCCCTGGGGGTCGAAGTCGACGAGCAGGACGCGCATGCCGAGGCCCGGGAGGTCTTCGAGGTCGAGGGGAGAGGTGGCCGGGTGTCCGGCGTCCGCCTCCTCGGGGGTGGTGCGGCGGGCCAGTTGGCGGGCGACGCGGACCGGGTGGAGGCTGGCGGGGTCTTCGGCTAGGGCCTCGGCGGTGCCGGCGGTGACGGCGGTCTTGCCGACTCCGCCCTTCTGGTTGCACACGACGATGCGGCGGACGACGGAGGGCCGCTTGACGGTGGGGGCCGGGTTCAGCTCCAGCCAGAGGCGCACCGCCTGGGCGAGCCCCTGGATGAGGGAGACTCCGCGGTCCTTGGAGTCGGTGCGGAAGGACTCCCACTGGCCTGTGGGCAGCCAGGTCGAGAACGACTCGGCGCCGGAGGTGTCGACGGGGGAGGGGGAGGAGGCGAGGGCGCTCCAGTGTGCGATGCCCTGGTGGACGGCGTCCTGGATGTCGACCCGCAGTTGTGCGGTGCGGATCTTCAACTCCTGGCGGAGCCACGGGGGGAGCTTGGAGACGACCTTCTCTCGGTCGTTCTGGGACGAGGGCGAAGTCATGAGAGGGACTTTACTAACGTTCTTGGGTCCGCGTGGGCGCCACGCTTGGGTTTTGCTAACGAAATGGGTGGTGGGGCGCCCGGAGACGCCACAGGGCGGCCCCGCACACGCCGTAGCGAGCACCCCCGTGCTTCACCACGGCGTGTGCGGGGCCGCCCTGGATGCTCCGTCAGCCGACCGGGACGGGTGCCTGCGGGGCGGGCAGGCCGAGTTCGGCGCGGCAGGCGGCCGAGCCCGCCGGGTCGAAGAGGGGGATGCGGAGGGCGGGCACGATGCCCGGAAGGAGGTAGTTCCACAGGTCGACGACCCGGGCGTGGAGGTCTTCGCGGTCGGCGCGGACGTGCGAGGTCACCTGGACGCCGGTGAACGAGCCGACGAGGAAGGTCGAGAGGTCGTGCACTTCGAGCGAGGGCAGGATGTCGCCGCGTTCCTGGGCCGGCGTCAGACAGCTGCGACAGGTCTCGATCCAGGTGTTGTACGGGGACGGGTCCGGGCTGGTGAACGAGCCGAACTCGATGACCAGGCGGATGCCGGCGCGGATGCGGACGTTGGTGCGCAGCCCGAACGCCATCTGGTGGGTGAGGTCGATGACCGTTTGGAGGCCCGGGTCCTCCAGGGCGGGGACGTCCTTGGACACCTGGAACTGCTCGTCCACCAGGGTGCGGGCGAGGGCTTCCTTGGAGGGGAAGTGGAAGTAGAGGGCGCCCTTGGTGACTCCGGCGTGCTTGACGACGTCGCTGAGGCTGGTGCCGCCGAAGCCGGCGCGGTCGAAGGCGACGGCCGCGCCGTCGAGGATCGCCTGCCGGGTGATCTCGGCCCGTTCCTGCCTGACCCTCGCCACGTGTGTCTCCTGCTGCGGTTGCGTCCGGTGGTACGGGTGCAATCTAGTGGGATTTAGTCAAAGAAAACCAGTCGACCAGTACTTTTTCAGGCGGCGTGTGAGGTTTACTTCGTCCCTGGTTGGGGCCTTTGGGGTCTTGCTGATGGATGGAGGCGGTCCTGCGGCACCGTTGACGGCGTCAACGCCGTCAACGCCGATAGCGAGCTAGAGGTGCGTGCCGCCCGACGCATCGAGGCGCTGGCCGGTGACCCACAGGGAATCGGGGGATGCGAGGAAGGCCACCACGCCGGCTATGTCGGCGGGTTTGCCGATCCGATCGAAGATGGACATTTCGGCCAGGCGTGCTGCGCCCTCGGGTGTCGTACGGAGCTTCGCGTTCATGTCGGTCGCGACGAACCCGGGAGCCACCGTGTTGACGGTGATGCCCCGGGGGCCGAGCTCCTTGGCCAGGGAAAGGGTGAGGGTGTCCATCGCCCCCTTGCTCATCGAGTACACGACGGACTCCGGGTAGGACATGCGGGTGACGGCGGAGGAGATGTTGATGACCCGGCCGCCCGTCGGCATGCGCTTCAGGCCTTCCTGGGTGACGAAGAGGAGCGCTTTGACGTTGACCGAGAGGATCCTGTCGACCAGCTCCGGCGTCACTTGGTGGATCCGCGCCGAGCCGCTGACCGCCGCGTTGTTGACGAGGATGTCGAGCTGGGGATCCATACCCCGCCGGGTCAGTTCGGAGTCGAAGGCGGCGTAGAGGGCTTGTGCGTCGCCTTCGACTCCGAACTCGCTCCGCAGGGGGAAGGCGTCTCCGCCCGAGGCCCGGATGGAGTCCACGACTTCGTCGGCGGCTTCGGCGTTCCGTGCGTAGTGGACGCCAACGAGGGCACCGTCGGCGGCCAGCCGCTCGGCGATCCCGCGGCCGATCCCGCGGCTGGCGCCGGTCACCAGTGCGGTCCTGGTGGACAAGGGCCCGGGGACCCCGCCCGCCGGGGAGGTCCGGGCCGGCTCGCCGCCGGGGGAGGGCTGGCGCGGGGCGAGGGGACGGGAGGCGGGTGAGGTGGTCAAGATGGGGCCCTTCTGGACCGGGTCCGGTGAGCTCGCGGGCGATTGACCGACTGATTGTCACCTGGCCGGTACGCACTGCCGTCGGTGGCTGACACATACGATCGCGACTGTCCGGATTGTTCTGGGGAAAGATTGGGGTACCTGATGAGCGACCCGCAGAGGCTGGTGATCACTGGCGCCACCGGGTTCATCGGTTCGGCGGTAGTAGCCGAACTCGCTCGGCTGCGGGAGGGGGCGGAGGCCGGCTCCCGGGGCCTCGTTCTGCGGGCGGTGGGTCGCAGGCCCCCGCGGCCGGTCGGCCAGGTCGATGAGTGGTTCCAGGCGGACCTGTCCGACCCGGTGTCCCTGCGGGGGTGTTGTGTGGGAGCGGACGTCCTCCTGCACCTGGCTTCGAGGATCGGATCGGACGAGCGGGACTGCCGCACCGTCAACGTCCAGGGGACTGCGGCGCTGATGGCGGAGGCGGCCGGCGTACGCCGGATCGTCCATCTGTCCACCTCGGCCGTCTACGGGCAGGGGCCGCACCGGGGGATCGCGGTGGACGAGGTGGTTCCCGCGCCCCTCTCGCCGGTCAGCCGATCCCGGCTGGCAGGCGAAGGGCCGGCGCTGGCCGCGGGGGCGGTGGTGCTGCGTCCGGGCCTGGTGATCGGCCCCGGTGACCGTTGGGTGGTTCCCGCCCTGGCTCAGATCCTCGGATCCACCGGGGCGCTGTGGGACGGGGCGGGGGCCCTGCTGTCGGTGGTGGCGGTGGAGGATCTCGCCCGCCTCGTCGCCCGTCTCGCCCTGGGCGGTGGCCCGGCGGGCGGGACGGTCTGGCACGCCAGCCATCCGGCGCCGGTGCGGGCCGCCGAGCTGGTACGGGCGTTCACCGACCGGGGCGTGCTTCCGCCGGTGGAGCAGGAGCTTCCCGAGGCCGAGTTCCTGAAACGGATGGCGGACTCGGGCTGCCGGGTGAGCCCGAGTCAGTTCAGGCTGGTGGCGCAGGACCACTGGTACGACAGTGCAGGGATCTGGAGGGCGGCCGACTGCTCACCGGGGCCCGGTCCGCTGGCGCGCCTGGACGGGGCAGCTCTCTGGTACCGGGAGTACTTGGCCCGCGCGTGAGTGGGTGCGGTCGGTCGCCGGAACGGCGTTAACGCCGTTAACGGGGGAGGGACAGGGAGAGGGTGGCCGTCGTGCGGCCCGCCTTCAGTAGCCAGGCGAGGCCGCGGGGGTGGCTCAGGAGGGTGTTGCGCAGGCGCAGGCCGAGGGTGGTGGCGGGGGCGAGGAAGGGGCCGGTGCGGTCGCCGCCCCGTTGGCAGGCCCGGGCGTAGGGGCGGACGAGGGACTCGTAGCGGCGGAAGGCGGCTCGGGGGTCCTCGGGGGTGCGGGCCAGTTCGGCCGCCAGGACGTACGCCGCCACGACGGCGGTACCGGTGCCCATGCCGCCGATCGTCGCGCCCCAGGCGGCGTCCCCCAGGAGGGCGGTCCGGCCGGTCGACCAGGTGCCGACGTCGGCGCGGCTGACCGAGTCGAAGTAGAGGTCGCCGGCGGCGGTGAGGGAGTCGAGGAGGTGGCCCACCCTCCAGGGCAGGCCCGCGAAGGCGCGGGTGATGAGCGCCTTGTGGGCGGCCGGGTCGTGGCGGTCGTACGACAGCTCGGGCGAGGCGAAGAGGAAGAAGGCGCCCGCCCGGCCGGGCTCGGCGGGTGAGGCGGCGACGGAGGCGAGGCGGCCGCGGGCGTTGAAGCCCACGGAACCGGGGCGGGTGGGGTGCGCCCCGCCCGGCAGGCTCCAGGCGGCGGCGTAGTAGCCGAGGTGGGAGACGTACCGCTCCTCGGGGCCGAAGGCCAGCCGGCGGACGGTGGAGTGCAGGCCGTCGGCGCCGATGACGATGTCGAAGGTGCGGGGCGGGGCGTGCCGGAAGGTGACGTCCACTCCGGCGGCGGTCTCGGTGAGGGAGGTGACCGAATCACCGAAGAGGTACTCGGCGGAGGCGCGGGAGGCCTCGTGGAGGATGCGGGAGAGGTCGCCGCGCAGGACCTCCACGTCGCCGCCCGCGAAGGCGGCGGGCAGGTGGAGGAGTTCCCGGTCGTCGGCGTCCACGAAGGTCATCGGGGTGCCGCCGGTCTGGACGCGGCGGAGCTCGTCGAGGATCCCCATGCGGTCGAGGACGTGGAGGTGGGTCTCGCCGCGGAAGTCGACGGCCCGGCCGCCGGGGCGAAGGGCCGGGGCGATTTCGACGACGGTGGGGTGGAAGCCGTGGCGGCCGAGCCAGTGGGCGAGGGCGGGGCCCGCGATGCTCGCGCCGGAGATGAGCACGGTCCTGGTGGTGGTGGGCATGGGTGACCAGATCCTTCGTGGGTGTGGGTGTGGGTGGGGGCTTTTTACTGTGTCCGGTGGATGCTGTTTCTTTGTGTACGGTAGACGCGGTTTTGGTGCGAGGGCAAGGGGATCCGGTGGCGGACGGGCAGTGGGCTGCGGCGGTGCGGTTGTTGTGGGGGCCGCCGGTGACGCCGGCGCGGGGGCCGCGGCGGGGGTTGACCCTGGAGCAGATCGCGCTGGCCGGGGTCGGGATCGCCGACGGCGAGGGGCTCGCCGGGGTGTCGATGCAGCGGGTGGCCGGGGAGCTGGGGGTCACCAAGATGGCGCTCTACCGGTACGTGCCGGGGAAGGCGGAGGTCGTCGCGCTGATGGTGGAGGCCGCGATGCCGGATCCGGCCGGAGACCTGGACGCCGCGTTGGCGGTGGCCGGGGACGGCTGGCGGGAGCGGCTCGGGGCGTGGGCGCGGGAGCTGCTGGCCGGGTTCCGGGCACATCCGTGGCTGCTGGACGCGACGGTGGGGGCGCGGGCGTTGGGGCCGCGGGAGGTCGGGTGGCTGGAGCGGGCGCTGGCGGCGCTGGAGGGGTGCGGGCTGACCGGGGCCGAGGCGATGGACGCCGTGGTGCTGGTGGCCGGACACGTGCGGGGGATCGCCGAGCAGGAACGGGCGACGGGTGGCGCCGGAGGCCCGGACGAGGAGCTCGGGGCCGTGCTGGCGGAGGTCGTGGGGACGAGGGGCGAGGAGTATCCGGCGCTCGCGGGAGCGCTGGCTTCCGTCGCCGCGCACGGGGGGCAGGACCAGGCCCTGGAGTTCGGGCTGGAGCGGATCCTCGACGGGGTCGGGCTGTTCGTGGAGCGGCGGGCGACCTCCTGAAGTCGGACGCCCTCTGGTTCTGGTCACAGGCGGCCGGGGCAGGACTGGGCCGTGGCGGGTGGTGTGCTGGTCGCCGTGGCGGTGGTGGTTCTCGCGTGCGGTGCGGGCGGGATGTTGGCGCGCGGGCTCGGGCAGCCGGCGGTGGTCGGGGAGATCGCCGTGGGGATCCTGCTCGGGCCCACGTTCATGGGGTGGGTGTGGCCGGAGGGGCAGCGGTGGCTGCTGCCGGGTGAGGTGCTCCCGCATCTGGCCGAGCTGGGGAACCTCGGGCTCGTCGTCTTCATGTTCCTGGTGGGGCTGGAGCTCGACGTGGGGATGCTGCGGGGTCTGCGGCGGGCCGTGGTGGTGGTGAGTCAGGCGAGCGTGTGGATACCGCTGGGGCTCGGGGGGCTGCTGGCGCTCGGGTTGTACGGGACCTTCGCGCCGGAGGGGGTGGGGCGGGGGGAGTTCGTGTTGTTCGTGGCGGTGGCGCTGAGCGTCACCGCCTTTCCCGTACTGGCGCGGATCCTCACCGAACAGGGGCTCTACGGGACGCCCGTGGGCGCGCTGGCGATGGCCTGCGCGGCGGTCGTGGACGTGATCGCCTGGTGCCTGCTGGCGGTGGTGGTGGCCGTCGCCGGGGGTGGTGGGGCGGGTACCGGGCTGTGGCGGGCGGCCCTGGCCGGGGTCTTCGTCGCGGGGATGTGGTGGGCGGTGCGGCCGCTGCTCGCGCGAGGGGTCGAACGGTGGGGGGTGGAGGAGCGGGGCGGTGGGGTGGTGGCGCTGTTCGGCGGGGTCTGCCTGGCCGCGTACGCGACGGAGGCGCTGGGGGTGCACGCGCTGTTCGGGGCGTTCGTCTTCGGTGCGGTGGTGCCGAGGGGGGTGAAGGCGGTGGAGTCGGCGGCCCGGCGGATGCGGGAGTTCGCGGTGCCGGTGCTGCTGCCGCTGTTCTTCGTGGGGAGCGGGCTGAGGACCGACGTGGGGGCGCTGCGGGGCGGCGGGGCCTGGTTGTGGGCGGCGGCGGTGCTGGGGGTGGCCGTCGTGGCGAAGTGGGGCGCGGGGACGGCGGCGGCGCTGGCGGCGGGGGTGCGGGCGAGGGACGCGGTGCTGGTGGGGGCGCTGATGAACTGCCGGGGGGTGACGGAGCTGGTGGTGCTGAACGTGGGGCTCGGGCTGGGGGTGATCGGGGTGGAGCTGTTCACCGTCATGGTGCTGATGGCCCTGGTGACGACGGCCGCGACGGGGCCGGTGGTGCGGGCGCTGGGGGTACGGGGGCGGGGCGTTAACGGCGCTAACGGTGGCGGGGGTTGACCGGTGTGGCGGGTCCGGGTGTTAACGGCGTTAACGGTGGCCGGGGTCGGCGGCGGCGTGGGCCGTTGGTGTTAACGGCGTTAACGGTGGGCGGCGGCTCCGCCGGGAGTCCGGTCCGGCTCCGGTACGGGCGTCGACTGTGGCCCAGGATCTCGTACCCCCCTTGGTGTGGGGCGGCCCGCGGATGCGGCGATTGCGGTGTGGAGCCCCTCATGGTCAAGCAGGAGCGTGCGGCACGCACGCGGGAATCTCTCGTCCTCGCCGCAGCGGAGGTGTTCGCCGCCGAGGGCTTCGCCGCAGCGTCGATCGCCGCGATCAGCGAGAGGGCCGGAGTGACCTCCGGCGCGGTCCAGTTCCACTTCGACGGCAAGCCCGCCCTCGCCCGGGCCGTGGAGGCGCGGGCCGCCCGGGCGCTGCGGCGGATCGCGGAAGCGGAGGGCGGGCCGGAGCGGGCCGGCGCCCCCCTGAAGGTGCTCGTCGACGCGACGTACGCGCTGCTGGAACTGCTGGCGGAGGACGCCGTCGTACGGGCCGGGTTCGCGCTGGGCGCCGACGCGGCCCACCACAGTCGGGTGGATCTGCGTGGGCACTGCCTGCGGTGGGCGGAGGAGTTGATGGTCACCGCCGGTCGTGCCGGGCTCCTCGCCGAGGGGTTGGCCCCGCAGGACGCGACACGGGTGGTGGTGGCCTTCACGGCCGGGCTGAAGGCGCTGGGGGCCGTGGAACCGGAGTGGACCCCCCGTCAGGCACTGGCCCGGATCTGGACGGTGGTGCTGCCGGGGATCGCGCCGGACGCGGCGGCGATCGCGGAGCAAGAAACAGACTGAATGGTTTGATTTTCGGGCCCTGATGGGTGTTATATGGCCCCTGTTGTGAGGCGGCTGAAGGGCTCCGAACTGTCATGGGTGTGTGAGTTGCTCACAAAAACCCAGGTCAGTGGGGATTTCTGGGTGGCGCCGAGATTTCGTCAGACTGAGAACTGCCCGGCTGGCAGCGCATTGACAAACCGTCCGGCCTGTTTTCTACTGACTCTTGCGACCTCATCCAAAGGACAGGGGAGTACGACGTGGACATCGATGTACTGGGCGCACTCGCCGTGCGGGAGAACGGGATCTCCATCACGCCCACCGCCCCCAAGCCCCGGCAGGTCCTGGCGCTCCTGGCCCTCCACGCCGATCAGGTCGTGCCGGTGTCGGCGCTGATCGAGGAACTGTGGGGGTCCATGCCGCCGCGCAGCGCACGCACCACGCTGCAGACGTACGTACTCCAGCTGCGCGCGCTCATCGCGACCGCCCTGGAGGGGAGCGAGGACGAGCACCGCACGGCGAAGGACGTCCTCGTGACGCTGCCCGGCGGCTACCTGCTGAACAGCGACCGGGGCACCAGCGACGTCCGCGAGTTCGACCGGCTGGCCGGGATGGGCTACCGGGCGATGGACGCGGGTGACCACCCCGTCGCCGCGCAGCGGCTGCGCGAGGCGCTGGCCCTGTGGTCGGGGCCCGCCTTCGCCGACGTACAGGGCGGGGTGCAGCTGGACATGGAGACGCGCCGCCTGGAGGAGACCCGGCTGTGCGCGCTGGACCAGCGCATCGAGGCGGACCTGAAGCTGGGCCGCCACCGCGAGCTGCTGGCGGAGCTGACGGTGCTGGTGAGCCGGTACCGCACCCACGAGAACCTGCACGGGCAGTTCATGCTCGCCCTGCACCGCTCGGGCCGGCGCGGCGAGGCGCTCGACGTGTACCAGCGCCTGCGCGCCACGCTCGTACGGGACCTCGGGCTGGAGCCGTCCACCGCGCTGCGCAGGCTCCAGCGTTCGATCCTGATGGCGGGCCCGGACGGCGTGGGCAAGCCGGCGGTGGTGGCGGGGACGGGCACCGGGGCGGGGCCGCGGGCCGAGAGGCTCGTACGGGCCTGACCCGCGCGCGGCCGGCGCCGGGCGTGCCGGTCAGCGGTAGGTGCAGGGACGGAGCGGGGGCGAAAGGGAGACGGAGCGGTGCAGGAGAGGTCGGAGCGGACCCGCAGGCGGTTGGTCTTCGCCGGGGCCGAGTTGTTCCACCGCAACGGATACGCCAACGCCACACTTGGTGAGATCGCGGGTGCGGCGGGGGTGACGAAGGGGGCGTTGTACTTTCACTTCGCCTCGAAGGACGAGCTGGCGGACGCGGTGCAGCAGCGCGGCTGTGGCCTTTTGCACGAGGCGGTCCGGGGGCTGCGGGAGGGCGGAGCCTCGCCCTTGCAGGCGCTGATCGACACGACGCACTGGCTGGCGCGGACGCTGCACGAGGATCCGGCGATCCCGGCGAGCTTCCGGATCACCAAGGAGTGCGCCGGGCACCAGCCGGCCGCGGTCGACTTCCACGGGGCGTGGCTGTCGGCGGTGTGCGAGCTGCTGCGGATGGCGCGGGACGTGGGAGAGCTGCCGCTGGACCGGCCGCCCGTCGGGGTGCCCGACGGTGAGGAGGACGCCGGTTCGGCCGCCGACCGGTGGGAGAGCGCCGAGGCGTTGGTGGCGGCGGCCGTCTGCGGGATCGAGGTGCTGGCCGGGACGGGGCTGTCGTACGAGGAGCTCCAGCGGAAGGTGGCGGCCCTGTGGGGGCTGCTGCTGCCGAGCCTGGTGGGTGCGGAGCGGGTGCGGGAGTACCGGACCGCTGCCGCTTCCACTGGCGTTCGGCAGGCCGACGGGGAGCGGAGTTACGAGTTCCTCGGGAGCGGGGTCTAGGGGGTGTCTGACGGATGTCCGTGGGGAAGGAGCGCCGGGCGTCGCGACGCCGCGGACATCCGTCAGGCACCCCCTAGGGCCGGCCTGTCCGACCCTGATCCTCCGGACAGGCCCCAGGGAGGTCGGATCCGTGCTCCTGGCGCGCCGGTTCTGGCGTGCCGAGTCGGGCGGGTCGGGAGTGCGGGAGCGGGGCCCTTGGGTCCGTGTCATCGAGGTGCATCGACGAACTGCGGAGGGGGAGACCATGAGGATCCGGATTCTGGGACCGCTCAGTGCCGAGGTCGACGGGGAGTCGATCGTGCCGTCCGCGGGCAAGCCGCGGCAGATCCTGGCCCTGCTCGCGCTGTATCCCGGGCGGGTGGTGCCGGTGCCCACGCTCATGGAGGAGATCTGGGGCCAGGACCTGCCCAACAGCGCGCTGACCACCTTGCAGACGTACATCCTCCAGCTCCGCCGCAGGCTGGGAACGGCCATGGGGCCGGGCCGGCCGGGGGCCGCGAAGGACGTCCTCACGACCCGGCACGGCGGGTACCTGTTGCAGGTGCCGCGGGAGTCCGTCGACGTCCACGCGTACGAGGACCTCGTCGCGCGGGGCCTCGCCGCGTTCGAGGCCGGTGATGACGAGGGTGCCGCCGCCCTGCTGCGGGCGGGGCTCGCGCAGTGGCAGGGGCCCGCTCTGGTCGACGTACGGGTGGGGCCGGTGCTGGCGATCGAGGTGATGCGGCTGGAGGAGAGCCGGCTGGTCGCGGTGGAGCGGCGGATCGACGTCGACCTGCGGCTCGGGCGGCACACCGAACTCCTGGCCGAACTCACCGAGCTGACGGCGCGCCACGCGCAGCACGAGGGGCTGCACTCCCAGCTGATGGTGGCGCTCTACCGGTCCGGGCGGCAGGGCGCCGCGCTGGACGTGTACCGGCGGCTGCGCGGCAGGCTCATCGGGGAGCTGGGCGTCGAACCGTCGCCCCAGTTGCAGCGGCTGCACCAGGCGATGCTGACGGTCGACCCCGCCCTCGACGTGGTGGCCGGACCCCGGAGGGGCTCCACCTTCGACCTCTACGCCGCTTGATCTCAACCGGACTTGAGGTACGAGGACGGCGCGCATGGACAAGGACACCACGCCTCGCTCGGCGGACCTCGAAGCGATCGCCGCACTCGTCGCCACCGTCGGGCGCTGGCTGCTGACCGCCTGCCAGAACACCCAGGTGCACCGCCCCGGGCAGGAATGACATCGTGGGGGCATGGACGATCTTGGTGTGACGCCGTTCCGGCTCGACGTGCCGCAGGAGGAGCTCGACGACCTCGACATGCGGCTGCGGCGGACGCGGTGGCCCGACGGGCTCGACGGCGTCGGGCGGGCGTACGGGATGCCGCCTGAGGAGATGCGGGAACTCGTACGGTACTGGCGCGAGGAGTACGACTGGCGGGCCGCCGAGGCGCGGCTGAACGAGTGGCCGCAGTACACCACCGTCATCGACGGGGCGCGGGTGCACTTCGCGCACGTCCGCTCGCCCGAGCCGGACGCCCTGCCGCTGCTGATGACGCACGGCTGGCCGGGGTCGTTCGTGGAGTTCCAGAAGGTCGCGGGGCCGCTGACGGATCCGCGGGCGTACGGGAAGGACCCCGCCGACGCCTTCCACCTGGTGCTGCCCAGCATCCCCGGCTTCGGGCCGTCCGGGCCGACCACCGACACCGGCTGGGAGTTCAAGAGGGTCGCGCGGGCCTTCGGGGTGCTGATGGAGCGGCTCGGGTACGGCGCGTACGGGGTCCAGGGCGGTGACTGGGGTGCCGCCGTCTCACGGGAGCTGGGGCGGATCCGGCCCGGGAACGTGGTCGGGGTGCACCTGAACCTGCTCCCCGGGGCCGGTGCCACCGCCGAGCCCGGGGAGCCGGAGCTCGCGGTGCTGGAGCCCGCCGAGCGGGAGCGGACGCTGGCCTCCTGGGAGCGGTACCGGGTGTGGGCGCGGGAGCGGCAGGGGTACGCCGACATCCAGGCGACCCGGCCGCAGACCCTCGCGTACGGGCTGAACGATTCCCCGGCCGGGCTGCTCGCCTGGATCGGGGAGAAGTTCACCGAGTGGAGCGACCCCCGGACCCCCGTCGACCGGGACCAGATGCTGACCAACGTGACGCTGTACTGGCTGACCGGGACGGCCGGGTCGGCCGCCCGCATCTACTACGAGCGGGCCCACGCCGACTACCACGGGCAGCCGCCGGAGGTCTCGGACACCCCGACCGCGCTCGCCGACTTCCCCCGGGACAACTTCGTCCCGCTGCGGCACGTCGCCGAGCGGACCGACCGGATCGTGCAATGGACCTCGTACGACAGGGGCGGGCACTTTCCCGCGATGGAGGTGCCGGAACTGCTCGTGGAAGACGTCAGAAGTTTCTTCCGGGAAGGCGTCACATCCGGCAGGGCCCGTCTGTCCCCTGGGTGAGGACACGACGGAGGAGGCCGGAATGCTGGTGCTGCTGGCGGGCGCGAGCGGAGTACTGGGGCAGCGGGCGGCGGCCGCGCTGCGGGCAGCGGGCCACGAGGTGGCGGCGCTGGGCCGGGGCGCGGGGATGGACGTACGGGCCGACCTGCTCGACCGGGAGGGGCTGCTGCGGGCCGTCGACGGCCGGCGTTTCGACGCGGTGGTGCACGCCGCGACCGCCCTCTCCGGCAGGACCATGGCCGCCCACCGGGACATGGCGGCCACGAACCGGCTGCGAACCGAAGGTACGGAGAACCTGCTGGCCGCCGCCCGGGAGACGGGGGCGCGGCGGTTCCTCGTCGAGTCGATGATGTTCGGCTACGGGTACGGGGACCACGGCACGGCCCTGATCGGCGAGGACGACGGCTTCGGGCCGCGCGGGGCGAACGCCGCGCTGGAGCGGCACGTCGGCGCCATGCGGACCAAGGAGGAACTGGCCTTCACCGCCGACGGCATCGAGGGCGTCAGCCTGCGCTTCGGCCTGTTCTACGGGGCCGGCACCACCGACACCCACCTCGTGCCGCTGCTGCGCGGGCGCAAGGTGCCCGTGGTCGCCGACAAGGGCCGGGCGCTGAGCTGGGTGGACACCGGGGACGCGGCGCGCGCGGTGGTGCTCGCGCTGGAGTCGGGGCGCGCCGGGCAGGCGTACAACATCGCCGACGACGTCCCGGTGGGCTGGGGCGCGCACGTGGGGGCGGTGGCCGGGGCGTTCGGGGCGCCCGCTCCGCTGACGGTGCCGCTGTGGGTGCTGCGGGCGGCCCCTCTGGCGCACGCCATCATGGGCAGCTCGCTGCGGCTGTCGAACGCCAAGGCCCGGCGGGAGCTGGGCTGGCAGCCGCGGTACGGGAGCAGCCCGGAGGGGGTGCGGGCGCTGGCGGCGACCGGGGCGGAGCGGGTGTCCGGCATGTGAAATGGGCGGCGGGAGCCCCGTACCGCTGTGATCATCGGCCGATGGACCTCGAACAGCGCACCCCGCCCGTACTGACCGGTGACGAACGCTCCACCCTGACCAGCGTGCTCCAGTGGCAGCGCGACACCCTGCGGATGAAGTGCGCGGGCCTGACGGACGAGCAGCTGCGGCGCCGGGCCGTGCCGCCGTCCGGACTGAGCCTGCTGGGGCTGGTCCGGCACCTGGCGGAGGTGGAGCGGGGCTGGTTCCGCAACGTCCTGAACGGTGAGGACGTGCGCGGCTACTTTCCGAAGGACGATGCCGGCGAGGGGACGGAGTTCGACGTCGAGGACGCCGACCCCGCCGAGTCCTTCCGGATCTGGGAGGAGGCCTGCGAGCGGTCGCGGGCCGTCGTGGCGGCCGCCGAGTCCCTCGACGTACGAGGGCACTTCGGCGACCAGGCGTACTCGCTGCACTACATCCTGGCCCACATGATCGAGGAGTACGCCCGGCACAACGGGCACGCCGACCTGCTGCGCGAGGCCATCGACGGGGCCACGGGCGAGTAGCCGGCGGACCTACGCGGACACCGCGCCGGCCCGGTCCACGGCGTCGAGGGCGACCTGCCACGGGAAGTGCGGCGGGGCGTCGGGGCCCGCCGGGCCGGGCAGGAAGCCGCCCTCGCCGTACAGCAGTTCGGCGCCGGCGCCGCGCAGCACGGCCAGGGACTGCTCGAACTGGGGGTGGGCGGCGAGCGCGGCGTTCGTACACGGCATGGCCACCACCGGGGTGCCCTTGCCGAGGGCCTCGGCGGCCACGCCGACGGTGAACCGGTCGGTGAGGCCGAGGGCCCAGGCGTTGACGGAGTTGAAGGTGGCGGGGGCGAAGAGGACGGCGTCGGCGGCCGGCCACAGGTCGGGCTCCCCGGGGAGCTTGTACTGCCAGCGCACCGGGTTGCCGGTCAGGGCGGCGAGGCCGTCGAGGCTTTCCGACACCCACCGCGCCGCCGTCGGAGTCAGGCCCAGGCACACGTCCCAGCCGCGCGACTGGGCGTCCTCGATCACATGGGCCACGTCGAAGACGGGCGGGGCGGCGGAGCAGAACAGGTAGAGAGTCCTCGTCATGCGGTTATGTGATCACATTCCTGGCCCTCAACTCTCCTTGAGGGTCCGGCCGCTCGGTTCAGGCCGCCGCTCCGGCGGTGATCCTGTCGGCGAAGGAGTCCAGGTTGCCCCACATCCGCGCGACGCGCTCGTCCACGGTGAGGGACTCCTCGTGTCGCCCGGCGCGCAGCTTCGGCTGCCGCTTGCCGCGTACGTAGAGGGGGCAGGCGAGGTCGGCGCAGATGTACGTGCCGACCGTGTTCCCCTCGCGGCCGCGGGCGCCCGCCAGCGGGGCGGCGAGCAGGGTGACGCCGGAGGAGGCGTGTCCCGTCAGGCAGATCTGGCACAGGCTGGACTTCACCGCGCTCGTGCGGGTCGCGGCGGGCACGCGCAGGGTGATGCCGACCGGACCCCCGGGGCGCGGGATGACGAGATGGGCCCGCAGCGGGGCGCCCGGGTCCACCCAGCCGAGGAAGTCCAGGTCCTGCCAGGGCAGTTCGGCGAAGTCGAGGGGCAGGCGCAGGCGTGCCGCCTCGCCCTTGGTGCAGTTCACGAAGGACGAGCGGATCTGTTTTTCGGTGAGCGGTTCCACGGGAGTCGACCCTACGGGGCGCGTTGGCCGCTCCGCATCTCATTTGCGCAGGTGGGGGGCGGTGGGGAGGGGTGTACGAAAACTTCTCGCGGCTTCGGCGATGAGTTTCGGGGAGGGGGCCGGTCTACCCCTGTGAAGAGCGGGAGCCGGTCCCGCGACCCCGAATGTGGACGGCGTCCACTTTTCTGGGTAGGCTGCGGGGTGTCCGGATGTGGACGCCGTACACATAGTCAGGGGAAGCATCATGCGCAAGGTCGTCGCCTCCGTCTTCGTCTCCGTCGACGGCGTCTTCGAGGACCCGAGCTGGTCCATGCCGTTCTGGAACGCCGAGGCGGAGGAGTTCGCCGGCGAGCAGCTCGCCGCCGCCGACGCCCTGCTGCTGGGCCGGGTGACGTACGAGGCCATGGCGCCGGCCTGGATGGCGCGCGCCGAGGGCGCCGACGCCGGGACCGAGCGGATGAACGCGATGCCGAAGTACGTCGTAGGCTCCAGCACCGCCGCCCCTGACTGGAACGCCACCTTCCTGACGGGTGACCTCGCCGCCGAGGTCACCCGGCTCAAGCGGCAGGGCGGCGGCGACCTGCTCGTCTACGGCAGCGGGCGGCTCGTCAACGCCCTGATCGAGCACGATCTGCTCGACGAGCTGCGGCTGTGGACGCTGCCGGTGGTGCAGGGCAGGGGGCGCAGGCTGTTCGGCGGGGACTCGCCGGTGAAGACCCTGCGCCCGGTGGGCACCACCGTGCTCGGCGACAGCGGGGCGCAGGTGCACGCGTACGCCCCCGTGGCCGGCTGAGCCCCCGCGTCCGGTTTCCCTCCGGCGCTTCCGTCCCCCTCCGTTTCCGTACGTCACAGACACAAGGAGCAACACGACATGAGCGAGCAGCCGGTGAAGGGCCCCGCGAGCTACTTCCCCTCGATCGAGAAGAAGTACGGCCGTCCGGTGGCCCAGTGGCAGGAGCTGATCCGCTCCTCCCCCCTGACCAAGCACATGGAGCTCGTCTCCTGGCTGAAGACGGAGCACGGGATGGGCCACGGCCACGCCAACGCCCTGGTCAAGCACACCCTCACGGAGAAGTAGACGCTCGCGTATGCGGGGGAGTGTCTGAGCCATGTCCTGTCTCGCCGGACGCGGCTTGACTGGGTGTCATGACGAAGAACACGAACGAGACGCAGACGACGCAGAACACGGTCACCCTCGTCATCGGGGGCAACGGCAAGACGGGACGGCGGGTCGCCGAGCGGCTGGAGGCCCAGGGGCGCGCGGTGCGGATCGGCTCCCGCAGCGGCGAGCCGGCCTTCGACTGGGACCGGCCCGAGACCTGGAGCCCGGCACTGGAGGGCGTGGACCGGGCGTACGTCACCTACCACCCCGACCTGGCCTTCCCCGGGGCCGCCGACCGCATCGGCGCCTTCGCCGTGGCCGCCGTGGCCGCCGGGGCGCGGCGCCTGGTGCTGCTGTCCGGGCGCGGGGAGGAGGCGGCCCGGCTCGCCGAGAGCCGGCTGCGGGACTCCGGAGCCGACTGGACCGTCGTACGCGCCAGCTGGTTCAACCAGAACTTCGACGAGTACTTCTTCCTGGACTCCGTACTGGCCGGGGAGATCGTCCTGCCGGTGGGGGACGCGGTGGAGGCCTTCGTGGACGCCGACGACATCGCCGACGTGGTGGTGGCCGCACTGACCGACGACCGGCACACCGGCAGGACGTACGAGCTGTCCGGGCCGCGGCTGCTCGGCTTCGCGGAGGTGGCCGCCGAGCTGTCGAAGGCGACCGGGCGCGAGATCGCGTACGTCCCGGTCACGGACGCGCAGTACCGGGCGGTGCTGCGCGAGCACGACCTCCCGGAGGAGTTCGCCGACCTGTTCACCCTGATCTCGGACGGGCGCAACGCGCACCTGGTCCACGGGGTCGAGGAGGTGCTGGGGCGCCCGGCCAGGGATTTCGCCGACTACGCGCGCGAAGCGGCGGCGAGCGGGGTCTGGGACGTCCGAGGATGAGGGCATGGACACGCTGACCGGTCTCCTCGAAGGGCCAAGGGCCCGCGGTACCTTCCTGATGAAGTCCGTCTTCGACCCGCCGTGGGCCATGCGGGTCGAGGACCGGGCCCCGCTGTCGGTGATGACGCTCGTGCGCGGCTCGGCGTGGCTGCTGCCCGACGACGGCGAGGCCGTGCGGATCGGGCCGGGCGACGTGGCGGTGGTGCGGGGGCCCGTGCCGTACACGCTCGCCGACGCGGCGGACACCCCGGT
Source organism: Streptomyces sp. NPDC037421 (assembly GCF_055602105.1). Classification (NCBI taxonomy): domain Bacteria; kingdom Bacillati; phylum Actinomycetota; class Actinomycetes; order Kitasatosporales; family Streptomycetaceae; genus Streptomyces; species Streptomyces sp. NPDC037421. Next base: position 28,027 of record NZ_JBVJWV010000044.1, read on the forward strand.
GAGCGTCAGGATCGGCCCCGACCAGCGGTGCAGTTCGCAGGAGGGTGAGGACGTCACCGAGCGGTTCTCGCTCGGGGTGCGGACCTGGGGCCCGTCCCGGGAGGGCGCCGGCTCGGTGGTGGTGCTCAGCGGGACCTACCAGGCGCCGAGCGAGATCGGGCGGCGGCTGCTGGGGGCGCTGCCGGCGGTGCTGGTGCGGCCGGTGCGGGCGGCCGACGCCACCCTGATCACACTGCTGGCCTCGGAGGTGGCGCAGGACGAGCCGGGGCAGGAGCTCGTGCTGGACCGGCTGCTGGACCTGCTGCTCATCGGCGTGCTGCGGGCCTGGCTCGCCGCCCCCGGATCGGGGGCGCCGGCCTGGCACCGCGCCCAGGGCGACCCGGTCGTGGGGGCGGCGCTGCGGCTGCTGCACGAGGACCCCGCGTACGGGTGGACCGTGGAGGAACTGGCGCGCCGTGCCGGGGTGTCGCGGGCCGCGCTGGCCCGGCGCTTCACCGAGCTGGTCGGTGAGCCGCCGGTCGCCTACCTGACGGGCTGGCGGCTCGCCCTGGCCGCCGACCTGCTGCGCGAGCCGGACGCCACGGTGGCGACGGTGGCCCGCCGGGTCGGCTACGGGAGCGCGTTCGCGCTGTCGGCGGCCTTCAAGCGGGTGCGGGGGGTGAGCCCGCAGCAGTTCCGGGAGGGCGCGGGAGCGGGCCCGGTGCCGGGGGTGCCCGGCACCGTGGTGCTCGGTTAGGGGGTGTCCGGCCCTGATCCGCCGGACACCCCCTAGTGCCTACGCGAGTTCGAGGACGGCCACGGGCTGGGGGCCGCTGAACTCGCCCGTGGGGCGGAAGCCGAGGCCGAGGTAGAAGGGCGCCGGGCTGTCGTCGCTGTCGTGCCAGGTGACGTACGCACGGCTCCCGCCGCGGCGGCGGATCTCCTGCGTGACGGCCTCCACGGCGAAGCGGCCGTAGCCCTTGCCCTGGTGCTCGGAGGCGATGTTCAGGCGCCAGATGCCGGAGCGGCGGTGCTCCGGGTCCTTCGCCGGGTTCCAGACGATGTCAAGGAAGGCCATGACGAAGCCGACGACCTCGTCGCCGTCGAGGATGGCGCGGGGCCAGGCGGTCTCGCCGTGCACGTACGCCTCGGCGAGGGACCGCGCGACGGACTCGACGAGGTGCTCCTGGTCGGGGCGGACGCGGACGGCGGTCACCGCTTCGAAGTTGTCCGGGGTCACCGGCACGAGGCGGAGGGATGAGCTGATCATCTGCGGAGCTTAGTTCGTCGTCCGAAGGCTTTGAAAAGAACGGGACGCGCGGTATCTTTTAGAGGTCGATCAAGGGGGAGGGGATGGATGTCGGGTCCTGCGGATCGGTACGACCCCGGGCGGGCGCACATCGGCCCTGGTACCGCTCCGGAGCCGGCGCGTACCAGGGGGCGCGCGAGGGTCAGGCGGTCGCCTTCGCCGCTTCATGCTCCTCGGAGCACCTCACGGCGTCGTTGTAGACAGTGAACGCCCGGCTCTCCGAGATGTCCACGGAGGTGAGAACGGAAGCCTGCACGATGCTGGGCAGCAGGTGGCGCAGGAGCGCGGTCACCCGGGTGATGAGGTCCTGGTAGTCGGTGAGGGCCTGCGACATGGACTGGATGCCCGCGTAGGTCCCCACGATCACATCGGAGGTCTCGGCCGGGATGACGTGGGGGAGCAGCTCGCCCCGGATCCGGGCCTTCTCCAGCCGCTCCGTGATGGGAGCGACCCAGGCGAGCCATGGCCCGCTGCGGTCGAGGCCCCGTGCCAGCTGGTCCATGGCCAGCCGCACGCTCGCCCGGACCATGGGATCGGTCTGGAGCCGGTAGGTGTGGAGCATCATCATGTCCACGATTTCCTGGGTCATGGTCGACCGGTCGGGGATGGTGAGGTTCTGGTTCTGAGAGCTGAGGACGCCGTGGGCCAGGTCTTCCTTCGACTGGAAGTGGAAGTACAAGGCCCCCTTCGTCACCCCCGCAGCGGCGAGGATCTCGGAGATGGTGGCTGCCTGGTATCCCCGCTCCTCGAAGATCTTGGCCGCTGCGGACAGGATCGCCTGACGCGTGCGGATGGCTCGGACCTGCTGAACCTGCTCAGCCATGTTGGCTCCTTCCTCTCTGGGTCGGAAGCCCTTGTGCAAACCGCCCGTCCCGTACGTATCTTACAGCGGGTGACTGTCCAGCCAACATCGATGCCGCGTAGACACACGGTGAGGGAAGGGAGGGGAGACGGTTCCCGGGAGCGGCACGACCGAAACTGCCGGTCCGAGAAGGGCCCGCCGGCCCGTCACTGACCTGCTGGCTTCCGTCGTGCCGGAAGTTGGAACGGGGCGTCGGGACGGGTTGCCCGGACGGCGAGAAGGGCCGAATCCCTTCGGGGCGATGAGGGCGGCGCGCGGTCGGCGGCGGTGAGTCGGGTCACGCCTCGATGGAGCCGGGCATGCCTCGGCTGGGGAACGACGGCCGGAGCGGCGCTCACCAGGATTAGTACGAGGCCGCCGTGACGGTGGCGCGGAAGGCGACGGTGCCGTTCTGGAGGCCCGTCACCCGCACGGTCTCGTCCGCTCCGGGCGTGTCCGGGTAAAGGCGCTCCGCCTCGATCACGCAGGGTACGTCGAACTCGACGTACCGCTCGAAGTCGCTGTTGATGCCGAGCGGCAGGAAGGACGAACGCCCGAGGGTGGCGGCGGCGGCCTGTCGGGCGGCCTCCACGAGGAGCATGCCCGGCACGTGGTCGAGGGGGTGGTCGAACAGGACCGGGTGGAGGGTGTCCACCCTCAGCTGCCACCGGTTCGACTCGGCCGTGGGAGACAGGACCACGTCGATCGGGGACAGCCGCCCCACGCTCTGCGGTGCGACGGGAGCCGTCAGGGGCAGCGGACGGTGGTCGGCCCGCAGGGCGTGCGGGGGTCGCAGGCGCTCGTAGACCGCCGGGCTGGTGCAGGTGGAAGAGACATGCCCCGTCGCCACGACGTGCCCGTCGCGGCGTACCACGACCTCGTAGGCGATTTTGCTCAGCTTCCCGGCCCGGCGCCTGATCTCGGTGAAATTGACGTCGATGTCGAGAGACGTCGGCGCCCGCCGGACCTTGAGGTGCTCCGGCTGGTGGATGGTGATGCCGAGGTCCCACAGCAGGTACTGGTGACCGAGGGGCAACCCGAACTCGGCGTGTCCCAGCAGGATGCCGAGCTGCCGGATCGTCTCGATGCAGATGAGCGGATCGTGGTGGTCTCCGGCGACCTGGGTGTAGAAGCCGTGGTTGCGGGGCCACTCCGCGGTGACCGAGAAGCGGGTGTCGTCGAGGCGCCGCCAGTCGGTCAGGAAGACTTCGGCGGCGGACGCACGGTGCACCAGTTCCTTCGGGACCGTGGTCGTGAACGACGGGCCGTCGTATCCGCTCCGTTCGAGCGGCGAGAGCGTGTCCCGCCACGTCGGGGCGTAGGTCGGAGTGCGCTCGACATGAAACGTGCTCGCGCTCATTGTTCCCCCTAGACAGCGCTGGCGAGTTACAGGTGTGACCTGCGAGAAAAATATATACCAACCGGTTTTTTATCCAGGGGGAGCATCATCCTTGCCCGGGAAATATGCGGAGGTCTGCCTTCCGGCCAAACCTCTGCCGGACTGTTTCCCCAGTTCCCTGCCAGTGGGGCGACGTCGAATCTCTGCCACCCGGCTGGAACCAGCTCAACCGGGCCAAGAGCGGTTCTTGAGCAGGTTCCCGGTAGGAGTTCGGCACGGAGGGCCGCCGATTCGCATCGGAAGATCGCTTTACGGTCTGCGGGACGGTCGGACCGTTCGCCGCGGTGCACCGCCGGGTCCCCGGGGGGGACGACGGGTTCCCGCCGCGGAAGAGTCTTGCACCAGCCTGCCGCAGGGCTTGTGCCGTCCGGAACGGTGCTGCCGTTCCGCGATCGGCGGGGTGGGCCGGGTGGTCGACGGGATGCGCGCCGCCGGCTGCCGGCGCGGCCCCATCCGCCTGTCACGTGCGTTCGCGGTTTGCCGAGGTGAAAGGTTCTGGGCGATTCCGTCGCCCGGTTCCGACGCGTCGAGCTCCGGGCCCCGGGGCGGGCGGGCGACTGGTCCACTGGCTGGCGGATCAGATTCCGGAAGGCCGACGGGATGGCGGGCCGGCCTTCCGCTTGCTGGGTTCCGGCCTGGGCGGAGCCTCGCGGCCCAGGGCCGGTGGGAGTCCTTCCCCTTCATCTTGAGTGGCGTTCGAGCCGGCCTCCGGCCCGACTCCGCCGCTTGCCGAGCGTAAATATTCTTCAGCAAACCGCTAAAGCGGTTTGTAATGCCCTTCCGGGTGCCGTGTCGAGGTAGGCCAAGCGGTCTGACTCCTTGCGGAGAGGGTCTCGGAGAGCGCGGGGCGAGCCGACCGTGAGGCCGGTTTTCGGCCGTTTGTTGGCCGATATAGTGCCTCCTCGGTCGTACCCCTGCCCTCTCGTGGCGGCGGAATGAGTGCCTCAGGGGCTCCGCTTACGGGCAAACTCGCAGCTAGAGGCCGGTTCTTGGATTCCTCTAGGGGTGGCGAGTGCCAGAAAACGGTACAGCCGGTTTGGTATTGACAAACCGGCTCGTCTGTTTTTTGCTCGTTCCAGCGAAAGTCGAGAGCTCATCCAAGGACGAAGCAGGGGAGTACGGCGTGGACATCGATGTACTGGGTGCACTGACCGTTCGGGAGAACGGGGTCTCCATCACGCCGACGGCGGCCAAGCCCCGGCAGGTGCTGGCGCTGCTCGCACTGCACGCGGACCAGGTCGTGCCCGTGGCCGCGCTGATAGAGGAGCTGTGGGGGACGGAGCCGCCGCGCAGCGCCCGGACCACCCTGCAGACCTACGTGCTCCAGCTGCGCGGGCTCATCGGCACCGCGCTGGAGGGGACCGACGGGGCGCGCACCGCCAAGGACGTCCTCGTGACGCTGCCCGGCGGGTACATGCTGAACAGCGCCGGCGGCACCAGCGACGTGCGCGAGTTCGACCGGCTGGCCGGGATGGGCTACCGGGCGATGGACGCCGCGGACTTCCCCAATGCCGCGCGGCTGCTGCGGGAGGCGCTCGCCCTGTGGTCGGGGCCGGCCTTCGCCGACGTCGACGGCGGGGTGCAGCTGGACATGGAGACGCGCCGCCTGGAGGAGACCCGGCTGTGCGCGCTCGACCAGCGCATCGAGGCCGACCTGCGGCTCGGCCGGCACCGGGAGTTGCTCGCGGAACTGACCGTTCTGGCCAGCCGCTACCGGATCCACGAGAACCTGCACGGCCAGTTCATGCTCGCCCTGCACCGCTCCGGCCGGCGCGGCGAGGCGCTCAATGTCTACCAGCGGCTGCGCGCCACGCTGGTGCGCGAGCTCGGCATCGAGCCCTCGGCCGCCCTGCGCAGCCTCCAGCGGTCGATCCTCATGAGCGGTCCCGAGGCGACCACCGCCGAATCCCCGGAGACCGCCCGTAAGCGGCTCGCCCGGGTCGGCTGATCCAGGCATTCGGGTGATCGTCCGGTGAATGGTGCACGGGGATTTAAGGAAGCGCTGGGAACGACCTGAGATTTAATTTGCATCAACGTCAATCGGAACAAAGACGACGAGCTCGATCAGCGGGCTGAGCACGGGGTTTGGCATCCAATCGGAATCCTGTCTTTCGAATCCGCCGTCTGTTCGCCTGTTTCGGAGGTCCACTCGATGTCGGCTTGAATGCCCGGTGATGTTGCCCTGGGCTGGCTTACCGTCATCGGGTCGAATACTGAAAACCGAGAGTATCTCGACGAAATATGGAGGGGAGACGGGAGACCGTGAAGATTCAGGTTCTGGGTCCGTTGAGTGCCGAGGTCAACGGGGCATCGATCGTTCCTACGGCGGGCAAGCCGCGTCAGATCCTGGCGCTTCTCGCGCTCTACCCGGGCCGGGTGATGCCCGTACCGACCCTCATGGAGGAGATCTGGGGGACGAACCTGCCCGAAAGCGCGCTCACCACCCTGCAGACGTACATCCTCCAGCTGCGCCGCAGGCTCGGTACGGCGATGGGTCCGGGGGCTCCCGGCACCGCCAAGGACGTGCTCGCCACCCGGCACGGCGGCTACCTGCTCCAGATCCCGCAGGAGTCGGTGGACGTCCACGAGTACGAGGCCCTCGTCGCCGCCGGCCAGAACGCCTTCGACGACGGTGACGACGAGCGCGCCGCCGACCTGCTGCGCAAGGCGCTCGACCTGTGGCAGGGACCCGCGCTGGTGGACGTACGCGTCGGCCCGATCCTGGAGATCGAGGTGCTGCGGCTGGCCGAGAGCCGGCTGGTCACCACCGAGCGGCGGATCGACGTGGACCTCCGCCTCGGCCGGCACACCGAACTGCTCGCCGAGCTCACCGAGCTGATGGCCCGCAACCCGCAGCACGAGGGCCTGCACTCTCAGGCCATGGTCGCGCTCTACCGTTCGGGCCGGCAGGCCACCGCCCTCGACGTCTACCGCAGGCTCCGGGCCCGGCTGATCGGGGAGCTCGGCGTCGAGCCCTCGCAGCAACTGCAGCGCCTGCACCAGGCGATGCTGCGGGTGGACCCGGCGCTCGACGTGGTGGCCGGACCGCGCCGCAGCTCCACCTTCGACCTGTACGCGGCGTAGGCCGGGCAGGTCGCGGAGGGGAGGCGCGGCGGCTCCAGCGGGGCTCGTTCCCGGCGTGAGGGGTTCTCCAGGGCTGGGGGTCAGGCTCCTGGCGACCCGGTATGAGCCGCTGCGCCGGCGGACGAGGAGAGAGGCAAACCATGCAAGCCACGGTCCGGCTGGAACTCGCCGACCTCACCCGCATCCTGCGGGTCTGGGGCGGCGAGGAGGACTGCGTCGAGCTGACCGAGGAAGTCCAGGACCTGTACTGGATCGAGCTCGGCTACGACAGCCTCTCCGTCTTGCAGACCATAGGGTCGATCGAGCGGAAGTTCGACGTCCTCCTCGACGGGGAGATCCTCGAAACGGGCGAGACCCCGCGGCTCTTCCTCGAACTGGTCAACGACGTGCTGGGCAGCCGAGCCGCCGTCTGAGGCTCCAGCGGCATTCGACGCGGACTCCGGCGGGCGCCGACAGGCTCTGCGCCAAGCGTTGAGAGAGGTGTCCGATGTCTGTCGAGCGAGTGCACCGGATGTCATGTGCGGTCGACGCGGCCGCGCCCGCCGGAGCCCTGTACACCCTGGTGGCCGATGTCACCCAGTGGCCGCTGTTCCTGCCGGACACCGTCCACGTCGAGCGGCTGGACTTCGACGGCGCCACCGACCGGTACGTCCGGTGGGCCGACGCCGGCGGGGAACTGCGGCGCTCGCTCGTGCGCCGGACCCTGGACGCCGGCGGGCGGCGCGTCCTCTTCGACGAGGAGCGCCCCGACGCGCCCGTCGCCGCCTCGGGCGGCGGCTGGACCGTGGAGGAACTGGCGCCCGGCTGGTCTCGGCTGACCCTGGAACGGGAGATCACCCTCGGCGGCGGCCGGACCGCGGAGGCCGAACGGGCCGTGGCGCGGGCGGAGGAGAGCGCGTGGGCCGCGCTGGGCGGTCTGCGGACCACGGCCGAGCGCTGGCGGCGGCTCGACGAACTCATGGTGTCCTTCGAGGAGTCCGTACGGATCGAGGGCCCGGCCGAGCCGGTGTACGAGTTCCTGTACGGCGTGGCCTCCTGGCCCGGCCGGGTCGCGCACGTGATGGAGGCCGAGGTGTCCGAGGACCGGCCCGGCGTGCAGCGCACCCGGCTGGTCAACCTGGCCGACGACGGCTCCGCCTACGCGACCGAGGCGTTACGGGTGTGCTTCCCGGCGGCCGGCCGGATCGTCTTCAAGCGGACCCGGCCGCACCCGCTGCTCGCGGCACACGCCGGCGAGTGGTGCCTGGAGCCGGACGCGTCGGGGGTCACCGTGTCCTGCCGGCACGACGTGCTGCTGGACGAGCGGGCGGTGGGGCGGAGCCCCGGCCACGGTGCGGAACTGGCGGCGGCGCGGCGGTACGTGCGCGAGGTGGTCGGGCGCGAGAGCCGGGCCGTGCTGGAGCCGGCGACGCGGTACGCGGGGGACCCGGTCAGGACCCTGCGCTCGGTGTGAGGCACCCCTGGCCTTCGCGGCCCCTCTGACTCCACCCGTTTTCCCCCCTGGCGGCGGCCCGCCACCGTGTCCCCCCGCGGTGGCGGGCCGTCGTGCTGCTCAGCGCCCGAGCCCTGCGGTGTCCAGGGTGCGCAGCGTGGCGGGAACGGCCAGGCAGGGCATGACCACACGCCAGAAGCCGGCCAGGGTGCGCGGCGCGAGCCACTGCGGGTCGTCGCGGCCCAGCGCCTCGAAGCCGAGGGTGGCCGCCACCACCGTCGCCGCCACGCTGCGGTGGTTGAGGCCCGGAAGCAGGGCGCCCTCCTCGGAGGCCTCCGCCAGCAGCCGGTGGACGTATTCGTGCCACTCCCGGGGCAGGGCGCAGGTGGCGGCGTACGCCGGCTCCCTGCCCAGCCGGAAGCCGGCCCGGGCGACCACGTCCCTCAGGAGCAGCCCGGCGAGCGCCTGGGAGCTGTCGGCCAGGGCCTGGAGGGCGGACGTGCGCTGCGCGTAAGCCTCCCGGGCGGCCGCGCGCAGGGCCTTGGCCCCGGCGGCCTCGACGGCCTGGGCGACCGCCGCCTTGTTCTCGAAGTGGAAGTGCAGTGCGCCCGGGCTCACCCCGGCCCCGACGCTGATCATGCTCAGCGTCGACTCTGCGTAGCCGCGCCGTCCAAACACGGTCGCGGCTGACTCAATCAGTGCATGACGGGTCCGGACAGCGCGTTCTTGTTTCATCACGCATAGCTCCTGTATCAGTTTCCTTCCATTATTAAACCGCGCCGTTGGTATTGGAATGGCTGGCGGGGGCCCGTGCGTGGCCGATTTGATCGTGATTATTGCCCCGCAGCGGCCCGTTTTGGTCGTTCTCGGGGATGGGTTGGTTGGATTGACAGTCTTTGACAAACCGGCGGCGCGGTTTGTATCTTCGCTGACGTTGGCTCAACCGAGCTTGAGGGAGGGGGGCAGATGAACCAGCGGACCATCGCTGTGCTGGAACCTCACACACCTGCCGCAGCAGTGAACGGGGGGCTCCTGCCGGCTGAGGGCCTGAGGGCGCCACAGCACGCACCGGCACAGTCGGGCCTGTGGCGCATCCTCATCGTGGAGAGCAACGCGAACGAGGCCGAGACCCTGGCACGCGGTCTGCGCCGCCATGGACACGAGGTCGACATCGTGGGGACCGGGAGCGAGGCACTGCGCGGCTACGCCGATGCCGACCTCGTCCTCCTCGACCTCGAGCTCCCCGACCTGGACGGGCTGGAGGTCTGCCGGGGCATCCGCGCCTCCCACGAGATCCCGCTGATCGCGGTCACCGCCCGCGGCAGCGAACTGGACCGGGTCCTCGGCCTGCAGGCCGGCGCGGACGACTACCTGGTCAAGCCTTACGGGTTCCGCGAGCTGATGGCGCGGATGGAGGCGGTCATGCGCAGGGCGAGGCCGGTCCGGCCCGTAGCGGCCACGATCACCTGCGGACCACTGCGGATCGACGCGGGAACGCGCGAGGTGACCCTGAACGGTGAGCCCGTCGAGACCACGCGCAAGGAGTTCGACATGCTCTACCTCCTCGCGTCGCACCCCGACACCGTCATCCCCCGCAAGATGCTGATGCAGCAGGTATGGGGTGACTCGTGGTCCCGCCGGACCGTCGACACGCACGTGAGCACGCTGCGCAACAAGATCGGCGCCGGCTGGATCATCACGATCCGCGGTGTCGGCTTCCGGTTCGGCCAGGGCGCCTGAAACCGGCCCCGCGGAACTCCGCGGCAGGACCGTCACCACCGATACGAGCCGAGGGGCGAAGAACATGACGGGGACGGCGCTGTGCCAGGGCGAAGGATGCCGCAGAGGGCACGCCGACGGACGGTCCCGCAGGCGCGCCGTCGAGGGCAGCCGTCTGTGCCGTTCGTGCCGGGAACACTTCACCTCCGGGTTGGCCGAGCTGACGCGCCTCTACGAGGAGTGCGGCCGGATGCTCGGTGGCGGGACACCCGGCAGCATGCGCGAGAAGACCACGGGGGGCGACCTGCCGGGCCTGCCCTTCAACGGGCTCGCGGCGGACGTGCGCGCACGGATGGTCTCCGTACTGGGTTCCTGGAGCGGGCTCGTCGCGCAACAGCGCGGATCCACCGCCCCGCCGCGCACCGTCTACGAGCTCACCTCCTTCCTGTTGCGCAACGCGGACTGGCTCACCGCCCACTCCGCGGCGGCCGAGGCCACCCACGAGATCGCCCGCCTGGTGCGGGCCGGCCGTCGCGTGGCCTTCCCCGACCCGGCGCGCAGGATCCGCCTCGGCGGCTGCCCCGAGACGGGTTGCTCCGGCGGACTCGTCCTGGACGTACGGGCCGACGAGCGTGCCACCGCCGGCCGGGCGATCGTCTGCGACGCGGTCCCGGGCCACCGCTGGACCAGCGACCAGTGGAGCGAACTCAGCCGCTCCATGGACTCGGCGCGGGAGCACGGAGAGGCTCCTGCCGTCGGAGAGCGCTGGCTGACCGCCGCCGACATCGCGCAGCTGTGGCACACCCCGACCGGCACCGTCTACCGGCTGGCGAGCGAGCAGCGCTGGCGCAGGCGCAACCGCGCGGGCCGTACGTACTACAACGAGAACGATGTCCGGGACTGCTTCACCCAGCGAGCGGCGGCGCGCACCTGAGCCGTTCTGCCCCGCCCTTCCGCATGATCCTTCGCAGCGGTCCGCACGGCATCCGGTAGGACCCGGATCCAGACGTCTGACCGCTGTTTGACATTCCCTTGGCCGTCCTCCGAGGCACCGGACCCTGCCTTGTGGAACCTGACCTACTCCTGAATCCGCCGCCATTGAACGGCAGTTCGTGTCCGAAGAACCTTGTAGTCAAGATCCGGTGCACTGTCTCCGGAGGCTGAACTCAAGGAGACGTGATGGACGCCCCAGTGATCGTCGTCGGCGCGGGTCCCGCGGGCATGATGCTCGCCGGCGAGCTGCGGCTGGCGGGAGTCGCCGTAGTCGTCCTCGAACGCCTTGAGCGGCGTACGGGCGAATCCCGCGGTCTCGGCTTCACCACGCGCACGCTGGAGACCTTCGACCAGCGCGGCCTGCTCGCGCGCTTCGGCGAGATCGAGAGGAGCACGCTGGGCCACTTCGGCGGGCTGCCGCTGGACTTCGGCGTGCTCGACGGCGCCTGCCAGGCCGCCAAGACCGTGCCTCAGTCCGTCACGGAGACGCACCTGGAGGAGTGGGCCACCTCCCTGGGCGCCGACATCCGGCGCGGCCACGAGGTTCTCTCCGTACGCGACGACGGCGAGGGCGTCGACGTCGAGGTCCGCGGCCCGGACGGGACGCACACCCTGCGCGCCGGCTGGCTGGTCGGCTGCGACGGCGGGCGCAGCACCGTCCGCAAGGCGGCCGGCTTCGACTTCCCCGGCTCGGCGGCCACCATGGAGATGTACCTCGCCGACATCAAGGGCATCGAACTCAAGCCCCGGATGATCGGCGAGACCCTGCCCGGCGGCATGGTCATGGTGGGCCCGCTGCCCGGCGGCACCACCCGGATCGTGGTCTGCGAACGCGGCACCCCGCCGCGCCGGCGCGAGAGCCCGCCCTCCTTCGACGAGGTCGCGGCCGCCTGGCAGCGGCTCACCGGCGAGGACATCTCGGCCGCCGAACCGGTCTGGGTCAGCGCCTTCGGCGACGCGGCACGGCAGGTCACCGAGTACCGGCGCGGGCGGGTGCTGCTCGCGGGCGACGCCGCGCACATCCACCTGCCCGCCGGCGGCCAGGGCATGAACACCGGCATCCAGGACGCCGTCAACCTCGGCTGGAAGCTCGCCTCGGTCGTACTCGGCCGGGCCCCGCTCGGCCTGCTCGACACCTACCACGGCGAACGCCACCCCGTCGGCCGGCGGCTGCTGATGAACACCCGGGCCCAGGGACTGCTGTTCCTCAGCGGCGCGGAAGTACAGCCGCTGCGCGACTCCCTGCGCGAACTCATGGCGTACGAGGACGTCGCCCGGCACCTCGCCGCCATGGTCACCGGCCTGGAGATCACCTACGACGTGGGCCGGGGCAGCCACCCGCTGCTCGGCCGGCGCATGCCGAACGTGGAACTCACCGGCCCCGACGGCCCCACCTCCAGCACCGAGCTGCTGCGCCCCGCCCGCGGGGTGCTCCTCGACCTGGCGGACAACCCCCGGCTGCGCCAGCGCGCCGCCGCCTGGGCGGAACGGGTCGACATCGTCACCGCCCGGCCACGCGAGGAGACGTCCGGGGCCGACGGACTGCACGACACCACCGCCCTGCTGATCCGGCCCGACGGATACGTGGCATGGGCCGCACCCGGCAGCCACCACGACCTGCCGATGGCGCTCGAACGCTGGTTCGGGACCCCCTGACAGCCGGCACACCCCCGCCGGCCGGCGCACCCCACGGCCGGACGAGCACGTCACGAGGAGGAATCCCATGGCAACGCCCACGGCGGCGATCGCGCGTGCCGACTCCGGATCTCCCGAGGAACGCCGCGCCATCGTCAGGGCCGCCCGCACAGTGCTGGCGCGCGACGGCTGGACGCGCTGCACCTCCGAGGCGACCGCGCAGGAGGCGGGAGTACCCGCCGACTCCGTGGCGCGGTACTTCCCCGACCACGAGCAGCTGCTGCTGAGCGTGCTGCTGGACAGCTCCGCCTCCGTCGCCGCGGCCCTCGCGGCCGTCGCCGAGAGCCATCTCGCGGAGATCACCGATCTGGAACAGGACCTGATCGCGCTCGGCCGGGCATGGCTGGCGCCGCTGGAGGCCTTCCGCGAGCACTTCGCGATCGTCCGGCACATCAGCGCGGAGGTCACGCGCCTGCCGGCCGAAGCCGTCCAGAAGTGGCAGGCGACCGGCCCCAGGCAGGCCCGCCGCGAGCTGGCCCGCCGGCTCGGGAACCTCGCGGCGCAGGGCTTGCTGGACATCACGGACGCGAACCAGGCGGCGGAGCGTTTCATCCTGCTCGTTCCCTCCGGGGTCGTCCAGCGCTCCTTCCTGGGTGCCCTGCCACTGCCCCAGGACGAGGCGGACGCACTGATCGCTGACGGAGTGGCGGACTTCGTCCGTCTCTACCAGTCCTGAACCACGCCCAACCACACCCCAGACTCACGGAAGCGAGACACCGGATGCAGCACAGCAACCTGATCGTGGCCCGGATGGACGGCAAGTCGAGCGATCAAGTCGCCGAGCTCTTTGCCGCGTTCGACAAGACCGACATGCCGGAGCGCATGGGAACCCTGCGCCGCCGCCTGTTCATGTACAAGGGGCTCTACTTCCACCTCCAGGACTTCGCCGACGACGACGGCGGCAAGCGCATCCAGGAGTCCCGCAACGACCCGCGCTTCATGAAGATCAGCCATGACCTGCTGCCCTTCATCCAGCCGTACGACCCGGCCACCTGGCGCACCCCGGCCGACGCGATGGCCACCCGCTTCTACGACTGGACGGCGTCCGAGTGACGTCCCTCCAGGCCGATACGAGGGGAGGGCCGTACCGGTGGCTCGCCGGGTAGTGATCACAGGGCTGGGAGTACTGGCGCCGGGAGGCATCGGCACGCGCGAGTTCTGGGATCTGCTGAGTTCAGGTCATACCGCGACACGTGGGATCACCCTCTTCGATCCCACTCCGTTCCGCTCCAGGGTGGCCGCCGAGGCCGACTTCCTCCCGGAACTGCACGGGATGACTCCGCAGGAGATCCGCCGTATGGGCCGCGCCGCGCAGTTCGGTGTGGTGGCGGCCCGGGAGGCGGTCGTCGACAGCGGTCTCGACCTCGCCGGGTTCGACCCGTACCGCACCGGTGTCAGCATCGGAACCGCCGTCGGAGCCATCAGCAGCCTCGACAGCGCCTACCGGGTGGCCAGCGGCGACGGCCGGCTCGCCACGGTCGACCACATGTACGCGCCGGGTCATCTGTACGACCATTTCGTTCCCAGCTCCTTCGCCACCGAAGTGGCCTGGGCCGTCGGAGCCGAGGGTCCGGCCACCGTGGTGTCCACCGGTTGCACCTCCGGGATCGACTCGGTCGCGCACGCCGTCGACCTGATCCGGGAGGGCAGCGCCGACATCATGATCACCGGGGCCACCGACGCCCCGATCACGCCGCTCACCCTGGCGAGCTTCGACGCGATCAAGGCCACGACCACGCTCAACGACGAACCCGAGACGGCCTCGCGGCCCTTCGACGCCTCCCGCAAGGGCTTCGTCCTGGGCGAAGGCGCCGCCGTGTTCGTTCTGGAGGAGCTGGAGAGCGCACGCCGCCGGGGCGCGCACGTCTACGCGGAGATCGCCGGCTACGCCTCCCGCTCCAGCGCCTTCCACATGACGGGGCTGCGTCCCGACGGCCGGGAGCTGGCCGAGGCGATCACGGTCGCGCTGGACGAGGCCCGCCTGAACCCCGCCGACATCGACTACGTCAACGCGCACGGTTCCGGCACCAAGCAGAACGACCGGCACGAGACGGCCGCGTACAAGCTGGCCCTGGGCCTGAGCGCCTACGGAACGCCCGTGAGTTCGGTCAAGTCGATGATCGGGCACTCGCTGGGTTCCATCGGCTCCATGGAGATCGCCGCTTCCCTCCTCGCGATGGAACACCACGTCGTGCCGCCCACCGCGAACCTGCACACGCCGGACCCGGAGTGCGACCTCGACTACGTACCGCTCATCGCGCGGGAACACCGTACCGACGCCGTCCTGACCGTCGGCAGCGGATTCGGCGGGTTCCAGAGCGCGATGGTGCTGACCCGACCCGAAAGGAGGACCGCGTGAGCTCCAGGACCCTGGTCACCGGCATCGGGGTGGCCGCCCCCAGCGGGGTCGGGGTGGAGGACTTCTGGGCGGCGACGCGGATCGGCAAGAACGCCATCGGGCCCGTCACCCGGTTCGACGCCTCCACGTACCCTTCCCCCCTGGCAGGGGAGATCCGTGGCTTCGACCCCACGGACCACCTGCCCAGCCGGCTCGTCCCGCAGACCGACCGGGTCACCCAGCTAGCCCTCGTCGCCGCCGACTGCGCCTTCGCCGATGCCGGTCTGGTCCCGGGGGAAGTGGACCCCTACGACATGGGCGTCGTCACGGCGGCCGCCTCCGGAGGCTTCGAATTCGGCGAGAACGAGCTGCGCAAGCTGTGGGGCCAGGGCGCCAAACACGTCAGCGCGTACCAGTCCTTCGCCTGGTTCTACGCCGTCAACAGCGGACAGATCTCCATCCGCAACGGCCTGCGCGGCCCCACCGGAGTCGTCGTCAGCGATCAGGCGGGTGGCCTCGACGCCCTCGCCCAGGCCCGCCGCCAGCTGCGCAAGGGCAGCCGGCTGATCGCCGCCGGGGGCTTCGACGCCTCGATCTGCTCACTGGGCTGGGCCTCCCACCTGCACGGCGGCGTCATGTCCACGAGTGACGAGCCCGAGCGCGCCTACCTGCCCTTCGACGAGGCCGCCGGCGGCTACGTGCCGGGTGAGGGCGGGGCCCTTCTCATCCTCGAGGACGAGGACAGCGCCCGTGCCCGAGGTGCCCGCACCGTCTACGCCGAGTTCGCGGGCTACGGCTCCACGCTGGACCCCAAGCCGGGCAGCGGACGGGAGTCCGGCCTGCGCCGTGCCATCGACACGGCGCTCAAGGACGCTGCCTGCCACCCCGCCGAGGTCGACGTGGTCTTCGCGGACGCCTCGGCCACCCTGCGGCTCGACCGCGAGGAGGCCGAGGCCATCACCGCGGTCTTCGGCCCCCGTGGCGTGCCGGTCACCGCTCCCAAGACGATGACCGGACGGATCAACGCGGGCGCCGGGCCTATCGACGTGGTCACGGCGGTCCTCTCCATGCGGGAGGGCCTGATCCCGCCGACCACCAACGTGGAACTCTCCCCCGCGCACGACATCGACCTGGTGACCGTGCGGCCGCGGACGGCCTCGGTGCGTACCGCGCTCGTCCTCGCCCGCGGCCGCGGCGGATTCAACTCCGCGGTCGTGATGCGC
The DNA here is from genome assembly GCF_055602105.1 of Streptomyces sp. NPDC037421. Lineage (NCBI taxonomy): Bacteria > Bacillati > Actinomycetota > Actinomycetes > Kitasatosporales > Streptomycetaceae > Streptomyces > Streptomyces sp. NPDC037421. The sequence continues at coordinate 44,039 of NZ_JBVJWV010000044.1, forward strand.
GCCGTCGACTGACGGCCACCAGCCGGCGCCCAACCGCCGTCGCTCCCAGCTGACGGACGGGGCGCTCCATGTACCCCGCAGCCGAAAACCTCCGGGTGCGGAAAACCTATGAAGGGATCCATCGTGTCCAAGCAGGAATTCACCATTGACGACCTCAAGCGCATCCTCCTCGAGGGCGCGGGCGCCGATGAGGGCATCGACCTCGACGGCGACATCCTCGACAACGAGTTCGAGACGCTGGGATACGAGTCGCTGGCGCTGCTGGAGACCGGCGGGCGCATCGAGCGCGAGTTCGGCATCACGCTCGACGACGAGATCTTCAGCGACAACTCCACGCCCCGATCGCTGGTCGCGGCCATCAACAAGACCCTGCGCGACGCCCTCGTCGACGCCTGATTCCCTCTTGCCGGGCGGCCGCCGCCCCACGCGGCGGCCGCCCGTTCCAACCGTTCATCCCTTCCTTTGGAGAAGAAACACATGTCGGACCAGGACAAGCGGGTCGCCGTAGTCACCGGTGCCACCAGTGGGATCGGGTTGGCCGTGGCTCGCCTCCTCGCCACGCAGGACCACAAGGTGTTCATTGGTGCGCGGAGTGCGGAGAACGTTGCTGAGAC
>NZ_JBVJWV010000045.1:0-44477 GCF_055602105.1 Streptomyces sp. NPDC037421
CCCCCCCCCCCCCCCCCCCCCCCCCCCCCCCCCCCCCCCCCCCCCCCCCCCCCCCCCCCCCCCCCCCCCCCCCCCCCCCCCCCCCCCCCCGGGCCCGTTTCACGTGAAACGTCAGCGCAGCTCCGCCGGCTTGGTGCGCTTGTCGTCCACCTTCTCCGTCCGCACCAGCTCGCCCCAGACGATGTAGCGGTACTTCGAGGTGTAGACCGGGGTGCAGGTCGTCAGCGTGATGTAGCGGCCCGGGGCGGTCTTGCCCGACTGCTTCGGGACCGGGTTGATCACGTCCGTGTTGTACTTCGAGGTCTGGGCCAGCTCGGCGAAGACCTTGTAGACGTACCAGGTGTCCTTGGTCTCGAAGACGATCGCGTCGCCGTTCTTCACCTTGTCGATGTTGTGGAACTTCGCCCCGTGCCCGTCGCGGTGCGCGGCCAGCGCGAAGTTGCCCTTGTCGTCCCAGGGCAGCGCGGACTTCACCGGGTCCAGGTAGTACCCGGCCACGCCGTCGTTCAGCACGTCCGGCGCGGTGCCCTCCTTGACCAGCACCTCGCCGTTCTTCATCGCGGGCACGTGCAGGAAGCCGACCCCGTCCCCGGTGTCCAGGGCCCCCGGCCGCACGGGACCGCTCGCCGAGGGCGAGGGGCTTCCCCAGCGCTGGCGGATCTCGTCGCCGCGCGCCGAGGCCTGCCGGTCGGCGAGGACGTTGGTCCACCAGAGCGAGTACGCCACGAACAGGCCCAGGACCAGGCCCACCGTGATCAGGAGCTCTCCCAGCAGGCTCAGGGCCCCGGCGACCACACTGCGGTCGGCGGGCGTCGGTGCGGAGCGGCGGCGGGCACGAGACACTGCGGGTTCGTCCTTACGGGCTGGTCAGCGCGGGCGGGGCGCCCTGGTTTCGGGGGCGTTCATCGGTCATCCTGCCCCATACGATCATCCGGTAGGTGCTGGTGAACTCCGGGGTGCAGGTCGTCAGCGTGATGTAGCGGCCCGGTCCGGTGAATCCGGAGCCCTCCGGCACCGGCTTGATCACCGCCACGTTCGCCGGCGGGGTCTGCGGCAGCGACGAGGTCATCTGGTACGTGTAGTACGCGTCCCGGGTCTCCACGACGATCGCGTCCCCCGGCACCAGCCGGTTGATGTAGCGGAACGGTTCCCCGTGGGTGTTGCGGTGTCCGGCGACCGCGAAGTTCCCCTGCTTGTCGGAGGGCATCGCCGTCTTCAGCGCCCCCTCGCCGTAGTGGCCGGCCATCCCCTTGTCGAGGACCTTCGCCTTGCTGATCCCCTCGGCCACCGGCACCTTCAGGTCCAGCTTCGGGATGTGCAGGATCGCGAAGCCCTGGCCCGGCTCGAAGGCAGCCACCGGCGGCGGCGCTCCCGCCCCCGGCGGGTGCTCCCAGGTCTGCTGGAGCGAGCCCGCGGCCCCGTCGGCCGCCCGCTCCGCCAGGACGTTCGTGTACCAGAGCTGGTAGGTGACGAAGAGCAGCATCACCACGCCGGCGGTGATGAACAGCTCGCCGGCGGCCCTGCTGAGCACCACCACGGGCCCGCCGGAGCGCGGACGGGCGCGCCTGCGGCCCCTCCCGCCCCCGCCGCGCCGGCGGGAGCGCGCGTGCGAGCGCTTCGCGGCCTCCTGCGCTGCCTTGCGCCGCGCGGCCCGGCCCTCGCTGGGCACGGACGGCGCGACCGCAGTCACGCGACGGCCTTGCCCACCACCGGGGCCAGCCCCACCGACCGCTCGACGGCTCCGGCGTCACCGCAGCGCACGAGCCAGTTCGCGAGCATCCGGTGGCCCCACTCGGTCAGCACCGACTCGGGGTGGAACTGGACGCCCTCCACGTCGTGCTCCCGGTGCCGCAGGCCCATGATGATCCCGTCCTCGGTGCGCGCGGTCACCTCCAGCACGTCGGGCAGGCTCGCCGGCTCGGCCGCGAGCGAGTGGTAGCGGGTCGCCGTGAACGGTGACGGCAGTCCGGCGAAGACGCCGAGCCCCTCGTGGATGACGGGCGAGGTCTTGCCGTGCAGCAGCTCCGGCGCGCGGTCGACGACGCCCCCGTAGGCGACCGCCATGGACTGCATGCCGAGGCAGACGCCGAAGACCGGTACGCCCGTGTCGGCGCAGTGCCGGACCATGTCCACGCAGACGCCCGCCTCTTCCGGCGTGCCGGGGCCGGGCGAGAGCAGGACGCCGTCGAAGCCGTCCTGTGCGTGCGCGAGCTCCACCTCGTCGTTGCGCAGCACCTCGCATTCGGCGCCGAGCTGGTAGAGGTACTGGACCAGATTGAAGACAAAGCTGTCGTAGTTGTCGACAACCAGAATGCGCGCGCTCACGGAGTGGCTCCCGATCCCTCGTCCACCGTCACATCGTTGAACGGAAGGAGCGGCTCGGCCCACGGGAACACGTACTGGAACAGCACGAACACCACCGCCAGGACCAGTACGAGGGAGATCAGCGCGCGCACCCACGCGTTGCCCGGCAGATGCCGCCAGATCCAGCCGTACATTGCGTCCGTTTCCTTCGTCGTCCACGTTCGTTCCTCGTACCGCGGGGGCGGTACCGCAACAGCCTAAGGGCCCGGGGCCCCGCGGCGGGGGTCAGCGGGGCAATCACCCGCTTCCGGCGGGGCCGGCGGGCCGGGTGCCGGTGAGCTCCGCCCAGACGACCAGGCGGTGGCTGTGTCCCCATTCGGGATCGCAGGTGGTGAGGGTGAGGTACTTGCCGGGGGTGGCGAAGGGGGACCGGCGGGGCACCGGGGCGACGACCCCGGTCTCGGTGGGCAGGATGCGCAGCGGCGCGGCCCGGACGGTGTACGTGTACCAGCCGGTGGCGTCCCGGACGGTCACGGTGTCCCCGGGGCGCAGCTCGGGGATGTCCTTGAAGGGGTCGCCGTAGGTGCGCCGGTGCCCGGCCACCGCGAAGTTGCCGTCGCCGCCGGGGCGGGCGGAGCCGGTGTAGTGGCCCAGGCCCTTCTTCAGCGGTCCGGGGTCCGTGCCCTCCAGGACGGGCCTGCTCCAGTCCTTTCCGAAGCGGGGGACGTACAGCTCGGCGAAGGCCCGCCCGGGCTCGTAGGGCGCCTGCTCCTGCCGCGCCGGGGCCGGCGCGGATCCGGGGGCGGGGGCGGGGGCCGCCGCCGGGGCGGACGCCGCCCAGCGGTCTCGCAGCCGGTCGCGCTCGGCCTCCGCGGCCCGGTCGGCCTTGACCCCGGTCCACAGCAGTACGTACGCCGTGAACAGCACGATCAGCGTCCCGGCGGTCAGGCACGCCTCGCTGAACGTCCGTACCACCAGGCGCAGTACGACGTCAGGACGCGGCGGGCTCCAGCGGCTTCGCATAGTGGAGGTCCACTGTGCCGGAGTAGCCGGGCAGTGTCAGCCGCTTCTCCTCGTCCACTTTCCAGCCGAGCCCGTACGCGTTGACGTACAGCTGGTAGTTCTGGATGGCCGGGGAGGCTGCGAGGGCCTTGCGCAGCGCGCCCGGGTCGCCGACGGCGGAGACCTTGTAGGGGGGCGAGTACACGCGGCCCTGGAGGATCAGGGTGTTGCCGACGCAGCGCACCGCGCTGGTGGCGATCAGCCGCTGGCCCATGACCTCGATGCCCTCGGCGCCGCCCAGCCACAGCGCGTTCACCACGGCCTGGAGGTCCTGCTGGTGGATCACCAGGTCGTTGGGCTGCGGTTCGGGGACGCCGGGGACGCGGGCGGTGGCGTTCGGCGGCGCGTCGTTGAGGGTGACCGTCAGGCCCCGGCCGGTGAGCTCCTCGGTGCCCGAGGCGGCGCGCAGGGCGGCGAGCTTGGCCTCCTCGGCCTTGGTGCTGCCGTTGTCCCGCTCGGCGAGGGCGTCCACCTGGGCGCGCGCGGCGGCGGCGGTCTTCTCCAGCTCGGCGTTCTTGGCGCTGCGCTCGTGGATGAGGTCGGAGAGCTTCAGGAGCGAGGCGTCCGTCCGGATGTTCGTACCCTTGGAGGTGTTGAAGCTGGTGACGAAGATGAGGCCGGCGAGGGCGAAGACGGCGGCCGTCAGGAGCCGGACGGGCCTGGCCCGGCGGCGGGCACCCGTGGAGGAGTCGTCGGAATTGCTCAACGTACCCTTCTCCTTCAACGCCAGAGGTCCACTACGCTAACGGACGCCCGGGGCAGGCAAGGTCCCCAGCGCATCGACAGGAGATCCCCTCGTGCCGAAGTCACGTACCCGCAAGAAGGACGACTACACGCCGCCGCCGGCGAGGCAGGCGCAGGCGATCAGGCTGACGAACCGCAGCTGGGTCGCCCCGGTCATGCTGGCCTTCTTCCTCATCGGCCTCGCGTGGATCGTGGTCTTCTACGTGACCGACACCCGGCTTCCGGTGGAGGCGCTGGGAAACTGGAACATCGTGGTCGGCTTCGGCTTCATCGCGGCCGGGTTCGGCGTCTCCACCCAGTGGAAGTAGCGTCCGGCGCTATACCCGTTTAGCCGAGCGGCGCAAGCTCTCCCCATGAGTTATCCACAGCGTCATCCACACCTGAGGAAAAGACAGAAGATCTGTGGATAACTCTGTGGAGAGTTGACGCCGGTGTGATCAGGTGAGTTCGGCTGTCCGGACGATGACCACCGTCACGGCCAGCAGGAACACCGCCGCGCAGGCCGCCGTCTGGACGAAGGCCCGCTTGCGGCCCGCGGCGGGCACCAGCAGGCCCAGCGCGACCAGCGCGCCGGTCACCAGGCCGCCGATGTGCGCCTGCCAGGACACCGACAGCCCGCCGAACGGCACGAAGGTCACCAGCAGCATCAGCCCGAGCGTGACCAGCACCGGCCGCATCTCGTAGCGGAGCCGGCGGGCGAGGACCACGGTGGCGCCGAGCAGGCCGCAGACGGCGCCGGAGGCGCCGAGGGTCGGCGTGTTCGGCGCGGTCAGCAGATAGACGAGGGCGCTGCCGCCCAGCCCGGACAGCAGGTAGAGCGCGAGGTAGCGGGCGCGGCCCAGGGCCGCCTCCAGCGGACCGCCGATCACCCACAGGGCGAGCATGTTGCCGAAGATGTGCCACCACTCGACGTGCAGGAACACCGAGGTCAGCAGCCGGTGGTACTGCCCGGTGGAGATCCCCTCCACGGGTGCCCCGTAGTACTCCACGTAGCGGCCGAGCAGCTCCAGGCTCACGGCCAGCCCGGGCATCGCAAGGACGGCGAGGAACACCGCCGCGTTGATCCCGATGAGGATCTTGGTGACGAGCTGGGGGTCGGCGGCCACCAGTCCGCCCGCGACCGTGCGCGGGGCGTTGGCGGCGGGGGAGTGCCCGGTACCGGAGCCGCCCCGCACGCACTCGGGACACTGGAACCCCACCGAGGCGCTGATCATGCACTCCGGGCAGATGGGCCGCTCGCAGCGGGTGCAGCTGATCCCCGTGTCGCGGTCCGGGTGGCGGTAGCAGCCCGGCAGACGGTCGGTGTCCATCGGTCCCCTCGATCGGCGGCGTGACGGGGCGCGCGCCCCGCCGGTCCGGTACACATCGAGTACGGACGGACGGGGCCCAAAGGTTCCCGCCCGCCGTTCCTGCGGTCAGCGACGCTCGACGGAGACCGACTGGATGATCACGTCGTCGAGCGGCCGCTCGGTGCGCGGGTTGGTGGGGCCGGAGGCGATGGCGTCGACTACCTTGCGGCTGGCCGCGTCGGTGACCTCGCCGAAGATGCTGTGCTTGCGGGTCAGCCAGGCCGTGGGCGCGACCGTGATGAAGAACTGCGAGCCGTTCGTGCCCGGGCCGGCGTTGGCCATGGCCAGCAGGTAGGGCTTGGTGAAGGCCAGGTCGGGGTGGAACTCGTCGGCGAACTGGTAGCCGGGGCCGCCGGTGCCGTTGCCGAGCGGGTCGCCGCCCTGGATCATGAAGCCGCTGATGACGCGGTGGAAGACGGTGCCGTCGTAGAGCGGGGCCGTGGTCTTCTGGCCGTCGGTGGGACGGGTCCACTCACGCTTGCCCGTGGCGAGCTCCACGAAGTTGCGGACGGTCTTGGGAGCGAAGTTCTCCAGCAGCTCGATCTCGATGTCGCCGTGGTTGGTCTTCAGGGTGGCGTAGAGCTTCTCGGCCACGGATCTGCCTTCCATAGTCATCACTGTCGGCCCCGATCCTCGCACGGAGGGCAGAAGGCCGCGGAAATCCTCCACCCGTATGCCCTGTCGCGCATGCGCTGGCGGCGCTGTGGCAGGCATGATCCGACAAAGGGTGGAAAGGTGAACCGTGTCCGCCACCAAGGAGGAGGATCCCGTGACCCGCAAGGACAGCGTGCGCCTGGCCGCCGAGAACGCCAGGGACGCCGTGAAGCACGCAGCGGAAGTGGTGGCGCCGTACGCAGGGACCGCCATGGACACGGCCGCGCACTACGCGCACGAGGCGAACGAGCGGCTGGCGCCCAAGGTCTCCCACGCGGCCTGCCAGGCCTCGCTGCACGCGCGCTCGGCGTACGACAACCACCTTCATCCGAGGATGCAGGCGGCGCGTACGCACGTACCCCCGAACGTGGACCGGGCCGCGGTGAAGGCCGTCCACCACACGCGCCTCGCCGCGCGCCAGGCGGCCGATTACACGGCGCCCCGGTTCGAGAGCGCGCTCGCGGCGAGCCGGCCGGTGGCCGAGGAGGCCGCGTCCCGCTCGACGGCGGCCCTCGCGGCGCTGCGCGGCCAGGTGTCGGCGAAGGAGGTGCAGCGTCTGGTGCGGCGGCACGAGCGCCGGGCGCGGTGCGGCCGCTGGGTGAAGGGGGCCGCGCTGGTCGGGCTCCTGGCGGGCGGCGCCTTCGCGGCGTGGAAGTGGTGGGACCGGCAGTCGAACCCGGACTGGCTGGTGGAGCCCCCGGCGGCCACCGAGCTGTCCGCGCAGGACGCCGCTCCGGCCAGCTTCGACGACGAACTGGCGGAGAAGGAGCGCGAGTCGAACGGCGGCAAGAACGCCTGACGCGCACCACACGCACGAGGGGCCCGGATCCGTGGGTGGATCCGGGCCCCTCGTGCGTACGGTGCCCTAGCCGGGCAGGGTCAGCACCATCCCCGGCCGGATGAGGTCCGGGTTGGAGCCGACCACGCCCCGGTTCATGGCGTACAGCTCGCGCCAGCGGGCCTCGTTGCCGAGCTCGCGGCGGGCGATCGCGGAGAGCGAGTCGCCGGGCTTGACGGTGTACGTGCGCTTCTTGGCGGCCGGCGCCGGCTTGGGCGCCTGCTTCGGCGACACCGGGACGGCCTTGTGCGCCGCCGAGGTGGGGCTCGGCGTGGCGGGCGCCATGGGCTTGGACACCGGCGGAGCCGCGGCCTTGGGCGGAGCGGCGGCGGCCATCCGCTCGGCGGCCGCCTTGGTGGCGGAGGCGGCGTCCGCGTAGGAGTCCGCGTACTTGGAGCCCATGTCGGAGCCCGTCTTCGGCCCCTGCCGCTCCATCTCCCGCTTCGCCTTCTCCGCGGCCTCGTGTTCCTTCTTCTTGTCCGACTTCAGGAAATCGAAGAGTCCCATTGCGTGCGCCTCCGGCGTGCTGTTGCCCCCTGGCCTCATTGCCTCCCACCACTGTCGTCCACCGTCCGCCGTACGGCCGGGTGACTGGGCCGTACGGGGGACTCCCGCGGCTACTGCTGCCGGGCGCGCCGGGCCGGGCGGGGGCTCTCGGCGGGCACTCCCAGCGGCCCCTCGGCGAGCCGGCCGAGGACCCGCAGCAGACAGGCCCGGTCCTCCTCGGCGAGGCCGGCGAGGGCATCGGCGTGGACGTCGTCGACGATCCGCCGGCTCTCCACGGAGAGGGCGGCCCCCTTCTCGGTGACCGCGATGATCCGGGCCCGCCGGTCCTTGGCGGAGGGCCGGCGCTCGGCCAGCCCGGCCTTCTCCAGGGCGTCGACCGTGACGACCATCGTCGTCTTGTCCATGTCGCCGATCTCGGCGAGCTGGGCCTGCGTGCGCTCCTCCTCCTGCGCGTGCACGAGGACGCAGTGCATGCGGGCGGTCAGCCCGATCCCGCCGAGGGCCGCCGCCATCCGGGTGCGCAGGACATGGCTGGTGCGGTCCAGGAGGAAGGACAGGTCGGGCTCGGTCCGGGTGGTTCCCATCGCGGTCATGGGACCAGCCTAACAACTCGATCCGAAGAAAATAGTCTGCAACAAAACTATCTGCTACGGTCGCACCAGTTGCCCGCCGATGGCTCGCTGCTGGCCCGCCGACGACCGGAGAGACCCATGACCGCCGCTGTTACGGACACCCCCGCCCCCGCCTCCCCGAGCTCCCCGACCGCTCCGTCCGGCGGACGACGCTCCCGCCGGACCGCCCTCGCCGTGCTCTCCACCGGCATGCTGATGACCGTCCTCGACGGCAGCATCGTCACCGTGGCGATGCCGGCCATCCAGAAGGACCTGGGCTTCACCCCGGCCGGCCTCAGCTGGGTCGTGAACGCCTACCTGATCGCCTTCGGCAGCCTGCTGCTGCTCGCCGGCCGGCTCGGCGACCTGATCGGCCGCAAGCGCATGTTCCTCGCGGGCACCGCCGTCTTCACGGCCGCCTCGCTGCTCGCCGGCTTCGCCGCATCCCCCGCCCTGCTCATAGCCGCCCGCTTCCTCCAGGGCGTGGGCAGCGCGATGGCCTCCGCCGTCAGCCTCGGGATCCTGGTCACCCTCTTCCCCGGGAGCCGCGAACGCGCCAGGGCCATCGCCGTCTTCTCCTTCACCGGCGCGGCCGGCGCCTCCCTGGGACAGGTGCTGGGCGGGGTCCTCACCGACGCCCTCGACTGGCACTGGATCTTCTTCATCAACCTGCCCGTCGGCCTCGCCGCCCTGCTGGCGGCCCTGCCCGCGCTCCCCGCCGACCGGGGGCTCGGACTGCGCGCGGGTGCCGACGTACCGGGCGCCGTACTCGTCACCGCCGGACTGATGACGGGCATCTACGCCGTCGTACGGGTCGAGGAGTACGGCTGGACCTCCGCGCACACCCTCGGCCTCGGGACGCTCTCCCTCGCTCTGCTCGCCGCCTTCGTGCTGCGCCAGGCCAAGGCCCGTACCCCGCTGATGCCCCTGCGGATCCTCCGCTCGCGCACCGTGGCCGGCGCGAACCTGGTCCAGGTGCTGATGGTGGCCGCGCTGTTCTCCTTCCAGATCCTGGTCGCCCTCTACCTCCAGCAGGTCCAGGGCTACGGGGCGGCGGAGACCGGCCTCGCGATGCTGCCGGCCGCGCTGGCCATCGGAGGGATCTCCCTCGGCGGCGCGGCGAAGCTGATCGCCCGCTTCGGCGAGCGGGGCGTCCTGCTCACCGGCCTCGCCCTGCTGGTCGCGGGCCTCGCCCTGCTGACCCGCCTCCCGGTGCACGCCGACTACGTCACCGACCTGCTGCCCGTGATGCTGCTGGCCTCCGGCTTCGGCCTGGCCCTGCCCGCGCTCACCACCCTGGGGATGTCGGGCGCCGACGAGCGCGACGCCGGGCTGGCCTCGGGCCTGTTCAACACCACCCAGCAGATCGGCATGGCCCTCGGCGTGGCCGTCCTGTCCACCCTGGCCGCCTCGCGCACCGAGTCCCTGGCGGCCGCCGGCCGGACCCGGCCCGAGGCCCTCACCTCCGGCTACCACCTGGCCTTCGCCACCGGCGCCGCCCTCCTGCTGGCGGCCACCGCCCTCGCGGCCACGCTGCTGCGCGCCCCGCGCACCCGCTGAAAACCCGCCCGGGCACCGCGCCGCGGGCATGCGCAAAAGACCCCCTGACCGGCATTCGCGCTGGTCAGGGGGTCTTTTTGATGTGGAGCCTAGGAGATTCGAACTCCTGACATCTGCCTTGCAAAGGCAGCGCTCTACCAACTGAGCTAAGGCCCCGGGCAACTGGACGCGGACGTCCCCCGGGAGGGAGTGTCCGTTCCGCAGGACAGAGTACCCGGTGCACCCCCGCATCCCGCAAAATGATAGGGACTCCCGCCCCGCGACCACGCTCCGTAAGATGCTCGCGAGGTTCGCACCAGCGAAGGGGAGTAGGAAGAGTGGACGCAGTACAGCAGGAGGCCACGGCCAGAGCCCGGGAACTCCAGCGCAGTTGGTACGGGGAGCCGCTCGGCGCGCTGTTCCGACGGCTCATAGATGACCTCGGTCTCAACCAGGCCCGCCTCGCTGCCGTGCTCGGGCTTTCGGCGCCGATGCTGTCCCAGCTGATGAGCGGGCAGCGCGCCAAGATCGGCAACCCGGCCGTGGTCCAGCGGGTCCAGGCCCTCCAGGACCTCGCGGGCCAGGTGGCCGACGGCAGCGTCAGCGCCGCCGAGGCCACCGACCGGATGGACGAGATCAAGAACACCCAGGGCGGCTCGGTCCTCAGCAACAGCAGCCAGACCAGCACCGGTTCCGGCGCCCCCACCGTCAAGCGCGTCGTCCGCGAGATCCAGTCGCTGCTGCGCTCGGTCGCCGCGGCCGGCGACATCATCGAGGCGGCGGACAGCCTCGCCCCCACCCACCCGGAACTGGCAGAGTTCCTCCGGGTCTACGGGGCGGGCCGCACCTCCGAGGCGGTGTCCCACTACGAGGCCCACCAGAACTGACACACACGGGTGACGGGGGACGGACGCAGCGATGGGTGAGGTCTTCGCCGGCCGGTACGAGCTGGTCGATCCGATCGGGCGGGGTGGCGCGGGCGCCGTCTGGCGGGCCTGGGACCAGCGCCGCCGCAAGTACGTCGCCGCGAAGGTCCTCCTCCAGGGCGACGCCCACATGCTCCTGCGGTTCGTGCGCGAGCAGGCCCTGCGCATCGACCACCCGCACGTCCTGGCCCCCGCCAGCTGGGCGGCGGACGACGACAAAGTCCTGTTCACCATGGACCTCGTCGCCGGCGGCTCCCTGGCCCACGTGATCGCGGACTACGGGCCGCTGCCGCCCCGTTTCGTGTGCGTGCTGCTCGACCAGCTCCTGTCGGGGCTGGCGGCGGTGCACGCGGAGGGCGTCGTCCACCGCGACATCAAACCGGCCAACATCCTGATGGAGGCCACCGGAACCGGGCGGCCGCACCTGCGGCTGTCCGACTTCGGGATCTCCATGCGCAAGGGCGAGCCCCGGCTCACGGAGACCGACTACGTCGTCGGCACGCCCGGCTACTTCGCCCCGGAACAGCTGGCGGGCGCCGAGCCCGACTTCCCCGCCGACCTCTTCGCCGTCGGCCTGGTCGCCCTGTACCTGCTGCGGGGCCGCAAGCCCGACTCACAGGCGCTGGTGGAGCAGTTCCGGGCGCACGGCACCCCCGACACCCCCGAAGGCGTCCCCGCGCCCCTGTGGGGCGTGATCTCGAACCTCCTGCACCCGGACCCCGACAGCCGGTTCCGGACCGCCACAGGGGCGCGCAAGGCCCTTGCAGAGGCCGCCCAGTTGCTGCCCGCCGCCGCCTCCGACGAGGGTCCGGTGGAGGTGTTCGACCAACTCGGTCCGCTTCCGGCCGGTTTCGGCCCCCAGGGGCCTGAAATCGCCGCCGCCGCACCGACGGTGGGTTTCGGGCCGCCGCCGGCCGCGTACGACCCCGCAGGGCAACCGGGGGCCCCGGAGACGGGCGGTTTCCACCTGGCCCCGCCCGCCGCCACCGCCGGGCCGGCGCCCGCCGCCACCGCCGGGCCCGCGCCGGCCGTGTCCGCCACCGTCCCGGCCGCACCCCCGGCGCCGCGTGCGGCCCGGTCCGGCGGGATCGCCCCGCCCCCGGCGAAGGTCACCGCCGGCATCCTCACCGCGGCCCTGCTGTGCTTCGCGGTCGGCGTCTGGGCCCTGACGCAGCTCTAGGGGGTGTCCGGCGGATCAGGGTCGGACACCCCCTGGCTCCTGTTCGGGCGATCTCCGTGGATCAGGCCGCGGGGTCTGGTGCGGTGCATCGCAAGGCGGAGGAGCGCAGCTCGTACTCGGCCGTACTCGCGCGCTCCGACAACGCGGCGAGGTGCCGTGCCGGACGTCGCGGGCCCGCGAAGATCGCCCGGACAGGGCCTAGTGCCGCGCGCGGGCCCCGCCGCGACGGGCCAGCAGGATCCAGCCCCCGAGCACGAGCAGCAGCACCGCGCCCGTCCCGAAGCCGGCCCCGGCGACGACCCGCATCGCCGAGGCGTCGTCCCGCGCGGCCGCCGCCTCCGGGGCGGTGAGCCCCTCCTTCGCGGCGGCCCGGTCGGCCTGACCCACTCCGAACCCGGCGGCGGCCAGGCTCTCCTTGTACGCCGGGGCCTTGGCCGGGCCGCCGGTCACGTCCAGCCGCAGCGTGAGCGGCACCGGCGTCGCGTCCTCGGTGAACTCCCCGACCTTCCCGGCCAGGGTGACGGCGATGTAGTACCAGCCCGCGATCCGTACCGGCTGTACCTCGTTGGCGCTGGAGAAACGGTTCTCGTAGGCCACCGGCGCGGTCTTCGGCAGCGTCACGGCCGCCTGCTTCCCGTCGTACGAGGTGTCCTTGGCGTCCACCAGCCCCCGGTACGGGCTGTACACCGAGACGGTGAGCCCGTTGGAGGCGGAGCCGTAGTCCTTGGTCATCCGCGCCTTGGCCGCCTCGGCGCCGATCCCCAGCTGCTGCCCCCAGTCCAGCGGCACCCGGTAGAACCGGGTCTGCCCGGGGCGCAGGTCGTCGCGCCACACCCCGGGGCCCAGGGCGCGCGCGTCGTTGAAGCCGGTGCCGCCGGTACGGGCCACCGGGTCCGTGCCCGGCAGGGTCGGGGAGGCCGAGGGCCAGACGCTGGGCGCGGCGGTGGGGGCGGTGCCGGCGGCCGGGGCCGGCTCGCGCATGACGAGGAGCTCCACCGGCCACCCCGCCCGGTCGGAGTCCTTGCCCGCGGTCCGGGTGACCTTCGCGTAGTACGTGCCCGCGCTCTGGCACTCGGCGTCCTCCGCCAGCCGCCGCTGGCCCACCGCGCCGAGCGGGACGGGGTCGTAACCGAAGGAGGCCCGGCCGGGGTTGTGGGGGCAGGCCCGGCCGCCGCTGGTCATGACCTCGACCTCGAGGTCGTCGCCGTAGCCGACCTTGGCACCGGCGGGCGGCCGCAGCACGGCGGAGACGTACACGGTGGAGACGTCGTCGAGACCGAGCCGGTAGACCCGCTCGCCCGGGGCGAGGGTGTCCTCGTAGGGCGTGCCGGCCTCCAGCAGCGGGGCGTCCGCCGTCGAGGACGTGCCCCGCACCGGCTTGGCGCCGACCGCCGGCCGGTACTCCGGCAGGGCCCGGCCCGGCCCGGAAGGCGCTGCCGAGGGCCCGGCCGACGGCCCGGCGGCCGGGGACGCGTACGCCGCCCCGGGGAGCCATGCCAGCCAGGCCAGCAGCCCCAGAGCCGCCGCCCCGGCCAGCGGCGCCCGGTGCGTCCGACGCACCCGATCCATCACACCCACCCCGAATTCGCTAAAGCAAGTCAAATCTTTGCGTAACCGAACTTCTCGCCGGCGAACCGGTTCCCGCACCGGCCACCGGAACGGCCCCCGGAACGGCCCCCGGAACAGCACGAAGCCCCGGCAGCAGCGGCAGCCGGGGCTTCATGGAATCAATCGTGGGGCTCACACACCGGAACCAGAGGGCACGGAGTCGGTTGCCTCCGTCCACAGGTCCTGCTCGGCACGGTCCGCCTGGATCTGGCGGTACACGAGGAGCCCGCCGATGGCGGCCAGGGCGACCAGGAGCAGCTTCTTCACGGCGCGACCTCGTCTTTCGTAGACGTTGGGGACTTCTGGCGGCCAACAATACACACCGACCGATACCGATCGGTTACCTGGGACTCCCCCGAACGGCCCAACGAAGAAGACCCCCGGGCCTTGGCCTGGGGGTCTTCGACTCTGTGGGGCTAACAGGATTTGAACCTGTGGCCTCATCCTTATCAGGGATGCGCTCTAACCAACTGAGCTATAGCCCCGCCGCGCCTGCGCGCTGACTCCTGAAGATTAGCGCACAGACGCAGTGGAACCCAAATCCGCTCCCGCGGGGCTTTCCCGCAGGTCAGTCAGCGGGTCATTCGTCCTCGGCCAGCGTGAGCTCCACGCCGCCCACGAAGCCCGCCGACAGGTTGTAGATGAACGAACCCAGCGTCGCCAGCGCCGTCATCAGCACCACGTCGATCACCGCGATCACCGAGGTGAAGATCAGCACGCGCGGCAGCGACAGGAACGACTGGAGGTCGAACCCGTTGCCCTCGTTCGAGCCGGTCGCCTCGCTGATGGTGCCGCCGACGGTCGAGAAGATGCCCATGGCGTCCATGACCATCCACAGCACCGCCGCCGCGACGACGGTGCACAGGCCCAGCGCGATCGACAGCAGGAAGCTGACCTTCATCACGGACCACGGGTCGGCCTTCGCCACCCGCAGCCGCGCCTTGCGCGTCCTGGGGGCCGTACGGACCCCCGGGACGGCCCCGCGCTGCGCACCCGGGCCCGTGGGCGCCGCGTAGGCCTGCGGGGGCTTCTGGGGCTGCCTGGCCTGGTCCTTGGGCTGGTCCTTGGCGGCCTGACCCTTGACCGGGTCCTTGACCGGGTCCTTCGCCGAGTCCTTGGGCTGGTCCTTGGTGGCCTGGTCCTTGACCGGGTCCTTCGCCTTCGGCTGCGTCTTGGTCTGCGCCTTCGGCTTGGGTTCCGGTTCTCGGGTGTCCGTCACGGTTCCCCCCTGGGAGTCCGCGGCGGGGCCACGGGCACCGTTCGCTCCAGTCTTGGCCGGTCCGGCGCCCGTGGCTCCACTCACGACTTACTCCTCGTGCTCCCCGACCGAGGGCTCCGTGCCCTCGGCCGCCCCGGCGGCCGGTGCGTCGGCCGCCGCGGCCTCGATCTCTGACTCGATCTCGTCGGCCTCGTCAGCTTCCTGACCGGCCTCGGCGTTACGAGCGATGCCGACCACGGCATCGCGCTTGCCCAGGTTGATCAGCTGGACGCCCATGGTGTCACGGCCGGTCTCCCTGACTTCGTTGACGCGCGTACGGATCACACCACCGCCGAGCGTGATGGCGAGGATCTCATCCGACTCGTCGACCACCAGCGCGCCGACCAGCGAACCGCGGTCCTCGACGATCTTCGCCGCCTTGATGCCCAGACCGCCACGGCCCTGGACGCGGTATTCGTCCACCGCCGTCCGCTTCGCGTAGCCGCCGTCGGTGGCGGTGAAGACGAACGTACCCGGCCGGACAACGCTCATCGACAGCAGTTCGTCACCCCCGCGGAAACTCATGCCCTTCACGCCCGAGGTGGCGCGGCCCATCGGACGCAGCGCCTCGTCGGTCGCCGTGAAGCGGATCGACTGCGCCTTCTTGCTGATGAGCAGCAGGTCGTCCTCGGCGGACACCAGCTCGGCACCGATCAGCTCGTCATCGCTGCCGTCCTCCGTCTCCCGGAGGTTGATCGCGATGACGCCGCCCGAACGCGGGGAGTCGTAGTCCTTGAGCGCCGTCTTCTTCACCAGGCCGCCCTTGGTGGCCAGGATCAGGTAGGGCGCCGCCTCGTAGTCGCGGATCGCGAGGATCTGGGCGATCTTCTCGTCCGGCTGGAAGGCCATCAGGTTCGCCACGTGCTGCCCGCGCGCGTCGCGGCCGGCGTCCGGGAGCTCGTACGCCTTGGAGCGGTAGACGCGGCCCTTGTTCGTGAAGAACAGCAGCCAGTGGTGCGTGGTGGACACGAAGAAGTGGTCGACCAGGTCGTCCTGCTTCAGCTTCGTGCCGCGAACGCCCTTGCCGCCGCGCTTCTGCGAGCGGTAGTCCTCGGTCTTGGTGCGCTTGACGTAGCCGCCGTGCGTGATCGTGACGACGATGTCCTCTTCGGCGATCAGGTCCTCCATGGACATGTCGCCGTCGAAGGGCACCAGCTTGGAGCGCCGGTCGTCGCCGAACTTCTCGACGAGCGCGGCCAGCTCCTCGCTGACGATCGAGCGCTGCTTCTCCGGCGAGGCCAGGATCGCGTTGTATTCGTTGATCTTCGCCTGGAGCTCGTCGTGCTCGGCGACGATCTTCTGGCGCTCCAGGGCCGCCAGGCGGCGCAGCTGCATCTCCAGGATCGCGTTGGCCTGGATCTCGTCGATCTCCAGCAGGCCCATCAGGCCCTCGCGCGCGATCTCGACCGTGTTGCTGCGCCGGATGAGGGCGATGACCTCGTCGATCGCGTCCAGCGCCTTGAGCAGGCCGCGCAGGATGTGGGCCCGCTCCTCCGCCTTGCGCAGACGGAAGCGCGTACGGCGGACGATGACCTCGATCTGGTGCTGCACCCAGTGGCGGATGAACGCGTCGATCGACAGGGTGCGCGGCACCCCGTCCACCAGCGCCAGCATGTTCGCGCCGAAGTTCGTCTGCAGGTCGGTGTGCTTGTACAGGTTGTTCAGCACGACCTTGGCGACGGCGTCGCGCTTGAGCACGATCACCAGGCGCTGGCCCGTCCGGGAGGACGTCTCGTCGCGGACGTCGGCGATGCCGCCGATCTTGCCGTCCTTCACCAGGTCGGCGATCTTCTGCGCGAGGTTGTCCGGGTTGGTCTGGTACGGCAGCTCCGTGACCACCAGGCACTGGCGGTTCTGGATCTCCTCGACCTCGACCACCGCGCGCATCGTGATGGAGCCGCGACCGGTGCGGTACGCCTCCTCGATGCCCTTGCGGCCCACGACGAGGGCGCCGGTCGGGAAGTCCGGGCCCTTGATCCGCTCGATGAGCGCGTCCTGGAGCTCCTCGTGCGAGGCCTCCGGGTGCTCCAGCGCCCACTGGGCACCGGCCGCGACCTCGCGCAGGTTGTGCGGCGGGATGTTGGTGGCCATGCCGACCGCGATACCGGCGGAGCCGTTGACCAGCAGGTTCGGGAAGCGCGCCGGCAGGACGGTCGGCTCCTGGTTGCGGCCGTCGTAGTTGTCCTGGAAGTCGACGGTCTCCTCGTCGATGTCCCGGAGCATCTCCATGGCCAGCGGCATGAGCTTGCACTCGGTGTAACGCATGGCGGCCGCCGGGTCGTTGCCCGGGGAGCCGAAGTTGCCGTTGGAGTCCACCAGCGGCATGCGCATCGACCACGGCTGGGCCAGGCGGACCAGGGCGTCGTAGATGGAGCTGTCACCGTGCGGGTGGTACGTGCCCATCACGTCGCCGACGACGCGGGCGCACTTGTAGAAGCCCTTCTCGGGCCGGTAGCCGCCGTCGTACATCGCGTACAGCACGCGACGGTGGACGGGCTTGAGGCCGTCCCGTACGTCGGGCAGCGCGCGGGAGACGATGACGGACATCGCGTAGTCGAGGTAGGAGCGCTGCATCTCCGTCTCGAGCCCGACGGGCTCGATGCGCAGCACGGGCTGCTCCTCCGCAGTGTTCTCAGCGTTCTCTGCGGTGGGGGTGGTTTCGTCGGCCATTGCCGGTCAGAAGTCCTTTCGGGCGGTCAGCGTCGGGCCGACTCAGATGTCGAGGAAGCGGACGTCCTTGGCGTTGCGCTGGATGAAGGAGCGCCGCGCCTCGACGTCCTCACCCATCAGCACCGAGAACAGGTCGTCGGCCTGCGCCGCGTCGTCGAGCGTGACCTGGCCGAGCACGCGGTGGTCCACGTCCATGGTGGTGACGCGCAGCTCCTCGGCGTTCATCTCGCCCAGACCCTTGAAGCGCTGGATCGAGTCCTCGCGGATGCGCTTGCCGTTCTGCTTGCCGAGCTCGACCAGCGCGTCGCGCTCGCGGTCCGAGTACGCGTACTCGAAGTCGTCGCGGCCCCACTTGATCTTGTAGAGCGGCGGACGGGACAGGTACACGTGACCGGCCTCGACCAGCGGGCGCATGAAGCGGAACAGGAAGGTCAGCAGGAGGGTGTTGATGTGCTGGCCGTCGACGTCGGCGTCCGCCATCAGGATGATCTTGTGGTAGCGGAGCTTCGCGATGTCGAAGTCCTCGTGCACACCGGTGCCGAAGGCGCTGATCAGCGCCTGGACCTCGGTGTTCTGGAGGATCTTGTCGATACGGGCCTTCTCGACGTTCAGGATCTTGCCGCGGATGGGCAGGATGGCCTGGTACATCGGGTTGCGGCCGGACTTCGCGGAGCCGCCGGCGGAGTCACCCTCGACGATGAAGATCTCGCACTTGGTCGGGTCGTTCGACTGGCAGTCGGACAGCTTGCCCGGCAGCGAGGCGCTCTCCAGCAGGCCCTTGCGGCGGGTCAGGTCGCGGGCCTTGCGGGCCGCGACGCGGGCCGTGGCCGCCTGGATGGCCTTGCGGACGATGTCCGCGGCCTCGACCGGGTTGCGGTCGAACCAGTCGTTGAGGTGCTCGTGGACGACCTTCTGCACGAAGGTCTTGGCCTCCGTGTTGCCCAGCTTGGTCTTCGTCTGGCCCTCGAACTGGGGCTCGCCCAGCTTGACCGAGATGATCGCGGTCAGACCCTCGCGGATGTCCTCGCCGGCGAGGTTGTCGTCCTTCTCGCGGAGCAGCTTCTTGTCCCGCGCGTAGCGGTTGACCAGACCGGTCAGCGCCGCGCGGAAGCCCTCCTCGTGGGTGCCGCCCTCGTGCGTGTGGATCGTGTTCGCGAAGGAGTAGACGCCCTCGCTGTACTGCGAGTTCCACTGCATCGCGATCTCGACCGAGAGCATGCGCTCCTTGTCCTCGGCCTCGACGTCGATGACGGTCGGGTGGATGAGCTCGCCCTTGCGCGAGTTCAGGTACGTCACGAAGTCGACGATGCCGCCCTCGTAGTGGTACTTGACCGTGCGCGCCTTGGGCTCCTGCGCGTCCGCGTCGGGGTTGTCGGCGTCCGCGGTGGCCTTGGCCGACTCGCGCTCGTCGGTCAGCGTCAGGGTCAGGCCCTTGTTGAGGAAGGCCATCTCCTGGAAGCGCCGCGACAGCGTCTCGAAGGAGTACTCGGTGGTCTCGAAGATGTCGCCGTCGGCCCAGAACGTCACCGACGTGCCGTGCTCGTCGGTCTCCTCGTTCCTGGCCAGCGGGGCCGTCGGCACGCCGAGCTTGTAGTCCTGGGTCCAGCGGTAGCCGTCCGTCTTGACCTCGACCGCGACCTTGGTCGACAGGGCGTTCACGACGGACACACCGACGCCGTGCAGACCGCCGGAGACGGCGTAGCCGCCGCCGCCGAACTTGCCGCCCGCGTGCAGGACGGTCAGCACGACCTCGACGGCCGGCTTCCCCTCGGACGGCACGATGCCGACCGGGATGCCGCGGCCGTTGTCGACCACGCGCACGCCGCCGTCGGCGAGGATCGTCACGTCGATCGTGTCCGCGTGCCCGGCCATGGCCTCGTCGACCGAGTTGTCGACGACCTCCTGGACCAGGTGGTGCAGGCCGCGCTCGCCGGTGGAGCCGATGTACATGCCCGGCCGCTTGCGCACGGCGTCCAGGCCCTCGAGGACCTGGATCGCACTGGCGTCGTAATTCTTCTCGTTGGAGTCGCCGGAATCGGCCACGAAGCGCCCTTTCTGGCACAGCGCAGCCCGTACTCCGGACCAGCGTGTGCGCCGGCGGGGAGCGGCCGCGTCGATCTGCGTTGTCTGCGTTGTTCGGGTGTCCCCCGCGAATCGGGCGGGATTGCTTCCAGTCTACCGGTACCACTGACATGAATGGGGGTTTGCCGGTGCCTGAGTCCGCATGTGCCGCCCTGAACCTCCTCTCCGAGACTCCCCATATTCGGGGAGGGGCTCAAAGAGGCTCACGCGGGCATCCAGCGCTTCGGGCTGTCAACCTTCCACTACCGTGAGGGACGCCACCCGCGCCGGCCCCGCCGGGACGCTCCGACCGGGGCACCGCAGGGCACTCCGCGAGGCCCGCCCGGGCCTCTTTCCCGGCCCGTCGCGGACCGTCGCGGACCGTCGCCGCTGGCCGGAACCGGTACGGTCGCGGGACCGCCGGGGGGGCCGGAACCCGTCAGCCGTAGGTGTCGCCGGGCCCGGTGCTGCCCGGGGCCCGCCACGGCCCGTACCGCTTGGGGCGGCCGCCGGGGCCCTGCACCTTGATCAGCCGGACCGTGCCCTGTCCGAGTTCCGCGTTCAGCCGTGCCACCAGCTGCGGGGCCAGCAGCTTCAGCTGCGCGGCCCAGGCCGAGGAATCGCACCGTACGAGGAGTTCACGCTCCTCGTAGCGCTCCGGTTCACAGTGCGCCGCGATCTCCGGGCCGACGATCTCCGCCCAGCGCTCCATCACCCCGGCGACGGCGATCGGCATCTCCCAGCCGCGCTCGGTGCGCAGCCGGTCCAGGGCCGCCATCAGCGGCATCGGGTCCCGGCCGTCGGCGCGGGCCCCCGAGCGCAGCCCGGGCTGCTGCTGGCGCTTCTTCCCGCCCGCCGCGTTGCCCCGGGCGCGGGCCTGCTCGCGCGCGGCCGCGAGGGCCTGGCGGGCCAGGTCCACCCCGGAGGGCTCCGGAGCCTTGCGCTCGTGTTGCTCGCCGTCGTTCACAGCCGGGTCACCTCACCGCCGGACACCCCGAAGCGCGTGCCCTTCAGCACGCCCGGAACGTCATCGTCGACCGCCGCCGTCACCAGCACCTGCTCGCCGCCGGCCACCAGTTCCGCGAGCCGCTCGCGCCGGCGCGCGTCCAGCTCCGCGAAGACGTCGTCCAGGATCAGCACCGGCTCCGCCCCCTCCGAGCGCAGCAGCTCGTACGAGGCCAGGCGCAGGGCCAGCGCGTACGACCAGGACTCGCCGTGGCTGGCGTACCCCTTGGCGGGGAGTTCGCCCAGGCGCAGCAGGAGGTCGTCGCGGTGCGGGCCGGCCAGGGTCACCCCGCGTTCGATCTCCTGTTTGCGGACCTGGGACAGGGCGCCGAGCAGGACCTCGTAGAGCTCCTCGCGGGTGCGGGCCGCACCGCTGTCGACCGGGTCGCCGGCGGAGGACTTGTACGCGAGCCCGAGCGGCCCGCCGCCGGGCGCGAGCTGCTCGTAGGCCTTGTCGGCGAGCGGGAGCAGGGTGGCGATCAGGTCGAGGCGCCGGGCGAGGAGCTCGGCGCCGGCGCGCGCGAGGTGCTGGTCCCAGACGTCGAGGGTGGAGAGGTCCATGGAGCGGCCGCCGTGCCTGCGGGCCATCGCGGCGGACTTCAGCAGGGTGTTGCGCTGCTTGAGGACGCGTTCGTAGTCGGAGCGGACCGCAGCCATCCGCGGGGAGCGGGCCGTCACGAGCTCGTCGAGGAAGCGGCGCCGCTCGCCGGGGTCGCCCTTGACCAGGGCGAGGTCCTCCGGGGCGAACAGCACGGTGCGTACGATCCCCAGCACGTCGCGGGGTCTGACCTGCGAGGAGCGGTTGATGCGGGCGCGGTTGGCGCGGCCCGGGTTCAGTTCGAGCTCGACCAGCTGCTGTCGTTCGCCCTGGGTGACGGCGGCCCGGATGATCGCCCGGTCGGCGCCCATGCGGACGAGCGGGGCGTCCGAGGAGACGCGGTGGCTGCCCAGGGTGGCCAGGTAGCCGATGGCCTCGACGAGGTTCGTCTTGCCCTGACCGTTCGGGCCCACGAAAGCCGTGACGCCCGGGGCGAGGGGAACCTCGGCCCGGGCGTACGAGCGGAAGTCGGCCAACGAGAGATGCGAAACATGCATACGGCGCCGACCTCCCCCGGCTTCCTTGCTGTGCTCTGTGGTGCTGTGGTGCTGCTACTTCTTCTCGACCGCGTGGCCGCCGAACTGGTTGCGCAGCGCGGCGATCATCTTCATCTGCGGCGAGTCGTCCTGGCGGGACGCGAACCGGGCGAACAGCGAGGCCGTGATCGCCGGCAGCGGGACGGCGTTGTCGATGGCCGCCTCGACGGTCCAGCGGCCCTCGCCCGAGTCCTGGGCGAAGCCCTTGAGCCGGTCGAGGTGCTCGTCCTCGTCCAGCGCGTTGACGGCGAGGTCCAGCAGCCAGGAGCGGATGACCGTGCCCTCCTGCCAGGACCGGAAGACCTCGCGGACGTCGGTGACCGAGTCGACCTTCTCCAGGAGCTCCCAGCCCTCGGCGTAGGCCTGCATCATGGCGTACTCGATGCCGTTGTGGACCATCTTCGCGAAGTGGCCCGCACCGACCTTGCCGGCGTGCACGGAGCCGAAGTCGCCCTCGGGCTTGAGGGCGTCGAAGATCGGCTGGACCACGGCGACGTCCTTCTCGTCGCCGCCGTACATCAGCGCGTAGCCGTTCTCCAGGCCCCAGACGCCGCCGGAGACTCCGCAGTCGACGAAGCCGATGCCCTTGGCCTTCAGCTCCTCGGCGTGCTTCTCGTCGTCGGTCCAGCGCGAGTTGCCGCCGTCGACGACGATGTCGCCGGGAGAGAGCAGCTCGGCCAGCTCGTCGACGGTGGACTGCGTCGCGGCCCCGGCCGGGACCATCACCCACACGACGCGGGGGGACTGCAGGCTGTCCACAAGCTCCTGCAGGCTGTGGACATCGGCGAGGTCCGGGTTGCGGTCGTATCCGATGACGGTGTGGCCTGCGCGGCGGATGCGCTCGCGCATGTTGCCGCCCATCTTGCCGAGACCGACGAGACCGAGCTCCATCAGGTGGGTTCCTTAAGCGTTGGGGCCGTCTGTACGGGGCTTCCCCGGTACCGGTGGGTTCCGGTCGTTTTTCCTGGGTCGCCCGCCGGGTCCGAGCCTACGCCGGGCCATGGCGCCGGGCCCCCCCGGACGCCCCCGGGCCCGGCACTCGCGGCTGCGAGACCGGGCCCGGTGCCGGCGTACGGCGGGAGCGGGTCAGCCGGAGAGGCGGACCGGCATGATCAGGTACTTGTAGGCCTCGTCGGCCTCCGCGTCGACCGCCGGGCGGCCGCTGAGCAGCGCGGGCTTGGTGGACGTGGTGAAGCTGAGCTGGGCGGCGGGCGAGTCGATGGCGCTCAGGCCGTCCAGCAGGAAGGTGGGGTTGAAGGCGATCGAGATGTCGTCGCCCTCCAGGTTCGCGTCGACGCGCTCCACAGCCTGTGCATCGTCGCTGGAGCCCGCTTCCAGGATCAGCACGCCCTGCTCGAAGCTGAGGCGGACCGGGGTGTTGCGCTCGGCGACCAGGGCCACGCGCTTGACGGCCTCGACGAACGGGGCGGTCTCGATCACGGCGACGGAGTTGAACTCCGTCGGGAAGAGGGTGCGGTACTTCGGCAGGTCGCCCTCGAGCAGGCGGGTGGTGGTGCGGCGGCCCGCGCCCTCGAAGCCGATGAGGCCCTCGCCCTGGCCGGAGCCGGAGAGCGCCAGGGTGACGGTGTCGCCGCTGGTGAGGGACTTGGCGGTGTCGAGGAGGGTCTTGGCGGGCACCAGGGCCACGGCCGAGGCGTCCGGGTTCTCCGGCTTCCACAGGAACTCGCGGACCGCGAAGCGGTAGCGGTCGGTGGAGGCCAGGGTGACGCGGTCGCCCTCGATCTCGATGCGGACACCGGTCAGCACGGGCAGCGTGTCGTCGCGGCCGGCGGCGATGGCGACCTGCGCGGCGGCGGAGGCGAAGACCTCGCCGGGCACGGTGCCGGTCGCGGTCGGCATCTGCGGGAGCGCCGGGTACTCCTCCACAGGCAGGGTGTGGAGTGTGAACCGGGAGGAGCCGCAGACCACGGTCGCCCGTACACCGTCTGTGGAAATCTCCACCGGGCGGTTGGGGAGGGCGCGGCAGATGTCGGCGAGGAGCCGGCCGGAGACGAGGACGGTGCCGTCCTCCTCCACGTCCGCCTCGACGGAGACGCGGGCCGAGACCTCGTAGTCGAAGCCGGAGAGGGACAGGGTGCCCTCCTCGGCCTTCAGCAGCAGGCCCGCGAGTACGGGCACCGGCGGCCGGGCCGGGAGGCTGCGTGCAGCCCAGGCCACCGCCTCCGCGAGTACGTCGCGCTCCACCCGGATCTTCACCGGAACCGCCTCCTGCTGTTGCTCGCTCGTCTGCCGGCCTTCGTCGTCGGCCCGTCGATGCCTCGACCGATGCCGGGGACCAGTCTGACGTACGGCGCCGACAGCCGTCGCGGCTGGCGGTCAAGTCGGGAGCGAGGAGTCGGGACGGCCGTCCGGCGAGTTGTGCACAGGACCCGCTTGAAAACCGAAACCGGCCTAACTCTCCATGGGGGTAGTAGTAGGGCCTGTGGAAACGGTGGATAAGCCCGTTCTCGCAGGTCAGCCCGCGTTTTTTATCCCCACAGCCTGTGGGTGGGACCGGTGGACAACCCGGTGTCTCTGTGGAGAACGGAAAGTTCTGCACAGGCCGTCCCCAGATGACCCTCACTACTCCACAGGTGTGTCCCCAGCTTTTCCCCAGCAGTCCACAGACCAAACGTCGACATCCGTGTGACCGCTTTCACTCGGGGCGGTGACGGAGGGCATGCCGTTGCCGAACAGTGGACAACGGTGTGGAGAACCGTCGGGAACCTGTGCACAGGATGCGGGAACCTGTGAGTCTGCGGTGGACAGAGGAGTGGATGAGCCTGTGGATGATTTTTCTGTCCACAGGCTGTGGATGACGCTTGCTCACAATTCCACAGGCATCTGACCTGCCCTGATGGGCCCTCAACACGTACCCCTGTGGACAGATTGTGGGCGACTGGCGCTGTCCTCAGGCTGTGGACGGAAGAAAACCGGGGAATCTGTGGATGACGGGCCCTCCCGGGGGCGCATTCGAACAGAGCAGGGGCGCACGGACGAAGAAGGGCGCCCCCGGTTCGATCCGGAAGCGCCCTGTCGTGAGGTTTGAGGGACCGCCAGCCGGCCCCCGCGGGGCCCGCGTCAGCCGTTCTTGATGCGGTTGGTGAGCTCCGTGACCTGGTTGTAGATCGAGCGCCGTTCCGCCATCAGGGCGCGGATCTTGCGGTCCGCGTGCATGACGGTGGTGTGGTCCCGCCCGCCGAACTGGGCCCCGATCTTCGGCAGCGACAGGTCGGTGAGCTCCCGGCACAGGTACATGGCGATCTGCCGGGCGGTCACCAGGACCCGGCTGCGCGAGGAGCCGCACAGGTCGTCCACGGTGAGCCCGAAGTAGTCGGCGGTGGCCGCCATGATGTCGGAGGCGGTGATCTCCGGCGCGCTGTCCTCGCCGCCCGGGATCAGGTTCTTGAGGACGTCCTCGGTGAGCCCGAGGTCCACCGGCTGCCGGTTCAGGCTCGCGAAGGCGGTGACGCGGATCAGCGCCCCCTCCAGCTCGCGGATGTTGCGCGAGATGCGGGAGGCGATGAACTCCAGTACCTCCGGCGGGGCGTTGAGCTGTTCCTGGACGGCCTTCTTGCGCAGGATCGCGATCCGGGTCTCCAGCTCGGGCGGCTGGACGTCGGTGATCAGGCCCCACTCGAAGCGGTTGCGGAGCCGGTCCTCCAGGGTGACGAGCTGCTTGGGCGGCCGGTCGGAGGAGAGGACGATCTGCTTGTTGGCGTTGTGGAGCGTGTTGAAGGTGTGGAAGAACTCCTCCTGGGTCGACTCCTTGCTCGCGAGGAACTGGATGTCGTCGACCAGCAGGATGTCCATCTCGCGGTACCGCTTGCGGAAGGCGTCGCCCTTGCCGTCGCGGATGGAGTTGATGAACTCGTTCGTGAACTCCTCCGAGCTCACGTACCGCACGCGGGTGCCGGGGTAGAGGCTCCGCGCGTAGTGCCCGATGGCGTGCAGCAGGTGCGTCTTGCCGAGGCCCGACTCCCCGTAGACGAAGAGGGGGTTGTACGCCTTCGCCGGCGCCTCGGCGACGGCCACCGCGGCGGCGTGCGCGAAGCGGTTGGAGGCGCCGATGACGAAGGTGTCGAAGAGGTACTTGGGGTTCAGCCGGGCGGTCGGCTCCAGCGGGCCCGAGGTGGAGCCGCCGGAGGGCGCCGACGGCGGAGGCGCGGGCGTCGGCCGGCCGGGCGCGGGGCGCGGGGCCGGCTGGTCGTACTGCTGCGGCTCGTAGCCCTGCGGCTCGTACTTCTGGGGCTCGTACTGCTGCGGTTCGTAGCCGGGCTGCTCGTACTTCTGCTGCTCGTAGCCGCCCTGGTCGTAGCCGCCGGGCTCGGGCGGCTGGAGGTAGCCGGGCTGCGGGGTGGCGTAGGGGTCGCGCTCGGGGAAGCCGCCGAGGCGCTGCTGCTGCCAGCCGTACTCGTCCTGGCCGCCGCGGGGCCAGGAGCCGGGCTCCTGGCGCGGCTGCTGGTACTCCGGGTAGGCGGGGCGCGCGGTGGGGAGCTGGTCCTCGCCGGGGCCGGCGCCGGGGCGCTGGCCGCCGTACGGCTCGTAGCCCTCGCGGGGGGAGGGGGCGGGCGGGGCCGGCGGCGCGGGCTCGCCCGCGGAGTCGTCCACGGTGATGGCGATACGGATCGGGCGGCCGCACTCGCGGCTCAGGGCGTCGCTGATGAGCGGGGCGAGACGGCCCTCCAGGACCCGCTTGCCCCATTCGTTGGGGACGGCGAGCAGCGCGGTGTCGGCGACGAGGGCCAGCGGCTGGCATCGTTCCACCCACTGCTTGTCCTTGGGCTCGATCCCCTGCTGGCCCTCCCCGAGCAGCTTCTCGAGCACGCGTGGCCACACTGCGGCAAGATCGGCAGGTACGTCAGCCACAGAGCACGCTCTCTCACAGGTCCCGGTCCCACGAATGTGTGGTTCTTTGGGACGGTCGGGACAAAAAATCCGGGATCAGGCAACGGTAGTCAGGCCGGTGGGTAGGGTTCAAGTCGTTGTCCACAGCCTGTGCACAGTGTGGGGCAGCGGACGCTCGGTTTGACCGGATGGCGTAGCCGCGCGTACCGTAACGAGGTCGAGTTGTCGATGGCTGCTGCCGCCTGCCTACCGATGGGCGAAGGTCACTGATTGTGATCATTTAGCGGTGTCCACTCGGGCGAACACGCGAGTTCCTCGTGGGCGCACGGTGACAGCCAGGCGATGTACCGCCACAACGATTCATTCTCTGGAGCCCCCGAGTGAGCAAGCGCACCTTCCAGCCGAACAACCGCCGCCGCGCCAAGACCCACGGCTTCCGCCTGCGGATGCGCACCCGTGCCGGTCGCGCGATCCTGGCGAACCGTCGCAGCAAGGGCCGCGCCGCCCTTTCCGCGTAACAACGCGCAGGTCGTGACGTCGTGCTGTCTCCCGAAAATCGGCTGAGGCGGCGCGAGGACTTCGCGAGCGCGGTGCGTCGAGGGCGTCGGGCCGGTCGCCCGCTCCTCGTCGTCCACCTACGTACAAGCGGTGCCACGGACCCGCACGAGCCGGGGGATGCAGATCCCTCGCCGCGTGCGGGTTTCGTCGTCAGCAAGGCTGTCGGCATCGCTGTCGTCCGCAACCGGGTCAAGCGCCGGCTCCGCCATCTCGTGCGTGATCGGCTGGCTCAGCTGCCCGCCGGTAGCCTGGTGGTGGTGCGGGCCCTGCCCGGAGCCGCTGATGCCGGCGTCGACGAGCTGGCTCGCGACCTGGACGCCGCCTTGGCGCGGCTGCTGGGAGGCGTGGCTCGATGAAGTACCCGCTGCTCGCTTTGATCAAGCTGTACCAGTGGACGATCAGTCCGCTGCTCGGGCCGGTGTGCCGCTACTACCCGTCGTGCTCGCACTACGGGTTTACGGCCATCGACCGGCATGGTGCGGTGAAGGGGACGGCTCTGACCGCCTGGCGGATCCTGCGGTGCAATCCGTGGTCCCCGGGTGGTGTGGATCATGTCCCACCCCGGAAACGCCCGCGTTGGCACGAGCAGCTGCGCAGTGCGTTGCGTAGATCTCGCAATGCTCAAGGAGCCTGATTAGTGGACACGATTGCCAGTCTGTTCAGCTTTATCACCACACCCGTGTCGTGGATCATCGTCCAGTTCCACAAGGTCTACGGCGCGATCTTCGGTGCGGACAGTGGATGGGCCTGGGGCCTGTCCATCGTGTCCCTGGTGATCCTGATCCGCATCTGCCTGATCCCGCTCTTCGTGAAGCAGATCAAGGCGACGCGTGGCATGCAGGCGCTCCAGCCGAAGATGAAGGCGATCCAGGAGCGCTACAAGAACGACAAGCAGCGTCAGTCCGAAGAGATGATGAAGCTGTACAAGGAGACGGGTACCAACCCGCTCTCCTCGTGCCTTCCCATCCTGGCGCAGTCGCCCTTCTTCTTCGCGCTCTACCACGTGCTCGCGAGCATCGCCAACGGCAAGACCATCGGCGTGATCAACCAGTCGCTGCTGGAGAGCGCCCGCCAGGCGCACATCTTCGGCGCCCCGCTGGCCGCCAAGTTCACCGACAGCGCCGAGAAGGTCGCGGGCCTGGACGCCTCGATCACCAACGTGCGCATCGTGACGGCGATCATGATCGTCCTGATGTCGCTGTCGCAGTTCTACACACAGCGCCAGCTGATGCAGAAGAACGTCGACCTCTCGGTCAAGACGCCGTTCATGCAGCAGCAGAAGATGCTCATGTACATCTTCCCGGTGATCTTCGCGGTGATGGGCATCAACTTCCCCGTCGGTGTCCTCGTCTACTGGCTGACCACCAACGTGTGGACCATGGGCCAGCAGATGTACGTGATCAACCAGAACCCGACGCCGGGCAGCAAGGCCCAGGACCAGTACCTGACCCGTCTGCTGAAGCACGTCAGCACCCACGGCGACGTCAAGGGCCGGGGCAAGAAGAAGATCGTCGCGGCGATCGTGGCCAAGGGCCCGGACCGCAACGACAACGAGCGGAAGTTCATCACCGCGCTGACGAAGCAGGGCATGGCCGCACAGGCGGACGGCTCCGTGATCAAGAGTTCTGAGGCCACGGCCGACTCGGACGCGGCGAGCGGCGGTGTCGCCACCAAGCGGCAGCAGCCGAAGCGGCAGTCGAAGTCCAAGCGTCAGACGCCCCCCAGCAAGCCCTCCAAGAAGTAGAAGGAGTCCCTCCCGTGACGGAAGGCACCACCACCGCCGCCGCTGAGAGTGGCGACACCCTGACCCGCCTCGAGCAGGAGGGTGAGATCGCGGCCGACTACCTTGAGGGTCTGCTGGACATCGCCGACCTGGACGGCGACATCGACATGGACGTCGAGGCGGACCGCGCTGCGGTGTCGATCGTCAGTGACTCGGGCGGCCGCGACCTGCAGAAGCTCGTGGGCCGCGACGGGGAGGTCCTGGAGGCCCTCCAGGAGCTGACCCGCCTCGCCGTGCACCGGGAGACCGGCGACCGCAGCCGGCTGATGCTGGACATCGCGGGTTTCCGGGCGAAGAAGCGCGAGGAGCTGGCGGCGCTGGGCGCGAAGGCCGCCGCGGACGTGAAGGCCTCGGGCGAGCCGCTGAAGCTGGCCCCGATGACCCCCTTCGAGCGCAAGGTCGTCCACGACGCCGTGGCGGCCGCCGGCCTGAAGAGCGAGTCCGAGGGCGAGGAGCCGCAGCGCTTCGTCGTCGTGCTCCCGGCCTGACCGGAACGTTGTGCGTCGGCCCCGCCTGTGTCGCAGGCGGGGCCGAAGTTTGTAAGCCTGGCAGTTGAACGACACGGTTGAACGACACGGTTTTGGCGTGAGCGGTTCTGTACGGAAGGACGGTCCCCGTGACGGAGGCAGCGGAGCTTCCCGCGGCGCCTGAAGAGGCGCCCCCGGCGCCCGAAGAGGCGCGCGCGGTGTTCGGTGAGTTTTTCCCGGAAGCTGTGCGGTACGCGGAGCTGCTGGCGGACGCGGGGGTCAAGCGGGGCCTGATCGGTCCGCGTGAGGTTCCCCGGCTGTGGGAGCGGCACCTGCTGAACTGCGCGGTGCTCTCCGAGGTGGTGCCGGAGGGCGTCACCGTGTGCGACGTGGGCTCCGGCGCCGGCCTGCCCGGCATCCCGCTCGCCCTGGTGCGGCGGGACCTGAAGATCACCCTGCTGGAGCCCCTGCTGCGCAGGACGACCTTCCTCCAGGAAGTCGTGGAGCTGCTCGGGCTGGACCACGTCACCGTGGTGCGGGGCCGGGCCGAGGAGGTGCTCGGCAAGCTCCAGCCGGTGCACGTGGTGACGGCCCGCGCCGTGGCACCGCTGGACCGGCTCGCGGGCTGGGGTGTGCCACTGCTGCGTCCTTACGGCGAGATGCTGGCTCTGAAGGGCGACACCGCCGAGGAGGAGCTGGTCTCGGCGAAGGTCGCGCTGACCAAGCTGGGTGTGGTGAAGACCTCGGTCCTCCACGTGGGCGAGGGCGTGGTCGACCCCCTGTCCACGGTGGTCCGGGTGGAGGTCGGAGAAAGCCCCGGTGGAGTGAGGTTCGCGGCCAAGCGGGCTAAGGCCGCACGGGTGGGGCGCGCGCGCAGGCGCCGCTGACCCCGCTATCGGCGGTGCGTTTTGGGGCGGGTTGGGCCCTATAGGTATGGATTTCGGAGTGTCGTAGCGGGCTGAAGACTCCGTCCGGGCATCGTGTTTCACGTGAAACGTCGCTCTCTGCTGCACGGAATCATCAGCCGCGGCCGTGCTGCTGCGGCCCCCCGCCACCGCAAGGACGCGGGGGTGACGGAGTTGTCCACAACGGTGGATTCATCCACAGGAGTACGGGCCCCGCTGGTTCGCGACCCGGGTGGCATGGCAGGCTCTGTTCATCGCGAGCCCGCTGCCGAGGAGAGTGACACCGTGCGGTCCGACGCCAACCTTGCGGGGCCGATGGCCGATCCGGTCCCCGGTCCCCGCTCTGAATCGCCGGGTGAGGATGTTTCACGTGAAACATCGTCCCCGCCCCTCGTGGACAACGACGACATCGAGGACACCCCGCTCGCCAGCGCCGCCCAGCAGGCGATCGAGGCCCTGGGGCACACGGGTGCCGCTCTGCCGCGGCCCGCGCAGACCCGGATCATGGTCGTGGCGAACCAGAAGGGCGGCGTCGGCAAGACCACGACGACCGTGAACCTGGCGGCCTCGCTGGCCCTGCACGGGGCGCGTGTCCTGGTCATCGACCTCGACCCGCAGGGCAACGCCTCCACCGCGCTGGGAATCGACCACCACGCGGACGTGCCGTCCATCTACGACGTGCTCGTGGACAGCCGTCCCCTCCTGGAGGTCGTCCAGCCGGTGGTGGATGTGGAGGGGCTCTTCTGCGCTCCGGCCACGATCGACCTCGCGGGCGCGGAGATCGAGCTGGTATCGCTGGTGGCTCGTGAGAGCCGGCTCCAGCGGGCGATCCAGGCGTACGAGCAGCCGCTCGACTACATCCTCATCGACTGCCCGCCCTCGCTGGGCCTGCTGACGGTGAACGCCATGGTGGCCGGCGCGGAGGTGTTGATCCCGATCCAGTGCGAGTACTACGCGCTGGAGGGCCTGGGACAGCTGCTGCGCAATGTCGACCTGGTGCGGGCCCACCTGAACCCGGCCCTGCACGTCTCGACGATCCTGCTGACGATGTACGACGGCAGGACGCGACTGGCCTCGCAGGTGGCGGACGAGGTGCGCACCCACTTCGGCAAGGAGGTGCTGCGCACGAGCATCCCGCGGTCGGTGCGTATTTCGGAGGCTCCGAGCTACGGGCAGACGGTTCTCACGTACGACCCGGGTTCCAGCGGTGCCCTTTCCTACCTGGAAGCAGCGCGGGAGATCGCGCTGCGGGGGGCCGGAATCCATTACGAAGCCCAGCACGCCCATGTGGGCGCGGGTATGAACAGCACGCAGAGTGTGGCGGAGGGGATCCAGTGAGCGAGCGACGTAGGGGTCTGGGGCGGGGGCTCGGCGCGTTGATCCCGTCCGCTCCCCAGGAGAAGACTCCGGTGGTGGGTACGGGATCGACGAACCCGTCGGCGGTGCCGGTGCTCCAGTCGGAGCGGGGGATCGCCGCGGCGAAGCTTGCCGCGTTGGTCCAGGCGGATGTTTCACGTGAAACATCGGTGCCGGTCGAGACGGCGGCTCCGCAGCCGGAGAGCAATGAGGTGGCGGGGGCGACGTTCGCGGAGCTTCCGCTGGACGCGATCTCCCCGAACCCGCGCCAGCCGCGCAACATGGAACACCTCGATGACGTGGCGCTGGCCGAGCTGGTGACCTCGATCCAGACGGTGGGCCTGCTCCAGCCCGTGGTGGTCCGGGAGACGGAGCCCGGCCGCTATGAGCTGATCATGGGCGAGCGGCGTTTCCGCGCCTGCGGGCAGGCGGGGCTGGAGAGCATCCCCGCGATCATCCGGGCGACGGACGACGACAAGCTCCTGCTGGACGCCCTCCTGGAGAACCTGCACCGGGTACAGCTGAACCCGCTGGAGGAGGCTGCCGCGTACGACCAGCTCCTCAAGGAGTTCAACTGCACCCACGACCAGCTGGCGGACCGGATCGGGCGCTCGCGTCCGCAGGTCACCAATACCCTGCGGCTGCTGAGGCTCTCGCCCGAGGTACAGCTCAAGGTGGCCTCCGGTGTGCTGCTGGCGGGCCACGCACGGGCCCTCGTATCCGTGGAGGACTTCGGGGAGCAGCTCCGCATCGCCGAGCGGATCGTGGCCGAGGGCCTGTCCGTGCGCTCGGTTGAGGAGATCATCCAGCTGATGGGCTCGGAGCCGTCGAGCACCGTGAAGCCCAAGGGTCCGCGGGCCGGCACGCGGGTGTCCCCGGCGCTCAGCGAGCTGGCGACGCGTCTGTCGGACCGGTTCGAGACCCGCGTGAAGGTGGATCTGGGCCAGAAGAAGGGCAAGATCACCGTCGAGTTCGCGTCGATGGAGGACCTGGAGCGCATCCTGGGAACCCTGGCCCCGGGTGAGGGCCGCGTCCTCGAACAGGGCCTCTCCGGGGAGTAGTCCCCAGCTCGTTCCACTTGCTGCCCCCTGCTTCTTCGAGATGTCCACACTCGAAGAAGCAGGAGGCAGTGCTTACGATGTGGGCATGGGTCGTCGGCTGGTACCGCTCACGCTGGACAACCTCCAGGACCTGCCCAGGCGTTGCCGGAGCTGTGTGTTCTGGGAGCTGGATCCCGTCACCGGCGAGGCTGCCGTGAAGGCGGGTACCCCTGAGCTGGAGAAGGAGGCCTGGATCTCGGCCGTCCTCCTGGACTGGGGCTCCTGCGGCCGGGTGGTCTACGTGGACGAGGTCCCGGTCGGGTTCGTGCTGTACGCCCCGCCCGCCTATGTGCCGAGGGCCGCTTCCTTCCCGACGAGCCCGGTGTCCCCGGACGCCGTGCAGTTGATCACGGGCTGGATCATGCCGGGGTATCAGGGGCAGGGCCTGGGGCGGGTGATGGTCCAGACGGTCGCGAAGGATCTGCTCCGGCGGGGGTTCAAGGCGATCGAGGCGTTCGGTGAAGCGCGGTGGGAGCGGCCCGCCTGTCTGCTGCCGGCCGATCATCTGCTGTCGGTGGGCTTCAAGACCGTACGCCCCCATCCGTCCCACCCCCGGCTGAGGCTGGAGTTGCGCACGACGCTGTCGTGGAAGGAAGACGTGGAGCTGGCGCTGGACCGCCTGTTGGGCGGAGCGAGGGCCCGCAAGGAGCCGGCGCTGCGCCCGCTGTGAGCGTGCGGGCTTCCGGACACGCGAACGGGGCCGCCCCTTCAGGGGCGGCCCCGTTTCACGTGGTCACTGCCGACCGTGCGGAGCGGCTGATCAGGCCTGCACCTCGACGAAGTCCGACAGGTCGCGCAGGATGGCGGCCTTGGGCTTCGCACCGACGATGGTCTTCACGACCTCGCCGCCCTGGTAGACGTTCAGGGTCGGGATGGACATGACGCCGTACTTGGCCGCGGTGCCCGGGTTCTGGTCGATGTTGAGCTTCACGATCTCGATCTGGTCGCCGTGCTCGGCGGCGATGGCCTCCAGCGAAGGCGCGATCTGGCGGCACGGGCCGCACCACTCGGCCCAGAAGTCCACCAGCACGGGCTTGTCGCTGCGCAGGACGACTTCGTCGAAGTCCGAGTCGGTCACGTTCTTGAGGGTGCCGGCCACAGCGGCCTCCTTCTCTTCTACGGGGTGTGGGGTGTGGGGATGGAGCCGGGTCAGACGGTCGCGGTCGCCGGCTCGGCGTCCGCGAGCGCCGCGAGGAAGCGCTCCGCGTCGAGGGCGGCGGAGCAGCCGGTACCGGCCGCGGTGATCGCCTGACGGTAGGTGTGGTCCACGACGTCGCCGGCGCCGAAGACACCGGTGACGTTGGTGCGCGTCGAGGGAGCGTCGACCTTGAGGTAGCCCTCGTCGTCCAGGTCGAGCTGGCCGGTGAACAGCTCGGTCCGCGGGTCGTGTCCGACGGCGATGAACAGGCCGGTCACGGGCAGCTCGGAGGTCTCACCGGTCTTGGTGTTGCGCAGGGTGAGGCCGGAGAGCTTCTGCTCGCCGTGGATCTCGGCGACCTCGCTGTCCCAGGCGAACTTGATCTTCGGGTCGGCGAAGGCGCGGTCCTGCATGGTCTTGGAGGCGCGCAGGCTGTCACGGCGGTGGACGATCGTGACGGACTTGGCGAACCGGGAGAGGAAGGTGGCCTCCTCCATCGCGGTGTCGCCGCCGCCGACGACGGCGATGTCCTGGTCCTTGAAGAAGAACCCGTCGCAGGTGGCGCACCAGGAGACACCGCGTCCGGAGAGGGCGTCCTCGTTGGGCAGACCGAGCTTGCGGTGCTGCGAACCGGTGGTGACGATGACGGCCTTGGCGCGGTGCACCGTGCCGGCGGTGTCCGTGACGGTCTTGATCTCACCGGTGAGGTCCACGGCGACGACATCGTCCGGGACGAGCTCGGCGCCGAAGCGCTCGGCCTGGTCGCGCATGTTGTCCATGAGGTCCGGACCCATGATGCCGTCCCGGAAGCCGGGGAAGTTCTCGACCTCGGTGGTGTTCATGAGCGCGCCGCCGGCGGTGACGGCACCTTCGAAGACCAGGGGGTTGAGCGAAGCGCGTGCGGTGTACAGGGCGGCCGTGTAACCGGCCGGCCCGGAGCCGATGATGATCACGTTTCGTACGTCGCTCACGGGTTCTTTCCTCGTCTCTGCGGACTTCGTGCTGCCTACCGGGGGCCGGTGCGGACTCTCACCCCACCCAACGGATCCTACGGCGCGCACATTCCCCGCTTGGCCCCTCCAGTCCCGCAACGCGCGGCGGGCCACCCCGTGATCCCGTCAGTTGCGGGGATATGTACTGGTAAGCAGCGGCTTGTCCGGTGTTTGTGCCGGATTGTCCGCGCAGCCGGCGGGCACGAGATAGGCGTCCACCCGGGCGGCGTCGCCCGGGTGGGGCAGTACGACGAGGTAGACGGGAGTGCCCTGGTAGCTGCCGCGCTCGGCGGCGACCGGAGGCTCGGTGCGGCCGGTGCCCTGCTGGACACAGGGCGGGACCGGAGCCGGCTCCTGAGGGGCGAGCCGGTCGGCGGGAGCCAGACCGGGAGAAGTGTTCTGCAGGCCCATGTTCCTGTCGGTCTCGCCTGGCGCGGTCTTCGGGGTGTTTGCCGCGGCTTCGCCGGCCAGCAGCTGCCGAACGCTCTGCCGGAGTCCCTGGGCCGTGTACTCGCCGGGCGTGGCGGAGTCGGCGGAGGCCCTCGCAGTGTCGTTGCGCGTTGCGGTGTCGTGCGAGCCGGTGCCTCCCAGTCCGTTGAAGAGGAAGACGGCGAGCGCGCAGGCGGCAGCCCCGGCCAGCCCGGTGAGGACGGCGATACGGCGCCGGGCGCGACGACGGCCGGGACCGGTTGGGCCAGACGGGTGACCGGTGGGCCGGTGGGCCTCGCTCCGGCCGGAGCTGCCCGGGGCCGCCGGCGATGTTTCACGTGAAACATCGCCCGCGGGATGCGCCTCGGAGACGGCCGCCTCGGCCCGGGAGGTCGTCGAGTCGAGGAGTGCCTCGGCGGCGAGGGCCGCGTCGATCCGGCCGGCGATGGCGGAGGGCATGCGCGGCGGTCCCGGGAGCGTGCCGAGGAGGGACCGGATCTCCTCCAGGGAGGCGAGCACGTCGGCGCACAGCGCGCAGGCCCCGAGGTGGCGGCGCACCTCGGCGGTGCGGGAGGGGGAGAGCAGCCCTTCGGTGAGGTCGGAGATCTCCGAGACCTCCGGGTGCCAGGTCGTGCCGGCAGTGCCGGTCGTGCCGGTTGAGGGGCTCACGGTCGTCCACCTCCGCCCTTCACAGCGTTTGGATCCGGTTCTGGATTCCTGGGGTCTGCCGCAGGTGGGACGGCTGTCCCCGGCGTCCGGTTCCTTCCCCGCTCCGAGGTGGTGTTATCCCCGGCATTCGTGCGCAGATGAGTGAGCATCGGGAGGAGTTTGGCCCGGCCCCGCGCGCACCGGCTCTTCACGGTGCCGGTGGGGACGTCGAGGATGCGGGCGGCGTCGGCGACGGGGTATCCCTGCATGTCGACGAGGACGAGGGCGGCCCGCTGCTCGGCCGGGAGGGTGCTGAGGGCGGCCAGGAGCTGGCGGTGGAGGTCCTGGCGCTCCGCAGGTGCCTCGGCGGACTCGTGGGGCTCCAGCAGCCGCTCCAGGCGGTCCGTGTCGTCGAGGGGCGCGGTCCGGCGGGAGGCGGCCTTGCGGGCGCGGTCGAGGCAGGCGTTGACGGTGATCCGGTGCAGCCAGGTCGTGACGGCGGAATCGCCCCGGAAGGTGTGGGCGGCCCGGTAGGCGGAGACGAGGGCGTCCTGGACGGCGTCCGCGGCCTCCTCACGGTCGCCGAGGGTGCGCAGTGCGACGGCCCAGAGCCGGTCGCGGTGACGGCGTACGAGTTCCCCGAAGGCGTCGGGATCGCCGGCGACGTGCAGGGAAAGGAGATCCTGGTCGCTGCGTTCGCCGGTCGCGGCGTCGTCCAACGGTGAGCCCCCTCCCCTGCCTGCGTCAGCCCTTGAACTGCACGTCCGTGATGCCCTGCTTGTAGCCGGCTCCGCTGAAGTCGTCGTACGGCGCGTACGGCATGGCCGTGATCCACAGGAGCACGTAGCGCGTCTTGACCGGCTTCTCGGGGGTCAGCTTGACGTTGCCGTCCTTGGTGGTCGTGCCCGTGATCTTCTTCTTCGGGTCGACCGACTCGGCCGCGTACAGCGTCAGGGTGGTGTGGTCGCCCGGGTGCTTCAGCCCTATCGAGACCTCGCTGACCTCCTGCTCGGAGCCGAGGTCGTAGACGATTCCGACACCGGGCTTGATCACGACCTTGGGGCCGTCGGAGAAGCTCCTGGTCCGCCAGTAGGTGGAGGCGTCCCCGTCGTACGTCTTGCCGACGTCTTTCGCGTTCTGCGGGACGCCGTCCGGCGCGTACTCCTTCGCGCCCTTGATGGAGAGCGGCGCGGGCTCCTTCTTCTGCGCGGCGTCGTTGGGGCCCTGCTGCTGGGTCTGGGTGCTGTCACCGCCGCCCGACTTGCCGTGGTCCAGGAGCCTGTCGGCGAGCTGCCAGCTGCCGAGGCCCAGGGCGACGATCAGCAGGGCGGCGACGCCCCACTTCAGGGCGCGGCCGGTGCGGCTCTGCAGCGGCGGCGGGGGGACGGACGGGACCGCCTGGGTGGTGGGCATGCCGACCGGGGCGGGGCGGCCGTAGGTGCCCTGCTGGTAGGTGGTGTGCTGGTACTCCGGAGGCGCGGTGAAGGCGGGCTCCGGCGGCCGGATGCGGGGCATCTCGGCGACGGCCTTGGCCAGCTCCTCGGGGCTGGTGCAGGCGGGCTCCTGGCGGGACGCGGTCGCCCCGTCGTTGGCGAGGGCGCGCATGGCGAGCTCGCCGAGGCCCCGGTGGACGCCGGCGCGGACCTGGTCGGGGGCGAGCAGGCCGACTCCCTTGGGCAGGCCGCGCAGGCCGTACGCGTCGTTCTCGTAAGGCCAGCGCTGGGTGAGGGAGGCGTAGAGCAGTGCGCCGATGGCCTCGGTGTCCGCCCGCTGCGGGGTGTCGCTGGTGATGCCGCGCAGGGCGGCGTTCACGGCGAGGCCGCGGATGCGGTACTGGCCCGTGGAGGTGCGCAGTATCGCGCTGGGTGTCAGGCGCAGGTGGGCCAGGCCCTCGCGGTGGGCGGCGGCCATGGCCTGGGAGACCTGGCTGACCAGCTGGTAGGCCTCGTGGGGTTCGAGGGTGCCGGCGGCGAGGACCGAGGTCAGTTCGGTGGCGTCGGGCAGCCACTCGTGGACGACGTAGACGAGGTCGTTCTCCTCCACGGCGTCGAGGACCTGGACGAACCGGGGGTCGCCGAGCAGGGCGGAGGAGCGGGCGGCGGCCAGGACGCTGCGGGCCCTGGGGTGGTCCGCGGGCAGCAGGTGGACGCCCACCGCGCGGCGCAGCTTCTCGTCCATGGCCCGCCAGCTGCTGAAGCCGTCCAGGCGGGTGACGCACTCCTCCAGGCGGTAGCGCCGCGCTAGCTTGTGCCCGCTGTGGAGCTCCGGCGCGGCCGCGGGTGCCGCGTTCGCGCGCTCGCCGTCCTTCTCGGGCACGGGTCCGTCCGAGGCTTTTCCGTTATTGGCGTCCACCCCGTCGGCCGTGGCCTTGGCCGCATCTGCGGCCAGCGGCTGCTCGCCGCTGTTGTCGGCCACGTCGACGGCAGCCGTGCTACGTTCCGCCACCGTCGTCCCTGCCTCCCCATCCGTTGCGCGCTGTCGGCCAGTCTGCGAAGCCATGCCAATTGTGCCCACAGTCCGCCGCTATGCACGACACACGAAGGGGGGTGACGGTTGTGCGCATCAGCGCCCCAGACGTCCGCGGACCATTCCGACCATGGAGTTGAGCTCTTCGATCCGCATCCGCTTGGCGGCGAGGAGGAACACGGCGCCGAGGGAGACGAGACCCGCGACCAGGGCGGCGAGGGAACCGAGGGCTCCGTTCCCCAGCCACTGGGTGACCCCGTAGGCGACTGCGCCCGCCACGACGGCCGCCGGGACGCACGCGCCGATCAGGCGGGTGTAGGTGCGCATCACGTGGGCGCCGTCGAGGTCCCCGCCGAGGCGCGCCTTCAGGCGGCGCCAGGCCACGCCGACACCGACGGCGTAGCCGAGGCCGTAGGCGGCGGCCATGCCGACGACGGCCCAGCGGGCCGGGAGGACGAAGAAGGCCAGGGCGGAGACGCCGGCGTTGACGGCGGCCACGATGACCGTGTTGTAGAAGGGGGTCCGGGTGTCCTCGTAGGCGTAGAAGCCGCGCAGGACCACGTACTGGACCGAGTACGGGATCAGGCCGAGACCGAAGGCCATCAGGATGAAGCCGATGTTGGTGGCGTCGTCGGCGCCGGTGCTGGCGTAGAGCAGCGTCGACATCGGTACGCCCAGGGCGAGGAAGGCGAAGGCACAGGGGACGATCGCGACGGCCGAGGTGCGCAGGCCGTAGGAGATGTCGTCGCGGACGGCGGCGGCGTCGCCGTCGTGGGCCGAGCGCGAAATGCGGGGCAGGACGGCCGTCATGACGGAGACGGTGATGATGGCCTGCGGCATCTGCCAGAGCAGCAGGGCGTAGTTGTAGCCGGTGATGCCGGTACCGCCGTGGCCCTGCTTGTCGGCGAGCTCACCGGCCCAGGTGGCGAGCTGGGTCACGACGACCAGGCCGAGCTGGTTGGCGAGGACGAAGAAGAAGGTCCACTTGGCCAGCCCGGCGGCCTTGCCGAGGCCGTGGCCCTTCCAGTCGAAGCGCAGCCGCATCTTGAAGCCGGCTTCGCGCAGGTAGGGCAGCATCGCCAGGGACTGGACGACGAGGCCGAGCAGGGTGCCGATGCCCAGCAGGCGGACGCCCTCGGGCGTGATCGTCGCCTCGGAGACGCCGGTGGCGGTGAAGCCGCCGAAGGCCCAGATGAAGGTGCCGAAGGTGGCGATGACCACGATGTTGTTGAGGACCGGGGTCCACATCATCGCGCCGAACCGGCCGCGGGCGTTGAGGATCTGACCGAGCACCACGTGCACGCCCATGAAGAACATGGTGGGCAGGCAGTAGTGCGCGAACGCGACCGCGACGTCCATGCGCTGCGGGTTGTCGGCGATCTTCTGCGACATCATGCCGATGAAGAGCGGGGCCGCGAACACGCAGATGGTGGTGACCGCGCCCAGCAGGACCACCACGAGGGTCAGCAGGCGGTTGGCGTAGGCCTCGCCGCCGTCGTCGTCGTTCTTCATGGCCCGGACGAGCTGGGGGATGAAGACCGCGTTGAGGGCGCCGCCGCCGACGAGGACGTAGATCATCGTGGGCAGGGTGTTGGCGACCTGGTAGGAGTCGTTGAGGGACGCGACGCCGATGGCGCCGGCGATCACCAGGGTGCGGGCGAAGCCGGTGATGCGGGAGACGATCGTGCCGGCCGCCATCAGGGCGCTCGACTTCATCAGGCTCGCGGCCTTGCCGGCGGGCTTGGCCGGGGCCGGTGCCGCGACCGGGGCGTCCTCGGCGGAGGCGGCGGCGGTGGCGGTGGCGCCGGGGGCGGCCTGCTGGTCGCGGTAGAGGTGCGTGAAGGCGTCGGGCTCGGGGTCTTCCTCGGACGCCCGGGTCACGAGCGAGTCCACCCCGACGAACTGCGTCGTCGCCGCGTGGTCGCCGTAGGGCAGGTGGCGGGAAGGGCCGTCCGGCTCAGGCGGCGGGGTCTGGGCCCACACGCGCGGGTCGGGGCCGTGCGAGGGCGTCTGGGGGGCCGCGTAGAGCGGACCGGCCTCCTGGTAGGTGCCCGGCGGCGGCGGGGGGTGCGAGGCCCGGTCGTAGAGGGCCTCGGCGACCGGGTCCTGGGCCGACAGGTCCTGCGACCGGTAGGGGTCGTAGTCGTAGGCGTCCTGGACGTACGGGTCGCGGTCCTGCGGGGGCGCGGGCGCCGGAACCTGTCCGGGCACCGGAGCGCCCGGGGCAGTGCCCTGGGAGGGCATGGGCCCGCCAGTGCCCTGCGCGCGGTCACCGTTGTACGGCGCGTTCATCGCAACCCCACCTCATCGTCCCCAGGCCGACCGGCCACGGCATCGCTCAACGGTCCACTGTCTCACCCGTGCCGGACCCCTCGGTGCTTTGCGGTTCGGTGTCCGTGGTCTCGTCACTCGGCTGCGTGCTCTCCTCCGCGGCCGCTCGCGCGGCGACGCGCTTGCGGCTGGCGTACATCTTGATGCCCGCCAGAACGAGGAGGAGCACACCGCCGGCGATGACGAGCATGACGGTGGGAGTGATCTCGGTGGCCTCGACCGTGAACTTGCGTTCCTTGCCGTACGGCACGCCGTCCTTGGTGTACAGGCGTGCGCTGACCTCGACCGGACCACTCGCGGTGGCGTTGGCGGTGAACTTTACCGTCTGGCTGTGACCGCCCTGAACGGTGACTTCCTCTTCTGCTTCGCCGCTGTCGCCGAACATCAGGCGGGTGGGATTGGCGGACTTCACCCGGAGCACGAGGTTGTGGACGTCCTGGACGAGGCTGTTCTGGACGCTGACGGGAATGGTCGCGCTGTGGCCGGACAGGGTGGCGTCGGACTTGGGGACGACCTTGACCTTGTCGGTCAGCCCGATCAGGTAGGCCTGGACCTGGTCGCGGTAGGCGGCGGCCTCCTCGGGGCGGCCCCGCCAGGAGGTCGACATCTCCCGGTTCGTGGTGTTCCCGAAGGGGATCTCGACGCGGTCCGGCGCCGAGAGGATGACCTTGAAGTGGTCGAGGGTGTTCTGCGTGGTGCGGATCTTCTCGAAGGCGGACACCGGAAGCTCCTGCTTGGCCAGGGCTTCCGGGTACTGGCCGGCGCCCGGCACCTGGGTCGCGGCGCCGGGGTCGGGCTTCGCCGCGGCCGCCGCCTCCAGGTCGGAGGGCTGGGTCCAGCGGGCCGCCTGGAGCCCGCGCAGGGCGATGGCCATCGAATCCGCCTGGCTGGCGGTCGGCCGGCGCTGGGGGGTCACCACGTAGCTGCGCGGCTCGTCGCTGTTCTGCAGGTTCAGGGCGAGGCTGTGGGCCAGGAAGCGCTGCACGGCGAGCGTGGAGCTCCCGGCGGCGGCCATGTCGCCCTCGAAGGCGGTGGAGAGGTCCGCGTCGGCCACCACGGCGGTGGTGCCCGCACCGATGGGACGGGCGGCCGTCGGGGTGTAGCCGAGTGCGCCGGTCTCCTGGAGGCTGTC
The DNA here is from genome assembly GCF_055602105.1 of Streptomyces sp. NPDC037421. NCBI lineage: Bacteria > Bacillati > Actinomycetota > Actinomycetes > Kitasatosporales > Streptomycetaceae > Streptomyces > Streptomyces sp. NPDC037421. Next base: position 41,604 of record NZ_JBVJWV010000045.1, read on the forward strand.
GCTGCGGGCCAGGACGTTGTGCGCGCCGGCCGAGGTGGCGACGTTGACGATCGAGGGGTCGATGGCGCCCTCCACCGGCCAGGAGAAGTCGGTGGACGCGGGGACGTGCAGCACCGTCTCCACGGCCTGCTTCGCCTTGTCGGTGGCGGGCCGCAGCTGGCCCAGGGTGCCCGAGACGTCCTTGCCGTGGTGGGCGAGGGAGGCGATGTCGGGGTCGGCGAAGGGCAGCGCGACGACCTTCTTGCCCTGTACGGCGGTCTCCAGGGCGCTCAGCCACTGCTCGGCGACGGCCTTGTTCCTGCCCTGTACGGGCTTGCCGTCCGGGTCGGGGCTGCGGACCCGGTAGCCCTTGGTCATGGCGTCGATGGTGGTGAGCAGGTCGGGGTCGATGACCCAGGTGACCGGCAGGTCCTTGCCGAGCGCGACCATCCGCTCCAGGCGGCCGCCCGGCCGCAGGTCGTCCGCGAGGGAGTCGTCGAGGAAGACGGGGGTCTGGAGCTCGTCCGAGCCGGTTTCGGCGGTGACGTGCGTGGTGGAGACCAGCGGCCACACGTAGGTCAGCGAGGACCGCTTGGCGGCCGGGTCCGGCTGCCAGGGCAGGAAGGTCCGCTGGATGCCCAGGACCTGCTCGTGCGGGCGGCTGTCGGTCGACCCGGACAGGGAGACGCCGAGCTGGTAGACCCCGTCCGCGCCCAGGTCCAGCTTGTTGACCGGCACCTTGATCGTGAACTGCTGGCCGACCTTGGAGGTCAGCGAGTCGATCTTCACGGCGAAGGCCGAGTCGATCTCCCCCGGGTCCGCTCCGGGCCGGAAGCCCTTGCGGTCCGCCACCTCGCCGATCGCCGAACGGTCCCCCAGCCGGGGTCCGACCCGCAATCCCACGTGGGCGTTCTTGATCGTCTCCGAGCCGTTGTTGACCACGGTGCCGGAGATCGTGAGCGTGTCGCTCTTGAGCGGAGCGCTCGGTGACACCTCGGTCAGCTGGACGTCGACCGAGGAATCGGCCGCGTGCGCGACCGGGGCGGGGGCGTAGATCAGAGCGGCCAGTACCGGCGTCCCGCTGAGCAGGACGACTGCCCGCCGCAGCCAGCGGCGTCGGGCAGGGACGGGGGCCGTCCCCTGGATGTCTGCCGCCTCGGCCACGCGTTTCGCCCGTCCCTCGAAGTGTCAGTGGTCGTCGGTTCTGCGTCCACGCATGGTAACGAGGCGCGCTGTGTGCGAGTGCCGCGCCTTGCTCCACACGATCGGTTCCGCTTCGGGGCCCCGGTGGCGGGGCGGCGGTGAAACGGGGGAGCCCTCGCCGGGCGGGCCACGTACCCTTTTCTGTTGTGCCGAACGCCAATGAAGACAACCCCAGTGCCCTGAGTCAGGTGCAGCGCCGCGCGGTCAGTGAACTGCTGCGGGTCGCTCCTGTCGCCGACGAGCTCGGACGCCGGTTCCAGGAGGCGGGCTTCCGCCTCGCCCTGGTCGGCGGGTCCGTCCGCGACGCGCTGCTCGGGCGTCTCGGCAACGACCTCGACTTCACCACCGACGCGCGCCCCGAGGCCGTACTGAAGATCATGCGTCCCTGGGCGGACTCGCTCTGGGACGTCGGCATCGCCTTCGGTACCGTCGGGGCGCAGCGCGACGGGTTCCAGATCGAGGTGACGACGTACCGTTCCGAGGCGTACGACCGCACCTCGCGCAAGCCCGAGGTCTCCTACGGCGACTCCATCGAGGAGGACCTGGTCCGACGGGACTTCACCGTCAACGCCATGGCCCTGGCCCTCCCGGAGCAGGAGTTCGTCGACCCGCACGGCGGCCTGGAGGACCTGGCCGCCGGCGTGCTGCGGACTCCCGGCACCCCGGAGGACTCCTTCTCCGACGATCCGCTGCGCATGCTGCGCGCCGCCCGGTTCGCCGCGCAGCTGGACTTCGAGGTCGCGCCCGAGGTCGTGTCGGCGATGAAGGCGATGTCCGACCGGATCGAGATCGTCTCGGCCGAGCGCGTGCAGGGCGAGCTGAACAAGCTGCTGCTGTCCGCACACCCCCGCAAGGGCCTGGGCCTGCTGGTGGACACCGGTCTCGCCGACCGGGTCCTGCCGGAGCTGCCGGCCCTGCGGCTGGAGCGTGACGAGCACCACCGGCACAAGGACGTCTACGACCACTCGCTGATCGTCCTGGAGCAGGCGATCGACCTGGAGGAGGACGGCCCGGACCTGGTGCTGCGGCTGGCCGCCCTGCTGCACGACATCGGCAAGCCCCGGACCCGCCGCTTCGAGAGCGACGGCCGTGTCTCCTTCCACCACCACGAGGTGGTCGGCGCGAAGATGACCAAGAAGCGCATGACGGCGCTGAAGTACTCCAACGACATGGTCAAGGACGTGTCGCGGCTGGTGGAGCTGCACCTGCGGTTCCACGGGTACGGGGACGGGGAGTGGACGGACTCGGCGGTGCGGCGCTACGTCCGCGACGCGGGCCCGCTGCTCGACCGGCTGCACAAGCTGACCCGGTCGGACTGCACCACGCGCAACAAGCGCAAGGCCAACGCGCTCTCCCGTACCTATGACGGCCTGGAGGAGCGCATCGCGCAGCTCCAGGAGCAGGAGGAGCTGGACGCGATCCGCCCCGACCTGAACGGGAACGAGATCCAGCAGATCCTGGAGATCGGCCCCGGCCCGGCGGTGGGCAAGGCCTACGCCTTCCTGCTGGAGCTGCGGCTGGAGAACGGCCCGATGGGCCGTGAGGCGGCCGTTGCGGCCCTCAAGGAGTGGTGGGCGGCTCAGGCTCCCCAGGCCTGATGTGTGATCCGCGGCGGGGGGGGGGGGGGGGGAAAACCACCCCCCCCGCCGTTCCCCGGGGGGAATCTCCCCCGGGGGTCCGGGGGTTGGCCCC
>NZ_JBVJWV010000046.1:0-18793 GCF_055602105.1 Streptomyces sp. NPDC037421
CTAGTGCGCTCCGTCGCCGAACAGGAACAGCTCGCGCTGACAGCCGCCGGCCATCGGCGGCGGGCATCTCGACCGGAGCCGGTGTTCACTCCGACGGTCGCGACGCTGCCAGGGGAACTGGTGATGATGGACAGCTCGGTGGTGTCTGAGGGCTCTCTGGTGAGGTCTCAGAGCCAAGCCCTGCTCCTCGCCTCCTCGGCATAGGTTGATCCGTACCCTCCATTCCAGCGGTTTGCTCTTCTTCGCGCGGGCATTCTGGTCCAACTGCCAGGAAGGAAGTCGAAACGGCGCTCGGTTACGACCACTCCAAGGCAGCAATACGCCTGGATCAGAAGCAGGACCTGATCGGGGCCGTCTACCACGCCGGCCCATCTGACGAGGTCGGCTGGCTGGAGTGGAAGTCCACTTTGGACCTCTCCCAGCGGCATGCCTTCTTCACCATCTCCAAGGCAGTCCTTGGCTTCTCCAATCGCATGCCGGACCAGGCGCAGCGTTACGCCGGAGGACATGGTTACCTGCTGGTGGGTGTGGAACCCAGCAACGTACCCGGCGTTGAAGAGATCGACTCGGTAGAGCTGTACCGCGGGTTGGAGGCCTACCTTGGTCGAGGGTCCGGACCCTTGTGGCAGCCAAGCTTCGTGCCCGTAGATCTTGGTCAGGGACAGGTGAGGGTTCTTCTTGTCGACGTTGAAGCGCCACAGTGGGGAGACCCCATCCACGTCCTGCGAAAGGGCTACGAAGCTGTCCCCGCCGCGACCGTGTTCGTGCGTTATGACGGACGAACCGAGCGAGCAGCACCGGAGGACATGGACAACCTCAGCATGCGGGCTCATCGGACCAAACAGGCTGTGAAGCTGGATCTGACCGTGGTCAAGGGTACGCCGTTGCAGCCTGTCAGCAGCAGCGGCAACTCACAAAGGGCTTGGCTTGAAGCAGAGAAACGCAGATGCGAGGCCAGCGTTCGGCTAGCGCCCGCCTCGCCACCCCGCGGGTGGGCTGCCTCGACCTCGCCCGGGATGTACAGCTGGACTTCGACGTCCTTGAGGTTCAGGTCGGTCCGGTTGAACAGGCGAAACTCAAGAGGCGCCAACTGGTCACCTGCTGTCTGTCGGACTGCGGGCATAAGCCGCTGCGCGCACCGGGCGATGTACTGCTTGACCTCTTCCCGGTACTGCTGCTCGGAGCGAGGGTCCGTGTTGTCGGCGATTCTGCGGATGCTGTCGAGGATCTCGCCAACTGTTTTGGGTTGCGTTTCCGCGGCTACAAGATCGGTAGCCGAGTCGTTGTCGGCCGCGGAAAGCCTTCGCGGACAACGAGTCCTCCACCGGTCTGCCAACCCGCCCCACTCCGTTCGGATCGGCTCGGCGCAGGTCAATCCTCGACAACGCCTTCGCCGCCGGAATCAGCATCAACCCCCCACTGACGAGCTTCCTGGGAGCGATGCCCATGGCCGTCTCAAATCCCTACCAGCCCGACATCGTCAATGGTGGGTCCACCACCATCACGTTTCCTCTGGGACACATCCGGCCCCGCGCCCGGCGCCACCGCGAAGACCCTCATCACCGAGTTCGCCCGCTACCTCGCCATCCCCATCACCGCGCGCATGACCCAGACCCAGATCACCGAAGCCGTCTGCCACACCTACACGCCGGACGCGCCACCCTGGTCACCTGCGGCCCCCTCCCCACCCGCCACGGCACCCGCCAACCATTCCGCGACGTCATCACCGACATCGAAAACGCCCTCGACCTCACCCACCACCGGCCTGGCACCCTCCCCCGCCACGCCCCCTACCTCCACCAACGCACCGCCGGGCGCATCGGACCCCTCACCCGACTCATCCGTCAAGCCGCTATCACCGCCATCGGTGACGGCACCGAACGCATCACCAAAGCCACCCTCGACGCCGTCCAAGTGGTTGGGCTCACTCCGGAACTGATGATCCGGAGGTACGGGGAGGTTCGGCCGACGCCGTGGGAAGGTGACGACGAGTTGGGGGTGGTGCACGCTGCGCCGCGGAGAACGTAAATGCGTCGACAGCGCCCCTCGGCACCCGGCAAAGTGGCCGTCCGTGACGAGCAGTGAACTGTGGACCCGCCCGACCGCCGAACGCTACGACGCCGAGGAGGCCGATGCGTCCTCGGCAGCCGTTCTCGGACCGACTCTCGCCTTCCTCGCCGAGCTCGCCGGAGACGGCCGGGCACTGGAGTTCGCCATCGGAACCGGACGGGTGGGAGTCCCGCTCCGGGAACGCGGCGTGCCGGTAGTGGGCATCGAACTGTCCGAGCACATGGCAGCGGTGCTGCGGCGCAAGATCGACGAGGACACGCTCCCGGTAGTCATCGGGGACATGGCCACCACCGTCGTTCCCGGTGAGTTCACCCTGGTCTATCTCGTCTACAACACCATCACGAACCTGCTCACTCAGGACGAGCAGGTCGAGTGCTTCCGCAACGCCGCACGGCATCTGGAGCCCGGCGGCCGATTCGTCATCGAGCTGGGGGTGCCGCCGCTGCGGTTCCTGCCGCCCGGCCAGGTCGCGGTGCCGTTCGATGTCTCCGAGCAGCACCTCGGCTTCGATACCTTCGACCTGGTCGAGCAGATTCTCGTCTCGCACCACCTCACCCGCGACGGCGACGACGGCCGCTACCGCCGCGACAACTCCCGGCACCGGTACGCCTGGCCGGCAGAGCTCGACCTGATGGCACGGATCGCTGGGCTCGAGCTGGAACGTCGCGTCGCGGACTGGGACGAGGCTCCGTTCACCCAGGACTCCGCGAAGCACATCTCCGTGTGGCGCAAGCCAACCTGAGGTCGGCCACTGGGCTGTCAATGCGGGCCGTGCCTGGATTGAGATTCCTGTCGGGAGATCAGGCATCGCCAGCAGATCAGTGCGCATCCGAGGGTGAGGAAGGCTTCGTGGATGTCGTCGCGCATCTCCCATCGGATCCGCAGGCGGCGGAACCAGTGGTGGTGGGCGGATGCTCGCTCCACTACCCAGCCTTGGGTGCCGAGTCCGGAGCCGTGCTCGGTGCCTCGACTGGCGATCAACTGCTTCACCCCGAGATCCCAGACGAGGCGGCGGTACTTGTCATGGTCGTAGCCGCGGTCGCCCAGCACCACGTCCGGGCGATGCCGGGGCCGGCCGTGCTTGCCCCGCAGCGGCGGCACCGCCTGAAGCAGCGGAATCGGCTGGGTGACGTCGTTGCGGTTGCCGCCGGTCAAGGTCGCGGCGAGCGGGATACCGGTCGCGTCGGTGCTCAGGTGATGCTTGCTGCCCGTCCTGCCCCGGTCAACGGGGCTTCGGACCGTCTTGGATCTCCCTTTCAATGCCCGTAAGTGGGAGCCGTCGACAGCCGCCCGGGAGAAGTCCAGGACGTTCGCCCCGCGAAGCTTGGCCAGAAGGACCTCGTGCAGCCGGGGCCAGACTCCAGCCTCGGTCCACTCGGCCAGGCGGCGCCAGCAGGTCATGCCCGACCCGAAGCCGAGTTCCTGCGGCAGATGTTCCCAGGCGACCCCCGCGTGCCAATGGGCGGCCGGTTGGCTTTGTTCACGAGAACGGGCTCTGGCACAACTTCTGTGGACCTGGCGCGATGCGGCAGTGCCGACGGGATTTGAACCCGCGGACAGATGGGAGCAGGTCCGCCGTCTCCGTCAGTCGCCGTGGGAGGGACCTCGCCCCCGGCGATCGCAATGGGCCGCTCTGCCACGGCACCGCAACCTGCGGGAATGCGCGCACTCACGCTGCGACTCAGGGTAGAGACACCCGTTCCTTGCGGACGAATCCTTATCTGGGAAGCCGGAGAACGTTGCCGTGGGTCCACAGAAGTTGTGCCCGAGCCCGAGACCGGGCGGCGTCTGGTCTGTGGAGGAATCGAACTGAGCAGGTGTTGACCCGCCCGCCCGTACCAGGAGGGCGGGCCACCGTGTCGGCAAATCGTCAAGAGATGACCAAACCCAGCAGCGAGGACAGCCACGCCTTCCGACGCGAGACCGAACAGATCGTCAACGAGATCGCCCAAGAAATCCGCACGTTGGACGTCGGAGCCGCTTGGTTCTCCGACCTCTCCCCGGCCCAACAGCAGAAGGTACTGCAAGAAGTCGCCGCCTACGCGATGCAAGCCCACATCACAGCTGCGGACACCCGCGCCCGGCTAGCACGACCCAGAGTAAAGCCCACAGCCAACCCCTCAGTCATGACCTGCATAAACCCACCCCGCTACGGCTTCGCCAGCCACCCCGCCAACGAACACGTCATAGCGTTCCGCGTCCCCGTTTCCGTATGCACCGTCACCGACGCACAGCGCAGGGACACACCGCGACCGCGCCCGCAAGTTCAAGAAGAACCCGCCCGAATGGTACGAGGTGATGCACGAGCTCGTTACAGGAGAATCAATCCGTTCAGCCGACTTCGGTGTTTTCCGGCGCCGGAGGAATGCGGGTCGGAATATCGAATTCCGGATACAGCTGAAAAGTACCCTGACATGCAGTCAGCAACCACTTTCCGTCTTCTTTGGACATCACGTAGAGCGGTGAGTTGGGGTTTCCGTCAGGCTTTCCTTCCAGCGTGTAATGCTGCCCCTTCACCTTCACCGCCGCCACATCTGAGCGGATGAACAGCACGTCGATCAGCTCATAGGTGACCGTGGCGTTCTCCATGGCCCCGGGCAGAACTCGGCGGGTAAACTCCGCAATCTCCGCTATCCCGGTCAGAATCTTTCCATGCGGTGCAGTGTAAATCGCATCCTCACGGAATAGGCTCAGAAATTCATCGGGGAGTTCATGCTGCTGAGAATGCTGCACCTTGGCGACCACTTCCCTGATCGCCTCGATATCCTGTTTCTTCTGCTCATCAATCAGCATCGTCTTGTCCATACGGATAAGTATGGAAGGCAATCCCGTTCCGCAGTCAAGCAGTCTCCAGCAGAACACGAGCGTCCATGGATGCCACGGCGAGCCTGCAGGAACAGACGGCAGCAGAGTGGAGCAGGGCGACCGCGCCCCAGGCCGTATCAGGGTGGCAGGTGGCATGGATCTGGACAGGGCGATTTCAAAGTCTGACTGAGCGTGTATCTGCGCAGTTCAGTTGAGTCCGAGGAGGTCCAGCGGACCGTGGAAGCCGTCGTAGGACATCTCGCGGAGTCCGGCCGCGATGTTCGTGTGGCCTGCGGCTCGCAGCTGTTTGATCGCGAAGCTGCGGAGGGTGGCCATGACGTAGCCCAGGCCGCTGTTGGCGCCGGTCACCACGACCGTGCGGCCGGTCTGGTCGGGGATGTCGTCGGCCGTCCACCGGACGGGGACGGCGAGGGCTGTGGTCATCGGGCGTCTCCATCTGTTTGCTGCGGGGTGCGGAGCAGGTCGTCGACGCTTGCCGCCAGCAGCCGGTGCAGGTGGGCGCGGCCGACGGGGAGTTCGCGGATGGCGAGCAGAGCGGCGAGGCCGTGCGCGGTGGCCCAGATGCGGGCGATGCGGTCGTCGTAGGGGCCCGTGATCCCCAGGGCGTCCGCGATCACCGCGCCGACCTCGGCTCCTCCTGTGACGGTCTCGGGACCGACGTACCGCTGGACCGCATGCTGCCGGCGAGTCGGCCAGGCGGCGCATGCTCACCGCCTCCCAGCTCTCGGCCCTGGCCAGGTCACGGGCGGCTTGCAGGATTTCGGTGCGGGGCCGGAAGCCGCCGACACGATTCCGAACGCGCGAACAAAACCCCTTGCGCAATGGTCAAGAAATGTTGACCATTGGGGGCATGCCTACCGATGATCTTCCCGAGACGTTCCACGTCACCACTGACGAACAGCTACGCGCCGTTTCCAATCTCACGCGCCACCGGATCATGGCCGTGCTCCGCTTCGAGCCCGCGACGATCACGCAGATCGCCGAGCGAGTGGGCCTCGCGAAGGGGAGTTCCAGCTACCACGTACGGCTGCTGGAGCGGGCCGGCCTGGTGAAGGTGGTACGCACGCGGAAGGTCCGGGGGGTCACCGAGCGGTACTACGCGATGGCCGCGCGGGCGATCGTGCTGCCGGATCCGGGCGAGGGAGGGCCGGATGTTCTGATGCGGCATGCGGTGGCGGACCTGGAGGCAGCGCCGGCGGACGGAGAGCGGCACGTGCGGATGGCGCACCTGCGGCTCACCGACGAGCAGTTCGCGGAGCTGGGGGCGCGGCTGGAGGCGCTGGCGGACGAGTACCGCGCGCTGTCCGACCCGTCGCTGCCGGACGCGTCGCTCGTCTTCGCGCTGTTCCACCCGGCGTCGCGCGGGCAGGCCGAAGGGGAGGCCAAGTGACCTCGGACGTCCGGAAGCTGCCGACCGGGTTCGGACGGCTGTGGACCGCACAGACGGTGTCCTCGCTCGGTGACGGGGTGTCGCACGCCGCGCTGCCGCTGCTCGCGTTGGCGTTGACGCGGGATCCGATGGCGCTCGCCGTCGTCACGGCCGCCGGAACGCTGCCGTGGCTGCTCTTCGGGGTGCTCGGCGGTGCGCTGGTGGACCGCTGGGACCGCCGGCGCACGATGTGGGTCACGGACGCGGCGCGTGCGGTGCTGCTCGCGATACCGGCGGCAGCGGCCGCGCTCGACGTGCTGAGCATTCCACTGCTCGCGGCCGTCGCCTTCCTCCTCGGCCTCGGCGGGCTCTTCTTCGACACGGCCGCCACGGCCTATCTGCCGGACCTGCTCGGCCGCGACCCCGCGCTCCTGGAGCGCGCCAACTCCCGCCTGCGCGGCACCCAGACCGCCGCGTCCGGCTTCGCCGGGCCGCCCGCGGGCAGTGCCCTGCTGGCGCTCGGGCGGGCGGTTCCGCTGCTCGCCGACGCGGTCTCGTTCGCGCTCTCCGCCCTGCTCGTACGGTCGCTGCCCGCCGCGCCCCGGCCCGTTCCGCAGGCCCGTGAGTCGCTGCTGCGGCAGGCGCGGGCCGGCGCCTCGTACGTCTTCCGGGACCGGCTGCTGCTCGGACTCGCGCTGCGTCCGGCGGTCGGGAACATCGCCTTCGTCGCCGTGGAGACCGTACTGGCCCTCTTCGCGCACGACCGTCTCGGCGTCGACACCTTCGGCTTCGGCCTGCTCCTCACGGCGGAGGCCACCGGCGGTCTGCTCGGCGCGGGCATCGCCTCCTTCCTCGGCCGCCGACTCGGCACCGGCACCGCGCTGACCTGCACGGCCGCAGTCGAGGGGCTGGCCATCCTGGGGCTTGCCGCCGCCCCGAACGCGTACGTGGCCGGACTCGCGCTCGCGGTCTGCGGGGCCGGCATGGGCGCCACGATGGTCCTCGGGCCCTCCCTGCGGCAGGCGATCGTCCCGGCCCACCTGATGGGCCGGGTCGCCTCGACCTCCCGCATGCTCGCCATGTGCGCCGCCCCGTTCGGCGCCTTCCTCGGCGGCTGGCTGGCCACCACCTACGACGTGCGCACCCCGCTCTACGCCGCCGCCGGCCTCCTCCTCACCATGACCGCCGTCACCGCGACCATGACCGGCAACCGCCGGGTCGACGCGGCGCTGCGCGCCGCCGCCCCCGCCGATGACGCAGATCACCCTGAATCCCGGGATCCCGTTCAGCAGCCTGCCATTTAGGGCTCGGCGAGGGCGTTGGGCCAGCGCCAGGCCCAGCCTCCGCGTGCCTCGCCTCGACCCCGGTCCCTCGCAGTACGGGGAGGTCGCCGCGGGTGGCCGAGGTCATGGGAAGTGGTTCCTGCCCACCCTCTCTGACGGCGAGCAGGAACCAGGCATGGAATCAGCGCCGTCAAGAGGAAACACCGGTGATCTGCCAGGCAACCATTGCTGTGGCTCCGGAGGCAGCAGTGATGTCGATCGGCGACTCTGCCGGAGAATTCTGAACCTGCCGGCTCGCCGGTACTCCGTCGCACGGAACGGGCTGCGGCCCCTTTTCGCCGATTGCCATCTCGACGGATCCTGTGCCGGCACAGGCTACGGAGACCTTGAACGTCTTGCCCTTCGTGAGCGAAGAGCGAGCGTGCACGCCGTCCGGAACCCTCTCCGGGCCGGATTCCACGAACTCCGGGTCATCGGGCGGGACCTTCTCCAGCAGGCACTTGGCACGGCTGCCTCGGGCTTCCTCCGTCTCCCCCGCAGGTGACCGCGCGCTTGTCGGGTTTCCTGTCGTCGATGCCGACGGAGCGCCCGATGATGCCGCGCTCTCGCCGCTGCGGCCGGCCGCCAGGAAGGGTGCGAGAGCGAGGGCCACTACTGCGGTCAGCGAGCGGCGTGGAGGTGTCACGAGCTCGTCTCCCAGTCGTTCCACCCGACCACCGAGACGTCGACAAAGCCGTGGCCGAGATGATGCGGGTGCTCGGCCCGCACGACACGGAGGACTGGGCAGTGCCAGCGGGTTCGCTGGAGTGGAGCTGTTGAACGACGGCCGCCCACGTCGCGCATCACCTGCCTGCCTACGGCGGACAGGTGGCGGCCCGCCCCACCGGCAACTGCCTGCCGGACGGGCGCGTCGCCACGCGAGGTGCTCCAGGTGGTCACCGCCAGCGGCGGGGTTCGCAGCGATGGGCGTCGCCGAGGCCTCCTGCACACCCATGACGTCACGCAGGGACTACGGGTGCAGTGGCTGCCTCCGGGGCCGGCGTGCTCCGCGGCGATCCGCCTCACGGCAGCCTCGCGTCGCGGCGGACGCCCGGCGGCCCGGCGGGCGGGGCCGCTACTGCGGAGGGGTGCCCTGGACGTTCCGCATCATCTGCCGGAGGACCTTCAGGGCCGTGACGTAGTCGGCGTCGTCGACTCCCTGGTGGATGGCGTCACGTATCGCCGGCGAGAGCTTGCCGAGGTCGACGCGGGCCGTCTCCCCCTCCTCGGTGATCCACAGGCGGCCCTCGTCGTCCTCAGTGAGCCAGCCGCGCTCCAGCAGCGCCTTCGACTCCGATTCCAGGTCGTCCTCGGGCCTGATGTAGCTGCTCATCGCCTCGTGGAGCTCCGCTGCCGTGCGGCCCTGGCCGTCGGGGGAGAGGTCGTTGTCCGACAGGTTGCGCAGCAGCCAGAACTGGGGCTGGGTGAAACCGTGCTCGGCCTGGCGGGCTCGGGTGAAGGCGATCAGGGCCTCGTACGCCACACCCGTCCAGTACGCGGCGGGCTGAGCGGCCAGCTGCTCGTCGGTCAGGGGCAGGTTCGTCATGGTTTCCTCCTGTTGATCACTGGTGAGGTGATCATAGGAACTCAAGTCGGCTTGAGGTCAAGGAGGAAGGTCGAGGGCTCCTGGAGGGGGAACGCCATGGGACGCGCCGAGCGGTGGACGTCGGTCGACGCCGCATACAGCGCAGAGGGCAGGATTCGAACCTGCGTGGATCCCAGTGGAACCCGAACGGCCAGCGGCCGGACCCCGGTCAGCCGCTCCGGGCACCTCTCCCTCGTGACCGCGGTCACGACGACCAGGGTGCGCCGCAGGCCCTGACGCCGTGCTGACACGGCGGGTTCAGGGGGATGTAGGTTGTCGGTGGTGGGGGGACACCAGGACAGGACCAGGGCGGCCTATGACGGGGTCGTCGAGCTGTACGCGTCGATGTTCGCCGATCGGCTGGAGACGCGGCCGTTCGCGCGGGCCATGGTGGGTACCTTCGCCGAGCTGGTGCGGGGGGCGGGGAACCCGCGGGTGGCCGATGTCGGGTGCGGGCCCGGGCATCTGACGGCCATGCTGCACGAGCTGGGGCTGGACGCCTTCGGGATCGATCTCTCGCCGGCCATGGTGGACCACGCCCGGCGGGCACATCCGGCGCTGCGGTTCGACGAGGCGCGGATGGAGTCCCTGCCGGTGGAGGACGGTGTGCTCGGGGGTGTGCTGGCCCATTACTCGATGATCCACACCCCGCCCGGGGAACTGCCCGCGCTGCTCGCCGAGCAGGTGCGGGTCCTGGCGCCGGGGGGCTTGCTGCTGGTTTCGTTCCTCGCGACCGAGGGACCGGAGCCGGTCCGCTTCGACCACAAGGTGGCGCCCGCCTACAGCTGGCCGGTGGACCGGTTCGCCGGGTTGCTGGCCGGGGCCGGGCTCGTCACGTTCGCCCGGCTGGTGCACGACCCGGCCTCCGAGCGGGGCTTCCTCGAAGCCGACCTGCTGGCCCGGCGCGTCGGGGTCAGGGGGTGACGTCCCAGCGGGTGACCTCGCCGCTCTCCTGTGCGACGTACAGGGTGCCGTCGGGGGCGAAGGCGAGGCCGTGGGGTTCGCAGGCGGGGGTGGGGAGGGGGAACTCCGTGACGGTGCCGGCCGGGGTGACGCGGCCGATGCGGCCCGTGGCCCATGCCGTGTACCAGCAGGAGCCGTCCGGGGCCACCGCCACGGCGTGCGGGCGGCACTGAGGGTCCGGCAGGGGGCGTTCGGTGAGTCCTTCTGTGGTCAGGCGGCCGATGTGGCCGGTGCCGATCGCGGCGAACCAGAGGGTTCCGTCCGGGGCCGCGGCGAGGCCGACGGGGGCGGCGCCGGCCGTGGGCAGCGGGTGGAGGGTGGTCTCGCCGGTGGCGGTGATCCGGGCGAGGGCGTTGCCCTGGTTGAGGGTGCACCACAGGGCGCCGTCGGCGGTGGTGGTGACGAAGGACGGGAAGGAGCCGTCGGGGAGCTCGTGTTCGGTGAGTTCGCCGGCCGGGGTGATGCGGGTGACGGTCGCGGTGTGCAGGGTGGTGAACCAGATGGCGCCGTCCGGGCCGGCGGTGATGCCGTACGGGCCCGGGTCGGAGCCGGGGACGGGGTAGGAGCGGGCTTCGCCGTCGGGGGTGATGCGGCCGATGCGGTGGTCGCGGTTGCGGGTGAACCACAGGGCTCCGTCGGGGCCGGCGGTGATCAGGGTCGGGCCGCAGTCGGGGGAGTCGAGGGGGAACTCGTCGGTCCGGCCGTCGGGGGTGAGGCGGGCGATGCGGCCGGCGTGGACCAGGGTGCACCAGATGTTGCCGTCGGGGCCGGCGGTGAGGGCGTAGGGGCCGGCGGCCGGGGTGGGGAGGGTGTAGGTGTGGATCAGGCGGGTCAAGGGGGGCCTTTCGGGGGTGGGGAGGTTCAGGCCGCGGCCGGGGCGGGGGTGTGGAGGGAGAGGCGGTCGCCCTGCCAGCGGGCGCACAGGCGGCGGTCGTGGCTGACGACGACCACGGCGCCCGGGAAGGCGGCGAGGGCCTCGTCGAGTTCGTCGGCCAGGGCGGGTGAGAGGTGGTTGGTCGGCTCGTCCAGGAGCAGGACGTCGGCCGGTTCGGTGACCAGCCGGGCCAGGGCCAGCCGCTGACGCTGGCCCGCGGAGAGGGCGCCGACCGGGGTGGTGAGCTGCCCGGGCGTGAACAGGCCGAGCGACAGCAGTTGTTCGGTGTGTTCCTCGGGCGTGCCGCGGCGGCCCGCGGCGAAGGCCGCGAGGAGCGGGCGGTGGGCCGGTCCCGGGTGGGTCCGCTGGGTCAGCAGTCCGGTCCGGGCGCGGCGGACGACGCGGCCCCGGTCGGGGGTGACGGTGCCGGCGAGGACGCCGAGCAGGGTGCTCTTGCCGGCGCCGTTCGGGCCGGTGACCAGGAGCCGGCCGCCGGGCGGCAGGGTGAGGTCCACCGGTGCCAGACGGCCCGTCAGTGACACTTCGTGCGCCGTGAGGGCCGGGCCGCCCGGGGTGGCGGTGGCGGTGGTGCGCGGCACGGCGGTGAACCGGAGCGGGTCGGCCGGTGCGGGGACCGGGCGGGCCAGCAGGCGGGCGAGGCGTTCCTCGGCGTTGCGGACCCGGCCGGCCAGGGACTGCTGGACCCGGCCGGCCGCGCGGTCGTAGGCCATCTTGTTGCCGTCCTTCATGGCCCGGCCGGGGGCCACCTTGCGGGCGGTGACGGCGGCGGACTCCCGCAGCCGGTCCGTCTCCTCGCGCCACGCGGCGTGGGCCTGGGACCGGCGCTGGTGTTCGGCGGCGCGACCGGCGAGGTAGCCGGCGTAGCCGTTGCCGTAGCGGACCGTGCGGCGCAGGTCGCCGTCGACCTCCAGGAGGGCGGTGGTGACGCGTTCGAGGAACTGCCGGTCGTGGGAGACGGCGACGGTGATGCCGCGGCGGGCGCGGAGGTGGTCCTCCAGCCAGGTCAGGGCCGTGTGGTCGAGGTGGTTCGTGGGTTCGTCGAGGAGGAGGACCTCGGGGGCGGAGGCCAGCAGGGCGGCCAGGCGCAGGCGGACCTGTTCGCCGCCGGAGAGGTCGCCGACGGTGCGGTCGCGGGGCAGTCCGAGGAGTCCGAGGCCGTGCAGGGCGCGTTCGGTGCGGGCGTCGGCGTCGTAGCCGCCGCGCAGTTCGAAGGCGGTGAGGAGGTCGGCGTAGGCGGTGAGGGTCCCGTCCGCGGTGTCGCCGTCGGCCATGCGTGCCTCCAGGCGGCGCATGCGGTCCTCCATGGCGCGGAGTCCGGCGAGGGAGCGGTCGACGACCTGCTGCACGGTGAGGCGGGCGGGGAGGCGCTCCTCCTGGGCGAGGTAGCCGATGCCGCCGTCGGCGCGGACGGTGACCGTGCCGCTGTCGGGGCGTTCGGCTCCGGCGAGCAGCCGGAGGAGGGTCGACTTGCCCGATCCGTTTTCTCCGACGATGCCGAGGCGGGTTCCGTCGGTGACGGAGCAGTCGACGGAGTCGAGGACGGTGCGGCCGGCGTAGGACTTGCGGAGGTCAGTCGCGGTGAGCTGTGCGGTCATGGGGCGGCTCCAGGGGTTCGGGGGCGGGCGGGAGGGCGACGTGGTGGCGGGAGGGGCGGGTGAGGATCATCGGAGACTCCTTATAGCGACGGATGTTGCTTTAAGAGCGTTCCATGGATGCTGCTGAGCACGCAAGGGAAAGATCCGGCCGTGACGATCATTTGGATCCGGCCACACCGCGGCGTCGGACGGGCGGCAGGAGCGCCCGGGTCCGGGCCCAGGTGCTGGCGGCGGTGGGCGAGCTGCTGATGGCGGGCGGGTACGACGGGCTGACGGTCGACACGGTCGCCGAGCGGGCGGGCGTACACCGCACCACCGTCTACCGGCGCTGGCGCGACGTCGGCGGCCTGCTGGCCGACGTACTCGACGCCGCGGCCGACGACACGTGGAGCCCGCCCGACACCGGATCGCTGGAGGGCGACCTCACCGCGCTCAACCAGGAGGTCTACGAGGCCCTGGCGGGCGGCGGGCCCAGCCTGACCACGGCCCTGATCGCCGCGGGCTTCCGCTCGGCCGAGGCGGCGGGCGCCCTGGCCCGCTTCTGGGAGGACCGCTACGCGCGCTGCGCGGTGGTCGTCACCCGCGCCGCCGGGCGGGGTGAACTGCCGGGCCCGGCCGACGCCCGCGCGCTGCTGGTCGCGGCGACCGCCCCGCTCTACCACGAGCTGCTGCTCCTGCGGGCGGCCCCGGACCCGGCCCTCCCCGGCCGGGCCGCCGCGGGTGCCGCGGCGGCCGGGCGGGCGGGCGTCTACGGGATCCCGGGGGCGTGACCGTGCGCCAGGGGCGGGGCGAAGGCCTCGGGACGTGCGCCGGAGAGGAGTCCGTGGCCGCGCTCCAGGATCCTGGTGAAGGCGGCGGGGTCGCTGATGGACATGGCGTGCGCGCCGCGGACGTGGAACAGCCGGGCGTATCCGCCGCCGGCGCGGACGGCTGCGACGAACTCCTTCTCCTGGGCGCGGAAGAGGGGGTCGCCGAGGCCGTTGACGAACAGGACGGGCAGCCGGCAGCGGCCGGCGACGTCGAGGAAGTCGCGCCGGGTGAGGTCCTCGACGACTTCGGCGAAGGCGTGCATGGCGAGTCCGCCGCCCATGACGGCCCGGTGGCTCTCGGCGGGCAGCCGGCGCCGGAGCGCCCGTTCGCCGAGGCGGGCGGCGCGGGCCGGGCCGAGTGCCCCGATGGCGCGGGCGGCGCCGCGGTAGATCCGGCCGGTGAACCGGTCGGGCCGGGCCGTCGCCCCCTGGACGAGGACGGCGGCGGCGGTGGCGGGGTGTGCCGCGCCGTAGGCGAGGGCGACGTACCCGCCCAGGGAGGCGCCGGCCACCAGGGGGCGGCGGCCGGTGGCCAGGGCGGCTTCCTCCACGGCGAGGCCGACCCGCGCGACCGCCTCCTCCAGGCTGAAGGGGCGGTCGCGCTGGGTTCCGTGTCCGGGCAGGTCGGGGGCCGTGATCCGGAAACGGGGGGCCAGCCGGCGGGTGTGGGGGTCCCACATCCGGGCGGAGAGCCGGATCCCGTGGACGAGGACCAGGGGAATGCCCCCGGCCGTTCCGGCGGTCCAGATGCCCGGACGGCCCGGGGCGGGACCGAGTCCCGTGACCGGGACCGTCGGCCGTGGTGCGCTCATGCTCTCCCCCTGGCAGGTGCGGCGTCGGTGCCCGCGGGCGGAAGCTGCCCGGATCCCAACGCAACGTTGCGTTGCATAGTAGGAACGGGAGCCCGCAAATGCAACACCACGTTGCGTTGCAGTAAGCTGACCGTCCACTCACACGGAAGGTGCCAGCGGTGACGCAGAGGCAGGACGGAGCGAGCGGCGGGCCGCGGCGCAAGGCCGAGATCTTCACGGCCACGCTCGACATGCTGGGCAGCCTGGGCTTCGACTCCCTGACCATCGAGGGTGTGGCCCAGCGCTCCGGGGTCAACAAGACGACCATCTACCGCTGGTGGTCGTCCAAGTCGGAGCTGCTGCGCGACGCGCTGCTGCACTCGCACGTCCTCCGGTTCGATCCGGCCGACACCGGCAGCCTGCGCGGAGACCTGACCGCGCTCGCCGAGCAGATCCAGCACCTGCTGGACGACGAGCACCGGCGGACGATCGTCGAGGCCGCGCTGGTCGGTGCGGTGCGCCACCAGGCGATGCGGGACCTGGTGGTCTCCTTCCTCGACGACCGCTTCGGCCGCCACCAGCCCCTCTTCGAGCGCGCGGTGGCCCGGGGCGACCTGCCGCCCGACGCCGATCCGGCGCCGCTGGTGGACGCCATGGCCGGCGCCCTGTGGATGCGGATCCTGGTGCGCCGGGGCGCGGTCGCCGACACCTACACCCGCGACCTCGTCGGCATCCTGATGGACGGGGTCACTGCGGCCGCCCGGCACTCCGGCACGGACACGGTCCGCCGGACGGCCGGGGCGACGGCGGCCTCCCCGCCCCGCCTCCCGGCGGCCTGACGCGGATCCTGCACCCCCGCCCCCGCCCCCGGCCCCCTGGGCGGCCCATGCGGCTGCCCAGGGGGCCTTTTCCGTACGACTGTTGGTAGGACACTCACAAAATCCAGCTCGCGGACTCCGTCGATCGCGACACCTGATGGTTCGTGAATTCCCTGGCAGATTGGCAAATGTCTTGATCATCTCCGACCCCGGACCTGTGGGCGGAGGTGTGCCGATCAAACAAAGGGGGCTGTGCGATGACCACTGGTATGACGGACGTGGTGGTGACGGGACTGGGTGCCACGACGCCCCTCGGCGGGAACGTTCCCTCGACCTGGGCCGGGCTGCTGGCAGGGGAGTCCGGGATCAGCGCGATCGAGGAGGAGTGGGCGGCCGGACTGCCCGTGCGGATCGCGGGCCGGCTGCGGGTCGATCCGGCCGAGGTCATGGACCGGGTGCAGGCCCGGCGGCTGGACCGGTGCGAGCAGGTGGCGCTGATCGCGGCCCGGGAGGCGTGGGCCGACGCGGGGCGGCCGGAGGTCGAGCCGGAGCGGCTGGCCGTGGTGATCGGTACGGGCACGGGCGGCGCGCTGAGCATGCTCGGGCAGGACGACGTCCTGGAGGCGTCCGGGGTCCGCAAGGTCTCGCCCCACACCGTGCCGATGCTGATGGCGAACGGACCGGCGGCCTGGGTCAGCATCGAACTCGGCGCCCGGGGCGGCGCCCACACCCCGGTCAGCGCCTGCGCCTCCGGGGCCGAGGCCATCGCGACGGGCCTGGACCTGATCCGCCTGGGGCGTGCGGACGTTGTCGTCGCGGGCGGGGCCGAGGCGTGCATCCACCCGCTGCCGCTGGCCGGGTTCGCCCAGGCCAAGGCGCACTCCACGCGCAACGACGCCCCGCGCGAGGCGTCCAGGCCGTTCGACACCGGCCGGGACGGCTTCGTCATCGGGGAGGGGGCCGCCCTGGTGGTCCTGGAGCGGGCCGGCTTCGCCGCCGCGCGCGCCGCCCGCGTGCACGCGGTACTGGCCGGCGCGGGCGTCACCTCCGACGCGCACCACATCACCGCCGCCCACCGGGACGGGCAGGTGCGCGCGATGCGCCTCGCCCTGGCCTCGGCCGGACTCGGCCCGCTCGACGTCCGGCACGTGCACGCCCACGCGACCTCCACCCCCACGGGCGACCTCACCGAGGCCGAGTCGATAGCCGAGGCCGTCGGCACCCACCCGGCCGTCACCGCGACCAAGTCGATGACCGGGCACCTCTTCGGCGCGGCGGGTGCCATGGGCGCCGTCGCCGCGGTCCTCGCCCTGCGCGATCAGGTCGTGCCGGCCACCCTGAACCTCGACGAGCTCGATCCGCGGGTGGAGCTCGACGTCGTCGCCGGACGGCCCCGGCGGGGCCCGCTCGGCGCGGCGCTGACCAACTCCTTCGGCTTCGGCGGACACAACGCCTCGCTGGTGTTCACCGGCGGGTGTGGCTGACGGTCCGGTCGCAGGCCGGGGCGGCGAAGGCGCGGGCCGGGGGCGGTACGGCGTCCCGTCAGGGGGTCGGGCAGCGGAGGGTGTTCGCGGTGACGGGGGCGCCATCGGCCTTGTTGCGGTCCCAGGTCACCGTCTTGACCCGGACCGGGGTGGTGCCGACGGTGACGTCGAAGGTGCTGTCGTGGTCCGGGGCCGGGTTCAGGCGGGCGCCGGGGAGGGCGGCCGCGAGGGTGGCCGCGTCCGCCCGCATGGCGGGGGCGTACGTGATGACGGGCGGGCCCTCGGGGCGTACGGGGGGTGCGGGCCTGGGGGTCGCCTTGAAGCCGCCGCGGGTGAGGGCCTCGGCGACGGCGGGGTCGTCCACGCGGAGCCTGATGCCGGCCGGGTTGGTCTCGACGGGGGTTTCGGGGACGGGCTGGATGCGGGGGTCGCCGGTGATGGGGCGGTCGTCCGCGAGGGCGTCCCAGAGGGCGGCGGAGCGGGCCTCGTGCCAGACCAGGGTGGAGCCGACCCCGGGGACTCGGTGGTCGAAGAGGCGGATGGGGACGGTGGCGAACTCGGTGCGGTCGGCGCGGAGCCGGCCGAGGGCCCAGCCGATGCGGACGAGGTCGTGCAGGTCCGTCGCGGCGTCGGTGCGTACGGTCTTCAGGAGGGTGCGGACGGTGCGGGCCGTGCTGACGGGGCCGGAGAGGGCTCCTCCGGCGGTGAGGCGGGCCAGCAGGTTGCCGACGGTGCGCTGCTGGCGGCGGACCCTGCCGAGGTCGCCGGGCCGGGTGCTGACGTGCCGGGCCCGGACGTAGCGCAGGGTCTGGTTGCCGTCGGTGCGGTGGACGCCGGCGGTGATGTCGAGGCCGGAGCCCTCGTCGTGGAGGGGTTCGTCGGTGCAGACGGTCGCGCCGCCGAGGTTGTCGACGGTCTGCTCGAAGCCGGTGAACCCGGTCTCCAGGTAGTGGTCGATGTGGAGGCCGGTGACCTGTTCGACGGTGCGCACGGTCAGCGGGCCGCCGCCGATCTTGTACGCCGCGTTGATCTTCCCGAAGCGGGGCGGTCCGGGGAGCGGGTACTGGACGTAGGAGTCGCGGGGGATGGAGACGACGCCGGCGCGGCGCCCGTCCGCGGAGAGGTGGACGAGCATCATCACGTCGGTGCAGTTGCAGCCCTCGCCGCCGACGTGCAGGCGGCGCTTCTCGGCGGCGGAGAGACCGGCGCGGCTGTCGACGCCGACGACGAGGACGTTCGTGCCGCGGCTGCCGCTCCCGCCCGTGTCGCGCTCGGCGGGCAGGGCGCGCGCGCCCGTGTGCGCGCCCGCGGCGAGGGTGGCCAGCAGCGTGAGGGCAACGGTGAGTCGACGCAACGCACATCCCCTGACGTGGTGTGGTGAGGTGGTGGCGGAAGCCGCGGGAGGACCGTACTGCTGTTGCCGGTGGCGGGTGGGGGTTACGCGCCGGGGCGGACGCCCGGATTGCCCAGCGGTTCGGTGTCCGGTTCGCGTCTGTTCGGTGTCCGGTTCGACTGCCGTTCGAGGATTTCTCCTCCGCGCCCTGGCAGCTTCGGTGACGCGAGGCTCCACTGGGGACGAAAGGACGACAGGAATGACCAAGTCAAGGCGCAAGTTCGGCATCGCCACCGTGGTGGCCGCGACCGCGGCCGCGATGATCACCTTCGTGGGACCTCAGGCGGCGAGTGCGCAGGACACGGCGCGCCGCGGCTGGGACCACTTCGGCTTCGGGGTGGCCTGGGAGGAGACCTACGGCTACTCGCAGGCCATCAAGGCCGGGGACGAGATCTACATCTCGGGGCAGCTGTCGCACGACGCCGCCGGGAACCTGGTGGGCGTCGGCGACTTCGAGAAGCAGGTCCGCACGTCGTTCGAGAACATGGACAAGGTCCTCAAGCACTACAAGGTGCCGCGCAGCCAGATCATCAGCATGAAGATCTACACCAAGGACCTGCGCCAGAACTTCGACACGGCGGCCCGGCTGCACAAGGAGTACGTCGGCAAGCACCGCACGACCGACACCATCGTCGGCGTCTCGGACCTGGCGTTCCCCGAGCAGCTCGTGGAGATCGAGGCCATCGTGAAGGTCTCGCCGCGCTCCTGACCGAGTGCGCCGCGCGGTGACCGCCGCGCCCCTGCAGCCCGGGGGCGGGGGGGGGGGGGGGGGGGGCGGGGGGGGGGGGGGGGGGGGGGGGGGGGGGAGGAAGGGGGGGGGGGGGGGGGGGGGGGGGGGGGGGGGGGGGGGGGTTTCGTGCGCACACAAACCCT
>NZ_JBVJWV010000046.1:18803-43642 GCF_055602105.1 Streptomyces sp. NPDC037421
CCACCCCCCCCCCCCCCCCCCCCCCCCCCCCCCCCCCCCCCCCCCCACCCCCCCCTCCTCCACCCCCCCCCCCCCCCCCCCCCCCCCCCCCCCTGGCCCCCCCCCCCCCCCCCCGGCCCCGGGCTGTCGTCGTGGGCCCGCCGAAGCCGGGGATCTTGATGTAGGGGGCACTGATCGGCGGGTTTCGGCCTTCTGGTACTTCTTCAGGCCATGAAGAAGATCACTCGCCGACAGGCTCTGGGGATCGGTGCCGGGGCGTCCATCGCCCTGGGGCTGAGCGCCTGCTCGTCCTCGTCGACCCCGGCCCCGGCGGCCGGGGCGTCAGGTGCCTCCGGGGCCCCGGGGGCCTCCGGGGCGCCCCTGTCCATACCCACCGGCGGCATCGACGAGGTGTACGAGGGGCGCCGCATCCAGATCACGCTGGGTGCCGCGGGGCACCACGGCGTGCCGGTCCCCAACATCAAGATCGACGGCAAAGAGCTGCACCTGATGGGGAACGCGGACGGCAGCTGGGTCACCGTCGTCAACCACTACGAGAGCTTCCCGGACCCGGTCGCGGCCGCCCGCGCCGCCATCCGTGACCTCCAGGGCGCCGAACTCGCCCCCTTCGTCCTCCCGAAGGAGGCTCCGCAGCTGTGACCGTACGCAAGAGCGTGTCCGTGCTGACGCCCGACGAGAAGCGGGCCTTCGTCAACGCGGTGCTGGAGCTGAAGCGGACCGGCGTCTACGACCGGTACGTCAACGCCCACAACTACTACCTGATGAGCGACTCGGACTTCGGGCCCCGGATCGGGCACCGCACGCCGTCCTTCCTGCCCTGGCACCGGCGGTTCCTGCTGGACTTCGAGGCGGCGCTCCAGCGGGTGGACCGCAACGTGGCGCTGCCGTACTGGGACTGGACCGTCGACCGGGCGCCCAACTCCTCCCTGTGGGCCTCCGACTTCATGGGCGGCAGCAGGCGGGGCCGGGACGGGCAGGTGCTCGACGGGCCGTTCGCCTACACGAGCGGCCGTTGGCCGGTGACGGTGGGCGTGGACCGCCGCGACTACCTGCGGCGCGTCCTGGGGTCGGGGGTGCCGCAGCTGCCGACCAGGGCCGAGGTGGACGCGGTGCTCGCCATGCCGGTGTACGACACCGCGCCCTGGAACAGCTCGTCGAGCGGGTTCCGCAACCACCTGGAGGGCTGGCGCGGGGCCAACCTGCACAACCGGGTCCACGTGTGGGTGGGCGGGCACATGGCCACCGCGGCCTCCCCCAACGACCCGGTGTTCTGGCTGCACCACGCCTTCATCGACAAGCTGTGGGCGGACTGGCAGGCCCGCAACCCCAAGGCCGGCTACCTGCCCGCGTCCCGGACGCAGAACGTGATCGACCTGCGGGGCGTGCTGCCTCCGTGGAACAACGTGACTCCGGCCGACATGCTGGACCACCGCCGGTTCTACACCTTCGACAAGCCGTGACCGGCCGGCCGGTGATCCGGCCGGTGGTGCGGCTCGTCTGAGGGGACCGGGGGGCGGGGGCCAACGCGCCGACGGGCCGTCAGGCGGGGCCGGGGTCCTCGGAGCCGGCGTTCTCCAGGGTCTCGGCCAGCAGCCGCCACACCTCGGCGGCCAGGTCGTGGCTGGAGGCCCGGCGGGCCTCCTCGCCCAGCCTCTTGAGCAGGGCGAGGCCCTCCTTCGGGCGGCCCTCCGAGATCAGGAGCAGGCCGTCGAGGGTCTCCAGCCGGATCCGGTCCCGGAAGGTCAGGACGAGCCGCCCGCGGTCCAGCAGGTCGTGGGCCGCGCGGGCGTCCCCGTACCGGCCCTCCTCGAACGCGAGGTGTGCCCGCAGCACCAGCAGTTCCTGCTGCTGTACGGGCGTGCCGACGAGGGAGAGCGCCGCCCCGGCCTGCGCCAGGCACTCGCCGGCCCGCTCGGTGAGGGCGGGCCGGGACCGGAGGTACAGGGAGGCCGCGGCCAGGCGCAGCCGCGCCCACAGCACGGGGTCGACGCGGCTGTCCAGGGCCTCCAGCGCCTGGCGGAGGTACGCATGGGCGGCCTCGTCGTCGCCCTGGCGGGAGCTGACGGTGGCCGCCGACCAGAGCGCCTCGGCCCGCAGCGCGTCGGAGCGGCCGGCCACGAGCGCGACCAGGTCCTCGGCGTGCGCGCGGGCCTCGGGCAGGTGGCCGGCCTCGGCCTCGGCGGAGACCAGCGCCAGCAGGGCGGTCCCGGTGTCGGGCACGCCGAGCCCGGCCTCCCGCGCCATCCGATGGGCGCTGACGGCCAGTTCGAGGGCGCGGGCGACCTCGCCGGCGGCGCGCAGGCAGCGGGCGAGCTGGGTCCTGGAGCGGCATTGCAGTTCCGGGAGGCCGAGGGCGTCCGCGATCGCGGCCAGTTCCTCCAGGCTCGACAGCTCCTCGGCGCGGCCGCCCCGGCGGTGCCGGTGGCGGGCGATCAGCCACAGCGCCTGCCAGCGCAGCAGCGGTGCCTCGTCCGGGCAGGCGACGAGGGCGGCGGTGAGCTCTTCGACGGCCTCGTCGTCGTCACCGTCGTCGCACGAGGTGGCGATGGTCAGGCTCCGCGCCAGCGGGCTGCCGGCGGCCGGCGGGGCCTGGAAGGCCCGGCGGTCCACCCCGAGTTGCCGGGCGAGGTGGGCGATGACCCGCTCGGTGGGCTGCCGCGCGCCGGACTCCAGGCGCGACAGGTAGCCCGTGGAGATCTCCCCGCCGGCCAGGGCGGTCTGGGAGAGGCCCCGTTGCAGCCTCAGGGCCTTCAGGCGCGACCCGAAGGACGGCTCGTATGTCATAGGGATGGGTCCCGCAATCGGTTCTCGGAATCGTTCCGGTGGGAACTCGGCCGTCGGCGCGCCCCGGCGCTGTGCGGAAGCCTATCCGGCGGTGCCGACGGCTGGCAAATACCTGACAATTTTCCTTGCCATGAATCTTCCGAGAAGCATGCCCAAGAAGCACGTGGTGGTGCACTGATCCGATGTTGCCAAAATTGGCAACTGCTGTGCCAAACCATGTTGACCGGGCCGGTGTGCCGTGCCAGGCTTCCGGTCCATGTCCCGGATGAAGATGCACCCCGACGAAATCGACATGGACGAGACGCTCGTCGCCCGGCTGGTGGCCGCCCAGTTCCCGCGGTGGGCGCACCTGCCGGTCCAGCGGGTCCGCTCCGCCGGCACGGACAACGCCATGTTCCGGCTGGGCGACGACATGGCCGTACGGCTGCCCCGGGTCCCCGGTTCGGCGCACCAGGTCGACCGGGAGCAGCGGTGGCTGCCGCTGCTGGCGCCCCGGCTGCCGCTGGCCGTGCCGGTTCCGCTGGGCAGGGGCGTACCGGGTGAGGGCTTCGGGTACGGGTGGTCGGTGTACCGCTGGCTGGAGGGGGAGGACCTCTTCGACGAGCCCGTCGGCGACCTGCACGGGGCCGCCGTGGACCTGGGCCGCTTCGTGGCGGCGCTGCGGCGGGTGGACACGGCCGGCGCGCCCGCGTCGTTCCGGGGCGGGCCGGCGGGGTCGGCCGATGCGGAGGTCCGGGCCGCGATCAGGGGCCTGGGCGCGGACGGCACGGTGGACGCGGACGCGGCGACCGCCGCGTGGGAGGCGACCCTGCGCCTTCCGCAGTGGCGGGGCGAGCCCGTCTGGCTGCACGGGGACCTGCTGCCGGGCAATCTGCTGGGCAGGGGCGGGCGACTCAGCGCCGTCATCGACTTCGGGGGCGTGGGGGTGGGAGACCCGGCCTGCGACATGATGGCGGCCTGGACCCTGCTGTCCGCCGGGAGCCGCGGCGCGTTCCGCGAGGAGGCGGCGGTGGACGACGCGACGTGGGCCCGGGGGCGGGGCTGGGCGCTGCGCTTCGGGCTCACCGCCGAGCACGAATACCGGGTCACCAATCCGGTGCTGGCCGCGGTCGGCCACCGGGCCGCGGCCGAGGCCCTGGCCGACCACCACGGCCGCTGAGCCGCGCGGTGCGCGAAGGGCCCGCGCCCCCCGGCGGGGGACGCGGGCCTCTTCACAGGTGCGGCGGGGCAGGTCAGGCGGCGGCGGGCTCGGACGCGGCGGGCTCGGCGGGCTCGGCCTGCTTGCGGTCCCGCATGACCAGGACGGCCAGGACCGCGGCGGCCAGGATGGCGGCGGCGCTGATGGTGAAGGTCGTCGACATCGAGGTGACGAAGGCCTCGCGGGCCGTGCGCACCATGCCCTCGTCCCCGCCGGCGACGGCCAGGGCTCCGGCGATGGAGTGCTTGGCCTGCTCGGGCAGTCCGGCCGGCATCTCGGCGGCGAACCCGGAGGCGAGGAGCGAGCCGAGGATCGCGATGCCGAGGGCGCTGCCGGCCTGCCCGATGGTGTCGTTGAGTGCCGAGCCGACGCCCGCCTTCTCCTCGGGGATGGTGGCCATCAGGGCGCCGACGGCGGCCGGCATGGCCGCGCCCGCGCCGAGGCCGAGCAGGCCCAGGGCGACCGCCGGGACGGTGAAGCCGGAGTCGGGGGAGGCGGTGGTCAGCAGGGCGAAGGAGGCGGCCATCACGATCATGCCGCTCACGATCAGGGGGCGGTTGCCCACCTTGGAGGCGAGGCCGGCGCCCGCTCCGTTGCCGATGAGGGCGGCCACGGCGAGCGGGACGAAGGCGAGGCCCGCCTTGAGGGGCGAGTAGCCGAGGACGAACTGCAGGTACTGGGTCAGGACCAGCAGCAGGCCGCCGTTGCCGATCTGGACGAGGGTCAGGGAGAGCGAACCGCCGCTGAAGTTGCGGTTCTTGAACAGCACCAGCGGGACCATCGGGGAGGCGGTGACGTTCTCCCAGATCACGAAGCCGGCGAGGCAGGCCACGGCGACGGCCAGGGTGAGCGAGGAGCGGCCCTCGAAGGCGCCGTGCTTGGGGATCTCGATGATCCACCAGACCAGGGCGGTCATGCCGACGGCGGAGAGGACGGCGCCCAGCGGGTCGGGCTTCTGCCAGGGGCCCTTGGACTCGGGCATCAGGGTGAGGGCGGCGATCACGGCGAGGACGACGACCGGGACGTTGATGAAGAAGATCGACTGCCAGGAGAAGTGGTCGATCAGGACGCCGCCGAGGACCGGGCTGCCCACCAGGCCGAGCATGGAGACCGAGCCCCAGGCCGCCATGGCCTTGGGCCGCTCGTCCTCCTCGAAGACGGTGATGAGGATGGAGAGGGTGGACGGCATGATGAGCGCGCCGCCGACGCCCATCGCGACGCGTACGGCGATCACCTCGCCCGGGTTGGAGCAGTAGGTCGCGGCCAGTGACGCCGCACCGAAGAGGACCAGCCCGACCAGCATGACCAGGCGCCGGCCGAAGCGGTCACTGAGGCTGCCGGAGGTGAGCAGGAGCCCGGCGAAGACCAGGATGTAGGAGTCGAGGATCCACTGGGTGTCCTGCGCGCTCGCGCCGAGGTCCGTGGTCAGGGACGGCACCGCGACGGTCAGGGCCATGGAGTCGACCACCAGGACCAGTGAGCTCAGGCACAGCACGATCAGGATCCACCAGCGGCGGGGGTTCCTGGTTTCCATGGGTCGATCCCTTTCGTCTTCGTCGGTGTGTCCCGTTGATGAGGCCCACTCGGCGCGTACACCGTTCCAGTGCTGCGCACACTGTACGCACAGTGGGTACGGTGTACGCAAGAGGGCGTGCGGCGCTCTATGCTCCACGTCATGAGAACGGGGTCGGCGGGTGCCGGTGAAGGCGGGGAGCGGGTCCTCCTGTACGGGCCGGAAGGGCTCGTCGAGGGCGAGGCGGCCGGGGAGTTGGCGGCGGCCGACTCCTGGCTGGTCGAGGAGGGGCGGGTACGGGAACTGTCCGCGCACTGGCGGCGGTTCGGCGTGGCCGTGGCCGGGGCGGGCGGGCCCGGACTGGAGGGGTTCGCGGAGGCCGTCGCCCGGGCGCTGCCCCGGCGGGGGTGCTGGTTCCCCCGGGTGGAGCTGGTGGGCGGCCGGTTGCAGCTGCGGGTGCGGGTGGCGCCCGCGCGGACGGACGCGGTACGGCTGTGGGCCGGGGGCGACGATCCGCGGCACATGCCCCGGCGCAAGGGGCCGGACCTGCGGGCGCTGGGGATGCTGCGGGCGCAGGCCGTCGCGGCGGGCGCCGATGACGCGCTGCTCGTCGGCGACGACGGCGTCGTACGGGAGACGGCCACGGCGAACCTGGTGTGGTGGGACGGGGACGTGCTGTGCGTGGTCGATCCCGGGCTGCCGGTCCTGGCGGGGGTGACCGCGGCGTGGGTGGTGCGGCGCGCCGGCGGACTGGGGATCCCGGTGCGGCGGAGCCGGGTGCGGGTGGCGGACCTGAGCGGGCGCGAGGTGTGGGTCACCAACGCGCTGCACGGGCTGCGGCCGGTCACCGGGTGGGTGGGGGCCGACGTGGCCGTCGGCCCCTCACCGCGGGTTCAGGAGTGGCGGGCCGCCTGGGCGGCGGCCGCCGAGCCTCTGCCGCGGTAGCGGCACAGGTTCAGCAGGAGGAGGGCCAGCTCCACACCGGGGCGGCCGAGGCTGTTGCTGTACCGGGCGATGACCTGGGTTTCCCGGGACAGGCGGGTGCCGGGGCCGCCGGCGGCGGTCCGGTCGCGCTGGATCTCGTTGACGAGGGAGGCGCGGTGGGCGACCAGGGCGATGATCTGGTCGTCGAGGGCGTCGACCTGGTGGAGCAGGACCTCCTCGCCCAGCTGGGTGAGGAGGGCCCTCGTCTCCGTGGGGGCGGGCTCTGTCGTGACGGGCATGCGGATTCCCCTCAGCGGGTGGGTTCGGGGGCGGCCGGACGGCGCCCGGCCCGGGCGAGCAGGACGGCGGACAGCGCGGCCACGGCGGCGAGGGCCAGGGACCATCCGAAGGTGACGGCGAAGGCGGAGGCCTTCTCGTGCGGGCGGCCGTCCGCACCGTCGAGGCCGCTCTGCAGGACGGTGACGAGCACCGCCGTCGCGAGCGAACCGCCGAGCCGTTGCAGGATGCTCAGCTGCGGTGAGGCGTCGCTGATCTTCTGCGGGTCGAGGCTGCGGAACGCGGTGGTCATGGCTGGCATGACGGACAGGCCGGCGCCGAAGCCCGAGACGGTCATGGCCGTCCCGATCAGCGCGTAGGACGTGTCGGTGCCGACGGACACGAACGGCACCGCCGCCGCCAGGCTGAGGCCGGCGCCGACGAGGGCGGTCCGGCCGGTGCCGAGGCGTTCGGCGGCCCGGCCCGAGAGCCAGGTGGCCGCCGCCGCGCCGATGCTCGACGGCACCAGCAGCATGCCGGTGGTGACCGGGTCCTCGTGCCGGACGTCCTGGAAGTACAGCGGCATCAGCACCATGCCCGCGTACATGCCCATGGAGAGGAAGAACGTGGTGAGGGACGCGGCGCGGTAGACCCGGTCGCGGTAGAGGCGGATGTCGAAGAGCGGGTGGGCGGTGTTGAGGGTGCGGATCGTGAAGAGGACGAGGAGGGCGGCACCGGTGGCGATGGCGAGCAGGGGCACCGTGAGGGATCCGGTGCCGGTGCTGCCCAGGCCGTAGGTGAGGACGGCCATGCCGGTGGAGACCGCGGCCAGGCCCGGGACGTCCAGCGGCGCGGCCGCCTCGGGGCGGTCGGCCGGCAGGAGGCACACGGCGCACAGGACGGCGGCGGCGCCCACGGGCAGGTTGACCAGGAAGATCCACCTCCAGTCGGCGTAGTGCAGCAGCAGTCCGCCGATGAAGGGGCCGAAGACCGGGGCCAGCACGATGGGTACGCCCACCGTCGCCATGACCCGGGACATGTTCCCCGGCCCGGCCGTGCGGGCCAGGATCATCTGCCCGACGGGCATGATCAGCCCGCCGCCGAGGCCCTGGACCGCGCGGAAGGCGATGAGCTGTCCGGCGTCCTGGGCGGCCGCGCAGAGCGCGGAGCCCAGGGTGAACAGGACGACCGCGGCCACGTAGGTGCGGCGGGCACCGAAGCGGCGGGCCGCCCAGCCGGAGACCGGGATGACCGCGGCGACGGCCAGGAGGTAGGCGGTGACCACCCACTGGACGGTGTTCAGCGGCGCCCGGAAGTCCGTACCGAGCGCGTCGAGCGCGACGTTGACGATCGTCGAGTCCAGGAACGACATCGTCGCTCCCACGATCACGACGGTGGCGGCCTTCCAGACGTCGCGGCCGAGGCCGGTGCGGGGTGCCGGTGCGGTGCGGGTCGTCATGCCACGGTCTCCGTCAGCCAGTGGTCGACGGCGGCGGCCGCGTCCTGCGCGTCGTCCTCCATCATCGTGAAGTGGTCGCCCGGCACGTCCACCGCCGTGTGGGGCAGCGGCCAGGACGCCTGGTGGCCCCCGCCGTCGACCAGGGAGCGGCCCGCTCTGACGAGCAGCGTCGGGACGGCGGTGGCGGCGGGCCGCCAGTCCGGGAAGAGCCGGAAGTAGCCGCCCATGGCCGTGAGCCTGAGGTCGGTCATCCAGCCGAAGGCGTCCTCCCGTTCGAACATGGCGTCCGTCATCCGGGAGCGGAACGCGGGCTGGGCGGCGTCGCCGGGCAGGAACGTGTCGAGCAGCACCAGCCCGGCGGGTGCGGCGCCCCCGCGTTCGAGGTGGGCGGTGACCTCCTGGGCGAGCCAGCCGCCCGAGGAGTACCCGGCCAGTGCGAAGGGTGCGCCGTCGGCGAGGCGCAGCACCTCGGCGGCCACGTGCGCGACGAGGGCGCCGGCGGTGGCGGGCAGCGGCTCGCCCTCGCCGTAGCCGGGGAGCGGGAGGACGTGGACGTCCCGGTGCTCGCGGAAGGGCGCGGCGAAGCGGGCGAACTGGTGGGGGCTGGAGAGCGCGGTGACCGAGGGCAGGCAGATCAGCGCCGGACCGCCGGACCCGCCGGTGCCGCCGGACAGGGTGACCGGTGCCGGGGCCTCGTCCGTGCCGTCCGCGGTGAAGGACGGGCGCAGCAGGGAGGCCGCGACGAGCAGGTCGGTGGCCTCCTTGACCTTGCCGTCCGCGCAGGCCTGCCGGTAGAGCGCGGCGATGGGCTGCGCCGGGGCGGGCTGCCGAACGGCTTCCCGCGTCTGCGGGGTGCCGGCCGCCGCGAGTTCGCCGCGCATGTGGTCGGCGAGGTCGGCGGGGGTCGGGTGGTCGAAGACGGCCGTGGCGGACAGCCTCAGGCCGGTTGCGGTGTTGAGGCTGCCGCGCAGGCGCACCGAGGTCAGCGAGTCGAAGCCCAACTCCAGGAACTTCCGGTCCGGTTCGATCCGGTCGGCGGAGCTGTGGCCGAGGACGGTGGCCGTGTGTGCCCGTACGAGGGCCAGCAGGTCCTCCGGGTCGAGGACGGGTACGGCGGACGGGGCGCCCGCCGTCCGCCGGAGCGGGGCCGGCACCAGGCCGTGCAGCAGGGGCGGGAGCGCCTCGTGCCGGGCGCGGCCGCGCAGGGCGGGCAGGTCCAGGCGGATCGGCACCGCCAGGGCCCGGTCGAGGGTGGGGGCCGTGTCCAGGAGCGCGAGGGCCTCCTCGGTGGCGAGGGGGGCGATGCCGCCGCGGTTGATGCGGTCGACGTCGCCGGCGTCGAGGGCGCCGGTCATGCCGCTGCGTTCGGCCCACAGGCCCCAGGCGAGGGAGATGCCGGGCAGGCCCAGGGAGCGCCGGTACTGCGCGAGGGCGTCCAGGTAGGCGTTGGCGGCGGCGTAGTTGCCCTGGCCGGGGGCACCGAGCAGACCCGAGGCGGAGGAGAAGAGGACGAACGCCGACAGGTCCAGGCCGGCGGTGAGTTCGTGGAGGTTCCAGGCCGCGTCCGCCTTCGGGCGCAGCACCGCGTCGAAACGCCCGGGCGTGAGGGACTCGATCACCCCGTCGTCGAGGACCCCCGCGGTGTGGATCACGGCGGTGAGGGGGTGCGCGGCCGGGATCGCGGCCAGCAGGGCGGCCAGGGCCTCACGGTCGGCCGCGTCGCAGGCGGCGGCCGTCGCGACGGCCCCCAGCCCGGCCAGTTCCGCCACCAGGTCCGCGGCCCCGCCGGAACGGCTCGCCAGGAGCAGGTGGCGGACACCGTGTTCCGTCACCAGGTGTCGGGCCACGGCCCGGCCCAGGGTTCCGGTGCCGCCGGTGATCAGGACCGTGCCGCCCTCGGCGAAGGACAGGCCGCCGGAGGCGGGGTCGCCGGAGGCCCGGGACAGGCGCGGAACCCGCACCACTCCCTGGCGCACCGCCGCCTGCGGCTCCGCGCAGGTCAGGTACGGCGCCGCGGCCACGGCCCCGTCCAGGTCCAGGAGGTGGAAACGGCCCGGGTGTTCCGACTGCGCCGAGCGCACCAGACCCCACACCGCCGCACCCGCCAGGTCACCGGCGCCATCACCCACGGCCCCACGGGTCACGAACACCACACGCTCCTCCCCCGCACCCGCGAGGGAGTCCTGGAGCACCTCCAGGGCCTGGCCCACGGCCGCGCGCACGCCGGCGGAGGTGTCCACCTCGCACACCGTGCCCGCGGGCAGGGGCCCGCCCGCCGGGGCCGCGACCCAGTCCAGCGCGAACAGGGAGTCCCGGTGCGCGAGGTGTTCGGTGGCCACCGGGCGCAGGGCCAGGGAGTCGACGGTCGCCACCGGCGAGCCGGCCGTGTCGGTGACGGTGAGGGAGACCGCGTCCCCGCCCGCGGGGCTCAGCCGGACGCGCAGGTCGCGCGCGCCGGCCGTGTGCAGGCGGACGCCGTTCCAGGAGAAGGGGAGGCGGACGCCGGGGCCGTCGAGGAAGGAGCCGAGGCCCACGGCGTGCAGGGCGGCGTCGAGGAGGGCCGGGTGGAGGCCGAAGCGGCTCGCCTCCTCCTGCTGGTCGCGGTCGAGGCCGACCTCGGCGTACACCTCGTCGCCGAGCCGCCAGGCCGCGCGCAGACCCTGGAACGCGGGCCCGTAGCCGAGTCCGGAGTCGGTGAGCCCGTCGTAGAAGCCGGTCAGGTCCAGGGGTTCGGCTCCGGCCGGGGGCCAGTCGCCGCCGCTGGCGGCGGGGACCGGGGAGGCGGCGGGGGTGGCGGACAGGATGCCGGTGGCGTGGCGGGTCCAGGGTTCGCCGTCTTCCCGGGCGGAGCGGGCGTACGTGGTGACCGTGCGCCGGCCGTCCGGGTCGGCCGGGCCCACGGCGAGCTGGACCTGGACGCCGCCCCGCCCGGGCAGCACCAGCGGGGCCTCCAGGGTCAGTTCCTCCAGGTGGCCGTGGCCGGTCTGGTGGCCCGCGTGCAGGGCCAGTTCCACGAAGGCGGTGCCGGGCAGCAGGACCGTGCCGGCCACCGCGTGGTCGGCCAGCCAGGGCTGCGCGGTCACCGACAGGCGGCCGGTGAAGAGGTGGTCGTCGGAGGCGGCGACCGTCACCATCGCGCCGAGCAGGGGGTGCCCGGCCTCGTCCAGGCCGGCGGAGGCCATGTCGCCCGCGGCATCGGCGCCTTCGAGCCAGAACCGCTCGCGCTGGAAGGCGTACGTGGGCAGGTCGACCCGCCGGGCGCCGGGGAAGACGGTGTCCCAGTCGACCGGCACTCCGTGGACGTGCGCCTCGGCGAGGGCTGCCGTGAAGCGGGCGGGGCCGCCGTCGCCGCGGCGCAGGGAGCCCAGCGCGGTGTCGGGCAGGCCGTGGACGAGGACGGGGTGCGGGCTGACCTCGATGAACACGCCGTAGCCCTCGTGGACGAGGGTTTCGGTGACGTCGGCGAGCAGGACGCTCTGGCGGAGGTTGCGGTACCAGTACCGCTCGTCCAGTTCGGTGCCGTCCAGCCAGGCGGCGTCGACCGTGGACAGGAACGGGATCTCGGCCGGGCGGGGGGTGATCCCGGCGAGGGCGTCCAGGACGTCCGTACGGATCTCCTCCACGTGGGCGGAGTGGGAGGCGTAGTCCACGGGGATCCGGCGGGCGCCCTCGACGCCGGCGAGCACCGCGTCGAGCGCCTCGGGATCGCCGGAGACCACCACGGAACGGGGGCCGTTGACGGCGGCGAGCGACAGCCGCTCGCCCAGGTGTGCGGCGGCCTCCTCGCGGGACAGCGGCAGGGAGACCATGCCGCCGCGGCCGGAGAGGGCCAGGAGGGCCTTGCTGCGCAGGGCGACGACGCGGGCCGCGTCGTCGAGGGTGAGCGCTCCGGCGACGCAGGCGGCGGCGATCTCGCCCTGGGAGTGGCCGACCACGGCGGCCGGTTCGACTCCGTGGGAGCGCCAGAGCGCGGCGAGGGAGACCATCACCGCCCACAGGGCGGGCTGGACCACGTCGACCCGGGCCAGGGCGGCCTCGTCGGCGAGGGCTTCGCGCAGCGACCAGTCCACGTAGGGCGCGAGGGCCCGTTCGCAGGCGGCCAGCCGGTCGGCGAACACCGGTGAGGAGCCGAGCAGTTCGTGGGCCATGCCCGCCCACTGGGAGCCCTGGCCGGGGAAGACGAACACGGCCTTCGCGGCGGTGCGCGACGATCCTCTCAGCAGGCGCGGGGAGGGCTCGCCGGCGGCCAGGGCCGCCAGCCCCTCGGCGAAGGCGGCGGGGTCGTCGGCCACCACGGCGGCCCGGTGCTCCAGGGCGGCGCGGGAGGACGCGAGGGAGCCGCCGATGTCGGCGAGGGGGTGGTGGGGGCCGTCCCCGGGGGAGCGCGGCGCGGTCAGGCCCTCCAGGGCGGCGAGGAGGTTGCGGGCCTGGTCGCGCAGGGCTTCGTCGGTCTTGGCGGACAGCACCCACGGCAGTGCCGTGCCCGGTGCGGGGGCCGGCCGGGGGGCGGGCCCGGGGGCGGCGGCCTCGTCGAGGGGGGCCTGTTCCACGATGACGTGGGCGTTGGTGCCGCTGACCCCGAACGAGGACACGCCGGAGCGGCGGGCCCGTCCGGTCTCGGGCCACGGCACGGGCTCGGTCAGCAGGCGTACGCCGCCGGCCGTCCAGTCGACGTGCGGGGTGGGCTCGTCGACGTGGAGGGTGCGGGGCAGGAGGCCGTGGCGCATCGCCTCGACCATCTTGATGACGCCGCCGACGCCGGAGGCGGCCTGGGTGTGGCCGATGTTGGACTTGAGGGAGCCCAGCCACAGCGGCTGGTCCGCGGGCCGGTCCTGCCCGTACGTGGCGAGCACGGCCTGCGCTTCGATCGGGTCGCCGAGCTTGGTGCCGGTGCCGTGGGCCTCGACGGCGTCGACGTCCCGGACGCTCAGGCCGGCGTTGCCGAGGGCCTGGCGGATGACGCGCTGCTGGGAGGGGCCGTTGGGGGCGGTGAGCCCGTTGGAGGCGCCGTCCTGGTTGACGGCGGAGCCCCGGATGACGGCCAGGACGCGGTGGCCGTTGCGGCGGGCGTCGGAGAGCCGCTCCAGCAGGAGCATGCCCGCGCCCTCGCCCCAGCCGGTGCCGTCGGCGGCCGCGGCGAAGGACTTGCAGCGGCCGTCGAAGGACAGGCCGCGCTGCCGGGAGAACTCCACGAACGTGTTGGGGGTGGCCATCACGGTCGCGCCGCCGGCCAGGGCCATCGTGCACTCGCCGGACCGCAGGGCCTGGGCGGCGAGGTGCAGGGCGACGAGGGAGGACGAGCAGGCGGTGTCGACGGTGACGGCCGGGCCCTCCAGGCCGAGGACGTAGGAGATGCGGCCGGACAGGACGCTGCCGGCGTTGCCGGTGCTGAGGTAGCCGTCGATGCCCTCGGGGACCTCGCCCAGGCGGGAGGCGTAGTCGTGGTACATGACGCCGGCGAACACGCCGGTGGCGGTGCCGCGCACGGACGTCGGGTCGATGCCGGCCCGTTCGAAGGCCTCCCAGGCGGTTTCCAGGAGGAGCCGCTGCTGGGGGTCCATGGCGAGGGCCTCGCGGGGCGAGATCCCGAAGAAGCCGGCGTCGAACTCGGCGGCGTCGTAGAGGAAGCCGCCTTCGCTGACGTACGAGCGGCCGGCCGCGTCGGGGTCGGCGTCGAAGAGGCCGTCCAGGTCCCAGCCGCGGTCGGTGGGGAACGCCGCGATGCCGTCGCCGCCCGCGGCCACCAGCTGCCACAGGTCCTCCGGCGAGCGCACTCCGCCGGGGTAGCGGCAGCTCATGCCGACGATCGCGACGGGGTCCTCGGTGTCGGTGCCGGGGGCGACGGCGGCCGGTGCGGTGGCGTCGGCGGCCGGTGCCCCGCCCAGTCCGGCACTCAGGTGCTCCACGAGGGCGGCCGGGGTGGGGTAGTCGAAGATGAGGGTAGCCGAGAGCCGCAGGCCCGTCTCGGTGGTGAGCCGGTTGCGGAGTTCGACCGCGGTGAGGGAGTCGAAGCCGAGCTCGGTGAACGCCTGGCCGAGGTCGACCGCCTGCGCGCTCGCGTGGCCCAGTACGGCGCTGACGTGCGTACGGACCAGCTCGGCGAGCTGCCGTCCGGTCCACTGGGTCCGCGGGGTGGACGGGCCGGACGCGGCCGCCCTGCGGGCCGGTCCGCGGACGAGGCCGCGCAGCAGTGCGGGGGGCGTGGCGTTCCGCGCCGCGCCCGTCGGCGGGTTGAGGTCCAGGCGGGCGGGGACGAGCAGGGGCTCGTCGAGGCCGCCCGCGAGGTCGAAGAGTTCCAGACCGTCGGCGGCGGACAGTGCGCCGACGCCGGAGCCGGTGATGCGCCGGCTGTCGTTGCCGGCCAGTCGCCCGCCCATGCCGCCGCCCTCCGCCCACAGGCCCCAGGCCAGGGACACGGCGCTGAGGCCCTGGGCGGTGCGGTGCTGGGCGAGGGCGTCGAGGAAGGCGTTCGCGGCGGCGTAGCCGGCCTGGCCGGGGGCGCCGAAGACGCCGGCGGCCGAGGAGAACAGCACGAACGCCGCCAGGTCGGCCTCCCGCGTCAGCTCGTGCAGGTGCCAGGCCGCGTCGAGCTTGGGGCGCAGTACGGTGTCCAGCCGGTCGGGTGCCAGCGAGCCGATCACGCCGTCGTCGAGGACGCCGGCCGCGTGCACGACAGCCGTCAGCGGCCGTTCGGCGGTGATCCGGGCGAGCAGCCGCGCCAGGTCGGCGCGGTCGCCGACGTCGCAGGCCTCGATCCGCACGTGGGCGCCGGCCGCGGTGAGTCCGGCGGCGAGTTCGCCGGCGCCCTCGGCGGCCGGGCCGCGCCGGCCGGCCAGCACGAGGTGGCGTGCGCCGTGTTCGGCCACCAGGTGGCGGGCCAGCAGGGCGCCGAGGCCGCCGGTGCCACCGGTGATCAGGACCGTGCCGTCGGGGTCCCAGGCCCGCGGCTCGGCGGGGGCGGGGACACGGCCCAGCCTGGGGGCGTACAACGTGCCGTCGCGGAGCGCGAGTTGCGGCTCGTCGAGGGTCAGGAGGGCGCTCAGTGCGGCGGAGGCGTCCGGGGTGTCGTCCGGGCCGGTGACGTCGATCAGGCGGAAGCTGCCCGGGTTCTCGGCCTGCGCCGACCGGACGAGGCCCCACAGCGGCGCCTGGCCGAGGTCGCGGACCGTCTCTCCCTGCCGGACGGCCAGGGCGCCGCGGGTCACCAGGACCAGCTGCGAGGAGGCGCACCGGGGGTCGGCGAGCCATGCCTGGAGGAGTTCCAGGACGCGGTGCGCACCGGTGTGGGCTGCGGGGACGAGGTCGCCGTCGGTGCGGGGGCAGCGGACGAACACGGCGTCGGGGACGGTGTCCAGCGCGGCCAGGTCGGCGGCCGAGGCGATCCAGCGCGCCGGTGCACCGGCCGGCTGCCCGGAGGCGGCGGGCAGGGGCAGGGCGGTCCAGTCGACGCGGAAGAGGGAGTCGCGGTGCCGGTGCGTGCGCTGTGCCGCGGCCGGGCGCAGGGCGAGCGCCTCGACGGTGGCCACCGGGGCACCCGTCTGGTCGGCGGCGTCCAGGGACACGCTGTCGGGGCCGGCCGGTGACAGCCGTACGCGCAGCGCCGGGGCGCCGGACGCGTGGAGGGCCACGCCGCGCCAGGAGAACGGGAGGCTCGCGGCGCCGTCGGTGACGAAGTCGCCGAGCCCGACGGCGTGCAGGGCGGCGTCCAGCAGGGCGGGGTGCAGGCCGAAGCGGGCGGCTTCGGCTTCCGCCGGCAGCCGTACCTCGGCGAACACTTCGTCGCCGCGGCGCCAGGCCGCCCGCAGCCCCTGGAAGGCGGGCCCGTAGCCGAAGCCGACCTCGACGAGGTGGTCGTAGAGCCCCTCGACGGACACCGGCTCGGCGCCTGCGGGGGGCCATTCGCTCAGGTCGGGGCCGGCGGGCGGGGCGGCGGCCGGGGAGGGGCCGGCCGTCAGGGTGCCGGTGGCGTGCCGGGTCCACGGCTCGTCGGTGTGGCGGGAGTGGAAGGTCAGGGAGCGGCGGCCGTCCGCGTCAGCGGGTCCGACGCCGACCTGGAGCTGGACCGCGCCCTGTTCGGGGAGGACCAGCGGCGCCTCGATGGTGAGTTCTTCGAGGCGGGCGCAGCCGACCTGGTCGCCGGCGCGGACGGCCAGCTCCACGAAGGCGGTGCCGGGGACGAACACGGTGCCCAGGACGGCGTGGTCGGCGAGCCAGGGGTGGGTCCGCAGGGAGAGACGGCCGGTGAACAGCACCTGGTCCGCCTCGGCGAGGGTCACCATGGCGCCGAGCAGGGGGTGGTCGGCCGGTCCCAGGCCGGCGGCGGCCACGTCGCCGGGCGCGGTCGTCGCGGGCCAGTAGCGCTGCCGCTGGAAGGGGTACGTGGGCAGGTCGACGCGGCGGCCGGAGAGCAGGGGCTGCCAGTCGACGGGCAGGCCGCGGGTCCAGGCTTCGGCGAGGGCGCCGAGGAAGGCCTCGGGTTCGGGGCGGTCCTTGCGCAGGACGGGGGTGAGGAGTCCGGAGAAGGTGTCGGGAAGGGACTCCCCCGCCATGGCGGCCAGGACCCCCTGCGGGCCCAGCTCCAGGAAGTGGGTGACGCCCTCTCCGGCGAGGTGGGCGACGCCGTCACCGAAGCGGACGGCGGCCCGGACGTGCTCGACCCAGTAGTCGGCCGTGAACGCGGTGATCTGCCCGCCGGTGACGTTGGAGACGACCGGAATGGACGGCGTCGCGTAGGCCAGGGTCCCGGCGACCTCGCGGAACGCCTCCAGCATCGGCTCCATCAGCGGCGAGTGGAAGGCGTGCGAGACCGTCAGCCGCTTGGTCTTGCGGCCCTGTTCCGCCAGCTTCGCGGCCACGTCGAGAACGGCGTCCTCGGCGCCCGAGATCACCACGGACTCCGGCCCGTTGACCGCCGCGACGCCCACATCGGCCGACAGCAGCGGGCGGACCTCGTCCTCGGTGGCACGGACCGAGACCATCGCCCCGCCCTCGGGCAGGGCTCCCATCAGCGCACCACGGGCCGCCACCAGCCGGGCCGCGTCGGCGAGCGAGAGGACACCGGCGACGTGCGCGGCCGCGATCTCACCGATCGAGTGACCCGCCACGAAGTCCGGGCGCAGACCGAAGGACTCCGCCAGCCGGTACAGGGCCACCTCGACCGCGAAGAGGGCCGGCTGGGTGTTCTCGGTGCGGTGGATCTCCTCGCCGCCGCCGAAGACGAGGTCCTTGAGGGGGAGGTCGAAGTGGGCGCACACCTCGTCGAAGGCCGCCGCGAACACCGGCTGGGCCTCGTACAGCTCACGGCCCATGCCCGGACGCTGCGCACCCTGACCCGAGAACAGGAACGCGAACTTCCCGCCGGAGGCAACGCCCTCGACGAGTTCCTCCCGGTCGGTGCCCGGCACCACGCCCCGGTGGGCGAAGGGCGTCGGCAGGGACAGGGAGTGGGCCAGGTCGGCGGGGTCCAGCTCCGGGTGGTCCTGTGCGTACGAGCGGAGCTGGGCGGCCCGCGCGCGCAGCGCCTCGGGGGTGTGGGCCGACAGCAGCCACGGCGCGGCGGCGGTGCGCGGCGCCCGCGGCTCGTGCGTCCGGTCCTGGGGCCGGGCGTCCTCGGGGGCGGCCTGCTCGACGATCAGGTGGGCGTTGGTGCCGCTGACGCCGAAGGCCGACACGCCGGCGCGGCGCGGTTCGCCCGTCTCGGGCCAGGGCGTGGGTTCGGTCAGCAGGCGTACGCCGCCCGCCGACCAGTCCGCGTGCGGCGTCGGCTCGTCCACGTGCAGGGTCTTGGGCAGGGTGCCGTGCTGGATGGCGAGGACCATCTTCATCACGCCGGCGACGCCCGCCGCGGCCTGGGTGTGGCCCAGGTTCGACTTGACCGAGCCCAGCCACAGCGGCCGGTCGGCGGTGCGCTTGCGGCCGTACGTGGCGAGCAGGGCGTGCGCCTCGATGGGGTCGCCGAGCCTGGTGCCGGTGCCGTGGGCCTCGACCGCGTCGACCATGTCCGGGGACAGCCGGGCGTTGGCCAGGGCCTGGCGGATGACGCGCTGCTGGGCGGTGCCGTTGGGGGCGGTGAGCCCGTTGGAGGCGCCGTCCTGGTTGACCGCCGAGCCCCGCAGGACCGCGAGGACGGGGCGGCCGCCCCGCCGGGCGTCGGAGAGCCGTTCGAGGACGAGCAGGCCCGCGCCCTCGCCCCAGCCGGTGCCGTCCGCGGCGGCGGCGAAGGGCTTGCAGCGGCCGTCGGCGGCGAGCCCGCGCTGCCGGCTGAACTCGACGAAGACCCGGGGGGTGGCCATCACCGTGGCGCCGCCGGCGAGGGCCAGGGCGCATTCGCCGCGGCGCAGCGCCTCGGCGGCCAGGTGCAGCGACACCAGGGAGGACGAGCAGGCCGTGTCGACGGTGACCGCGGGGCCTTCGAGACCGAGTGCGTAGGACAGCCGGCCGGAGAGCACGCTCGCCGCGTTGCCGGTGCCGATGTAGCCTTCGAGGCCCTCTTCCGGGGTCGAGCCGAACAGGGTGCCGTAGTCCTGGCCGTTGGTGCCGACGAAGACGCCGGCCCGGCTGCCGCGCAGGGCGGCCGGGTCGAGGCCGGAACGCTCCAGGGCCTCCCAGGCGACCTCCAGCAGCAGTCGCTGCTGGGGGTCCATGGCGCGGGCCTCGCGCGGGCTGATGCCGAAGAAGGCGGGGTCGAAGTCGGCGGCGCCGGCGAGGAAGCCGCCCTCACGGACGTAGCTGGTGCCGGCCCGGTCGGGGTCCGGGTCGTAGAGCGCGGCGAGGTCCCAGCCCCGGTCGTCGGGGAAGGGGGCGAGCGCGTCGGTGCCGTCGGCGAGGAGGGTCCACAGCTGTTCGGCGGAGTGCACGCCGCCGGGGAAGCGGCAGCCCATGCCGACGATCGCGATCGGCTCGTGGCTGAGGTCCTCGGCGTCCTTCAGACGCCGGTTCGCTTCGTCCAGGTCGGCCGTGACCCGCTTGAGGTATTCCAGGAGCTTGGTCTCGTTCACCATGTCAGCGGGTCCCGTATTTCTGGTCGATGTAGGCGAAAAGGTCGTCCGCCGTGTCCAAGGTCGGTCGGGTGTCGGCACCCGTTTCTTCGTCCGGGCCGGAGCCGGGTCCGGATCCCGCGCCGGCGCGGGCCAGCAGGCTCTGGAGGCGGGTCGCGACCTCCGCCCGTACGTCGGCGTCGAGGACCGCGAGGGCGTCCTCGATCCGGTCGAGGTCGGCGAGGACGCGGGCGGCGGCGGTGCCGCCGAGTTCGGCGTCGAGGTGCTCGGCGAGGGCCTGGGGGCTGGGGTGGTCGAAGACCACGGTCGTGGCGAGGTTCAGCCCGGTGCGGACGCCGAGGACGTTGCGCAGGTCGACGGCGGTGAGGGAGTCGAAGCCGAGTTCCCGGAAGGGCTGGGTGGGGGTGACCGCCTCGGGGCCGCCGTGTCCGAGGACGGCCGCCGCCTGGGTGCGTACGAGGTCCAGCAGGGCGGCGGCGCGTTCGGCGTCCGGGAGCAGGGTGATGCGTTCGCGCCAGTCGGGTTCCCCGGTGGTGCGGGGGCGGGCTTCCTCGATCCCGGTGAGCAGCGGGCTGGGCCGGACCGTGGTGAAGCCGGGTGCGAACAGGGCCCAGTCGATGTCGGCCACCGCCAGGCAGGCGTCGCCGTGGTCCAGGGCCTGCTGGAGTCCCTCGATGGCGTGCCGGGGGCGCATCGGGCGGATGCCGTGGCGGCGCAGGCGCTCGCCGACGGCCGCCTCGTCCTCGGCCATGCCGCCTTCGGCCCAGGCGCCCCAGGCCACGGCGGTGGCGGGCAGCCCGTCGGCGCGGCGCTGGTCGGCGAAGGAGTCCAGGAAGGCGTTGGCGGCCGCGTAGTTGGCCTGTCCGGCGCCGCCGACCGCGCCGGCGAAGGAGGAGAAGAGGACGAACGCCGACAGGTCCAGGCCGGCGGTGAGTTCGTGCAGGTTGCGGGCCGCGTCGGCCTTGGGGCGCAGGACCGCCGCGAACCGTTCGGGGGTGAGGGACTCGATGACGCCGTCGTCGAGGATGCCGGCGGTGTGCACCACCGCGGTCAGGGGGAGTTCGGCGGGGATCGCGTCGAGCACGGCCGCGAGCGCGTCCCGGTCGGCCGCGTCGCACGCCTCGATGGTCACGCGGGTGCCCGTCGCGGTGAGTTCGGCGGCGAGTTCGCGTGCGCCGGGTGCCCGCTCGCCCCGGCGGCTGGTGAGGACCAGGTGTTCGGCGCCCGACGCGGCGAGCCAGCGGGCGATGTGGCCGCCGAGGGCGCCGGTGCCGCCGGTGACCAGGACGGTGCCGGAGGGGCGCCAGGGCGTGACGGCGGCCGAGGCCCTGCGTACGCGGACCAGCCGGCGGGCGAGGATGCCGGTGGGGCGGATCGCCAGCTGGTCCTCGGCGCCGGTCCCGGCGGGGGCGCCGGCCAGCAGGAGGGTGGCGAGCCGGTCGAGCGCGGGGGCGTCGAGCTCGCCGGGGAGGTCGACGAGCCCTCCCCAGCGGGTGGGGGTTTCCAGGGCCGCGGCCCGGCCCAGGCCCCAGACCTGTGCCTGGCCGGGGTCGGCGGGCCGGTCGCCGGGGCCGGTGGAGACCGCGCCGCGGGTGGCGCACCACAGCGGTGCGGTGATTCCGGCGTCTCCGAGGGCCTGGTGCAGCCGGAGGGCCGCGTCCAGGCCGGGGTCGCCGGGCGCGGCGGGCAGGAGCAGGACGCCCGCGCAGCCGTCGGCGGCGGCCAGGGCCGTGAGCAGGCGGACGGTCAGGGTCTCGCGGTCGTGGTCCGTGCCGGGGGTCAGGTCCAGGCGGGCGGGGGTGGCGCCCCGGGCGGCGAGCGCCCCGGTGACCAGGTCGAGCTCCTGCGGGAGCGGGCCGGCCACGAGCCAGGTCCCCTCGGGGACGGTGGCGGCGGGGGTGGCGAGCGGCTGCCACTCGATGCGGTACTGGAGGCCGGCGGCGGGGTCCTGGGCGGTGGCGGCGGGCCCGCCGGGGGTCTCGCCG
Organism: Streptomyces sp. NPDC037421; assembly: GCF_055602105.1. Classification (NCBI taxonomy): domain Bacteria; kingdom Bacillati; phylum Actinomycetota; class Actinomycetes; order Kitasatosporales; family Streptomycetaceae; genus Streptomyces; species Streptomyces sp. NPDC037421. The sequence goes on from NZ_JBVJWV010000046.1 coordinate 39,940, forward strand.
GGGCGGGCCCAAAAGCGGGTGCGCCGGAACGCCGTGGTCGGCAGGGGCACCCGGCGTACGGGGTGCCCGGCGAAGACCCCGGTCCAGTCCGGGGCGGTGCCGTGCACGAACAGCTCGCCCAGGGCGGCGGTGACGGTCTCCTGCTCGGGCCGGTCGCGGCGCAGGGCCGGTACGAGGACGGGGTCCGGGCCGTTCACGCAGGCCTGTCCGGCGGCGGCCAGCACGCCGGAGGGGCCGAGCTCGACGAAGCGGCGTACGCCCTGGGCCTCCAGGTGGCGCATGCCGTCGTGGAACCGGACGGCCGCGCGCACGTGCCGGACCCAGTACTCGGGCCCGGCGAGCTCGGCCGGGTCGGCGGTGCGTCCGGTGACGTTCGAGACGATCGGGACGGACGGCTGGTGGAAGGTGAGCGTCCGCGCGATGCGGCCGAATTCGGCGAGCATCGGCTCCATCAGCGACGAGTGGAAGGCGTGGCTGACGTTGAGCCGCTTCGTGCGGTGGCCCGCGGTCTCCAGGAGGCGGGCGGTCCGCGAGACCGCGTCCTCGGGGCCGGAGACGACCACCGCGCGGGGGCCGTTCACCGCGGCGATGTCGACGCCGGCCGTCAGCAGGGCGCGCACCTCGTCCTCGGCCGCCTGGACGGAGACCATCGCCCCGCCCTCGGGCAGCGCCTCCATCAGCCGGCCGCGGGCGGCGACCAGCGTGGCGGCGTCGGGGAGGGTGAGCACGCCGGCCACGTGGGCGGCGGCCAGCTCGCCGACCGAGTGGCCGAGGAGGAAGTCGGGGCGTACGCCCCAGGACTCGAAGAGGCGGTACAGCGCCACCTCCAGGGCGAACAGCCCGGCCTGGGTGTAGCGGGTCCGGTCGAGGAGTTCCGCCTCGCCGCTCACCACCTGCCGCAGCGGGCGGTCCAGGTGTGGGTCCAGCGCGGCGCAGGCCGCGTCGAAGGCCCGTGCGAAGACGGGGAACGCCGCGTACAGCTCGTCCCCCATGCCGGCGCGCTGGGCGCCCTGGCCGGTGAACAGGAAGGCCAGCCCGCCGGGGGTGGCGCTGCCGTGCCGGACGCCGGGGTCCGGGGTGCCGTCGGCGAGCGCCGCCAGCCCCTTCAGGAGGGCGTCGCGGCCGTCGGCGACGACGGCGGCGCGGCGGTCGAGGGTGGCCCGGGTGGTGGCGAGGGAGTGCGCCACGTCGCGGGGGGACAGGTGCGGGCCGGCCTCCAGGTGGGCGTGGAGGCGGGCGGCCTGTTCGCGCAGCGCCTCGTCCTCTCGGGCGGAGAGCACCGCGAGGACGGGGGGCTCGGCGGCGGGGGCCGCGGAGCCGGCGGGGGCCGCTCCGGTCGCGGGGGTCCGGTCGTGGTGCGCGGACGGCTCGGCGTCGGGCGTGTGCTCTTCCAGGAGGACGTGGGCGTTGGTGCCGCTGATGCCGAACGAGGAGACGCCGGCGCGGCGCGGCTGCCCGTCGGGCGCCGGCCAGTCGAGGTTCTCGGTCAGCAGCCGCACGGAGCCGGCCGACCAGTCGACCTGGGGCGTGGGCTCGTCCACGTGCAGGGTGCGCGGCAGGACGCCGTTGCGGATCGCCTGGACCATCTTGATGACGCCCGCCACACCGGCGGCGGCCTGCGTGTGACCGATGTTGGACTTGACCGACCCGAGCCGCAGCGGCCGGTCGGCCGGGCGGTTCTGCCCGTACGTGGCCAGCAGGGCCTGCGCCTCGATGGGGTCGCCGAGGGTGGTGCCGGTGCCGTGCGCCTCGACCGCGTCGACCTGTTCGGGCGTCAGACGGGCGTTGGCGAGGGCCAGTTCGATGACGCGCTGCTGGGCGGGGCCGTTGGGGGCGGTGAGGCCGTTGGAGGCCCCGTCCTGGTTGACGGCGGAGCCGCGGATCACCGCGAGGACGGGGTGGCCGTTGCGGCGGGCGTCGGAAAGCCGCTCCAGCAGCAGCATGCCCGCGCCCTCGCCCCAGCCGGTGCCGTCCGCGGCCGCCGCGAAGGCCTTGCAGCGGCCGTCGCGGGCCAGGCCGCCCTGGCGGCTGAACTCCGCGAACAGGGTCGGTGTCGACATGACGGTGGCCCCGCCGGTGAGGGCCAGCTCGCATTCGCCGCGCCGCAGCGCCTGTGCGGCGAGGTGCAGGGCGACGAGGGAGGCGGAGCAGGCGGTGTCGACGGTGACGGCGGGACCCTGGAGCCCGTAGACGTAGGAGAGGCGGCCGGAGAGCACGCTGGCGGCGTTGCCGGTCATGATGTGCCCGGCCAGGTCGTCGGCGGAGTGGACGGCCACGGGGGTGTAGTCCTGCCCGTTGGTGCCGACGAAGACGCCGGTCCGGCTGCCGCGCAGGGTGTCCGGGGCGATCCCGGCGCGCTCGAAGGCCTCCCAGGAGGTCTCCAGCAGCAGCCGCTGCTGGGGGTCCATGGCGAGGGCCTCGCGCGGCGAGATCCCGAAGAAGGCGGCGTCGAACTCGCCCGCGCCCTCGAGGAATCCGGCCTGGCGGGCGTGGGAGGCACCGGCCTGCTCCGGGTCGTCGGAGAGCAGGCCCGCCAGGTCCCAGCCGCGGTCGGTGGGGAAGCCGGACAGGGCGTCGCCGCCCGAGACGAGCAGCCGCCACAGGTCTTCGGGGTTCTGGACCCCGCCGGGGAACCGGCAGCTCATGGCCACGACGGCGATCGGCTCGCCGTCCCGGTTCTCGCTCTCGCGCAGGCGTTCCCGGGTCTGCTCCAGCTCGGCCGAGACGCGCTTGAGGAAGTGGCGGAGTCTTTCTTCATTGGACACGTGAGGGTTCTCCCTGGCGGAGGGGCGGGCGGCGGCGGGGCGGGTGGCGTCGCTCATGAGATGCCGAACTTCTCGCCGAGCAGGCCGAACAGTTCGTCGTCGGTCGCCGCTTCGTACTGGTCGGCGCCGGCGGCGCGGTCCGGGTGGCCGGAGGCTTCCCGGCCTTGCGCCAGCAGGGCCTCGAGCCGTTGCATGATCTTGGTGTGGTCGCCGGTGCCGGGCTCGACCCGGGTCAGTGCGCGTTCGAACCGGGCGAACTCCTCCAGCACGGACGGGCCGTCCGCGCCGGCTTTCCCGCACAGCTCGGAGCGCAGGTGGCCGGCGAGCGCGGCCGGGTTGGGGTGGTCGAAGACCACGGTGGCGGGCAGGGCCAGGCCGGTGGCCGTGCTCAGCCGGTTGCGCAGCTCGACGGCCGTCAGGGAGTCGAACCCCGACTCGCGGAAGGCCCGTCCGGGGGCGACCTCGTGTGGGGTGCCGTGTCCGAGGACGGCGGCCACGTGGGTTCGGACCAGGTCGAGCAGGACCCGTTCCTGCGCCTCGGCGGGCAGGCCGGGGAGGGTGTCCCGCAGGGAGGTGCCGGTGGCCCGGCCGTCCTCCAGGGCCGCGAATACGGTACGAGCCTCGGGTACGCCCGTCAGGAGCGGGCTGGGGCGGCCGGTGACGAAGGCCGCCGCGAAGCGCTCCCAGTCGACGCCGGCGACCACGAGGGTGGTCTCGTCGCGGTCCAGTGCCTGCTGGAGTGCGGCGATGGCCAGGTCGGGGGTCATCGGCAGGAGGCCGCCGCGGCGCATGCGGGCGGTAACGGCGTCGGATCCGGTGGCGAGGCCGCTGTCCCCCCAGGCTCCCCAGGCGATGGAGGTGGCGGGCAGTCCGTCGGCGCGCCGCTGTTCGGCCAGCGCGTCCAGGCAGGCGTTGGCCGCCGCGTAGTTGCCCTGACC
>NZ_JBVJWV010000047.1:0-43119 GCF_055602105.1 Streptomyces sp. NPDC037421
CCCCCCCCCCCCCCCCCCCCCCCCCCCCCCCCCCCCCCCCCCCCCCCCCCCCCCCCCCCCCCCCCCCCCCCCCCCCCCCCCCCCCCCCCCGCCGCATTCTCCGCTGCACGGACCGACCTGGGGGGTTGGAACATGGGGTTCTTCGACGGGATCAGGGGCGCTCGCGCCATGGGCTTCGACTCGGGCAACGCCTCGTCGAACGCCATCGAGCTCACCAAGCGGCAACCGACGGTGTCGCTCACCAAACAGCAGGCCGTACACGGCAACATGCGCGTGAACCTCTCCTGGCGGATGCGCACCTCCGACTTCGGCGGCCGCTCCGGCCAGAGCGGGCAGCTCTTCCGGCACCCGTTCAAACTCTTCAAACCCGACATCGTGCAGGCCCACACCCAGGGCATGGTCAACGTGGACCTGGACATGGGCTGCCTCTACGAGCTGACCGACGGCACCCGGGGCGCCGTGCAGCCCCTGGGCAACCTGCTCGGCGACCTCAACGACCCGCCGTACGTGAAGCTCAGCGGCGACGACCGGTTCGGCTCGGGCTCGGGGGAGACCCTCTACATCAACCTCGACCACGCCGACGAGATCAAGCGGCTGCTGGTCTTCGTCTACATCTACGACCAGACCCCGGCCTTCGACCGCACCCACGCCCTGGTCACCCTCTACCCGACCGCCGGGCCCAGGATCGAGATCCCGCTGGACGAGCGGCACCCGCAGGCCCGCTCCTGCGCGGTCCTCTCCATCGAGAAGGTCAAGGGCGAGCTGATCGTGCGCCGCGAGGTGAGGTTCGTGTACGGGTTCCAGGCCGAGCTTGACCGGCTGTACGGCTGGGGGCTCCAGTGGGGCCGGGGCTACAAGAGCAGCAAGGCCTGAGGCGCGAGCGCGGGGGCGGGGCGGGGGCCGGGCAGCCCCCCGCCCCGTCAGCGGCGGATGAACTGCGGGCCCTGGACCGGCAGCCGGAAGGACGGGTCCCCGCCCGGAGCCGGCACCGGGACCGGGGACACCGGCTGCGGGTACCCGTACGCGGGCTGGGCGGCCGGCGGGGCCTGGGTGACCGGAGCCGGCACCGGCGGGCGCATGGCGGCGGTCTGGTCGCCCCCGGGGGCGACGGCGGCGGCCGGGGCGGGCTCCGCGGCGGAGCCGGCCGCCTCGGCGGCGTTCTCGTCGACGGAGATCCCGTGGTCGGTGGCCAGCCCCACCAGGCCGTCGGAGTAGCCCTCGCCCAGGGCACGGAACTTCCACCCCTCGCCCCGGCGGTACAGCTCCCCGCAGATCAGCGCCGTCTCGGCGCCGGTCTCCGGGCGGACGTCGAAGTGGGCCAGCGGCTCGGGAGCGCCGCCCGGCGTGGCGTCGTACAGCTGGATCCGCAGGTCGCGGACCTGCTCGAAGGGCACGTCCTCGGCGGAGGCCACCACCAGGACCCGGTCCACGACCGGGGGCACGGCCCGCAGGTCCGCCTGGACCGCGTCGGTGACCCCGTCGCCCACCTGCTTCTTGCCCAGCCGCCACACGGACCCAGAGGGGTGCCGGGGCTGGTTGTAGAACACGAAGTCCTCGTCAGAGCGCACGCGCCCGTCCGCTCCCACGAGCAGCGCGGAGGCGTCCACGTCCGGCACCTCGGGTCCGGTGGTCCAGCGCAGCACCGCCCGGACCGCCGTGGCGGTCACCGGGATGTTGGAGCCCTTCTGCATCGCGTGCGTCATGCCCGTCATCCTGCCCTCCCGGGCCCGACCGGGACAATGCGGCCCCCCGTAGGGCCTTGTCCCGAACGCGAGAGCTGGGCATGGTGCAAGAGGGTTACCTGAACTTCATGTGCTTGAGGAACTCTTGACTCACGTTCGTACGTACTATTACCGGCCACGCCAGTTGGGCCGCCGAGGCAGTACGGGGGAAGCACATGCGTCACTTCGGGCACATATCGCCCAACGTCCGCAAGGACCTCTTCCACCAGGAGCCGGCGGAGTTCGACCTGGCCTCCCCGGCCCGTACCCTGGCGGCCGCGCTCGGAGCCACCCTCTACAGCCCGGCCATCCGGCCGAAGCTGGCCGGCGACATCCGCAAGCAGGCCGGCCGGGGCGTCGTCTCCATGGTCCTCTGCCTGGAGGATTCCATCAGCGACGCCGAGGTGGTGGACGGCGAGCAGAACCTCGTCCGGCAGTTCGCGGCACTCGACGCCGAGGGCGCCGGCCCCGAGGGGCTCCCGCTCCTCTTCATCCGCGTGCGCACCCCCGAGCAGATACCCGACCTCGTCCGGCGGCTCGGCCGCTCGGTCCACAACCTGGCCGGATTTGTACTACCGAAGTTCACCGAAAGCCGCGGAACGGCCTTCCTGGACGCCGTCGCCCACGCCGAGGCCGCCGCCGGACTGCCCCGCCTGTATGCCATGCCGGTCCTGGAGACCCCCGACCTCCTCCACCTGGAGACCCGCGTCGAGGCCCTCGCCGGCATCAAGCGCACCGTCAACCGCTACCGCGAGCGGGTCCTCGCCCTGCGCCTGGGCGTCACCGACTTCTGCTCCGTGTACGGACTGCGCCGCACCCCCGACATGACCGCGTACGACGTCCAGATCGTCGCCGGAGTCATCGCCGACGTGGTCAACGTCCTCAGCCGCGCCGACGGCACCGGCTTCACCGTCACCGGCCCCGTCTGGGAGTACTTCCGCAGCCAGCAGCGCCTCTTCAAGCCGCAGCTGCGCCGCAGCCCCTTCCTGGAGGAGGGCGTGGAGGAGCTGCGCACCGCCCTGATCGAACACGACCTGGACGGGCTGCTGCGCGAGATCGAGCTCGACCGCGCCAACGGGCTGCTCGGCAAGACCTGCATCCACCCGGCCCACGTCACGCCGGTGCACGCGCTGTCGGTGGTCTCCCACGAGGAGTTCAGCGACGCCCAGGACATCCTGCGGCCCGAGCGCGGCGGCGGCGGAGTGATGCGCTCCGCCTACACGAACAAGATGAACGAGGTGAAGCCCCACCGGGCCTGGGCCGAGCGCACCATGCTGCGTGCCGAGGTCTTCGGTGTGGCGAAGGAGGAGGTCGGCTTCGTCGACCTCCTGACGGCCGGGCTCCAGGTGTGAGCCGGCCGGCCATGACGAGGAAGGGCAAGACGATCGACACGGTGTGGTCGGGAACCTGGGTCGCCGAACGGCTCGGCGTGGACCTGAGCGGAGCCGACGGCGGGGCGCCGCCCCAGCTGAAGGAGCTGCTCGGGCTGGCCCTGCGGCGCAATCCGAAGCGGGCCCACCTGCTGGTCTCGCAGGTGCTGGGCAAGCACGTCCCCCAGTCGCCCGAGGCCGTGTACACGGCCGGCCACGGGCTCGGCGTACGGGTCCGTGAGCTGCTCGGCGACCGTGCCGCCGACGCGGTGGTCCTCGGCTACGCGGAAACCGCCACCGGGCTCGGCCACTGCGTCGCCGACGGCCTGGGGCCGGCCCCCTACCTGCACTCCACGCGCCGCCCGGTGCCCGGGCTGCGGCCCGCCGGCGGGTTCGAGGAGGCCCACTCGCACGCCACCTCGCACCTCCTGCTGCCCGAGGACCCCGCGCTGCTGGCGGGGCAGGGGCCGCTGGTCCTCGTCGACGACGAGTTCTCCACCGGCAACACGGTGCTGAACACCATCCGCGACCTCCACGCCCGCCACCCGCGCGCGCACTACGTGGTCGTCGCCCTCGTGGACATGCGCTCCGCCGCCGACCGCGACCGGCTCACCGCCTTCGCCGCCGAGCTGGGCGCGCGCGTGGACCTGATCGCCCTGGCCTCCGGGACGGTCTCCCTTCCGGACGGGGTCCTGGAGAAGGGACGGGCACTGGTCGAGGAGTACGAGGCGGCGGACGCTCCTGCCGTCGACGCTCCTGCCGTCGACGGTGCGGCCGGATCGGTGCGGCCGGTGACCCGGGTGCCGCTCGGCTGGCCCGCCGGGCTGCCGGACGGAGGCCGCCACGGCTTCACCCCCGCGCACCGCGAGGCGCTGGAGGCCGCCCTGCCCGCCATGGCCGCGCGGCTCGCCGACGCGCTCGGCGCGGAGCCCTGTGCCTCCCCCCGGACGGAGGCCGGGGGGAGGGTCCTCGTACTCGGCAACGAGGAGCTGATGTACGCGCCGCTGCGCCTCGCGCTGGCCCTGGAGCAGTCCGGGACGGCCCGTGAGGTGCGGTTCTCCACCACCACCCGCTCGCCCGTGCTCGCCGTCGACGACCCCGGCTACGCCATCCGGACCCGGCTGGTCTTCCCCGCGCACGACGCTCCCGCCGACGGGCCCGGCGACCGCTACGCCTACAACGTCGCCGGCGCCGGCTTCGACACCGTCGTCGCCGTCGTCGACTCCGCCGGGGACACCCCCGAGCTGCACGCCGGGCTGCTGGCCCGGCTCGCCCCGCACACCGGCCGGGTCGTCCTGGCCGTCGTCCCGTCCTACGTACCCGACGACCGGCAGGAGCCGACCGTGACCGAGCCGCCGCTGCCCGAACCGCTGCGGGGGCCGGCCTTCTCCTCGTACGCCCCCGAGGACGTCGGCTGGCTCCTCCAGGACCTCTCCGAGGTGCGGCTGGAGGCCCCGACCGAGGAGCGCGAGGAGGCCATCCAGGCGGGCGGCGCCCACTACGCCGAGTCCCTGCCCGTCGAGTACCAGCCCTCGCCGCAGTACCAGGAGCTCTACCGCGGTGCCCTGGAGGCCTCGGCGGCCCGCATCGCACGGGCCGTCGGTACCGTCACCGAGACCGTGCTCGCCGAGCGCTCCCCGTCGCCGGTGCTGGTCTCCCTGGCCCGCGCCGGGACCCCCGTGGGCGTGCTGATGCGCCGCTGGGCCCGCGCCCGGCACGGCCTGGACCTGCCGCACTACGCCGTCTCCATCGTCCGCGGCCGGGGCATCGACGCCAACGCCCTGCGCTGGCTCGCCGCCCACCACGACCCCGCCGACGTCGTCTTCGTCGACGGCTGGACCGGCAAGGGTGCCATCACCCGCGAGCTGCGCGAGGCGCTTGAACGGTTCCCCGGCTTCAACCCGGAGATCGTCGTCCTCGCCGACCCCGGCTCCTGCGTGGAGACCTACGGCACCCGCGAGGACTTCCTGATCCCCTCCGCCTGCCTCAACTCCACCGTTTCCGGACTCGTCTCGCGTACGGTGCTCAGGTCCGACCTGGTCGGCCCCCACGACTTCCACGGCGCGAAGTTCTACCGGGAGCTGGCCGGAGCCGATGTCTCCGCCGCCTTCGTCGACACCGTCGCCGCCCGCTTCGACGAGGTCGCCGACGCGGTAGCCGCCGAGGTCAAGGAGCTCCTCGCCGCCGACCGCACCCCGACCTGGGTGGGCTGGGCGGCGGTGGAGCGGATCAGCGAGGAGTACGGCATCCACGACGTGAACCTCGTCAAGCCCGGCGTCGGCGAGACCACTCGGGTGCTGCTGCGCCGCGTGCCGTGGAAGATCCTGGCCCAGCGCGGGGCCGGCTCCGACCTGGACCACGTACGCCTGCTCGCCGAGCAGCGCGGGGTTCCGGTCGAGGAGGTCGACGACCTTCCGTACACCTGTGTAGGACTCATCCACCCCCGCTTCACGCGCGGCGCCACGGGCGCCGACGGAAAGGCAGTGGCCTCCCAGTGATCCGCCAAGAGACCGTCCTCGTAGCCAGTGACCTCGACCGGACCCTCATCTACTCCTCGGCCGCCCTCGGCCTGACCATGCCCGACCCCGAGGCCCCCCGGCTGCTGTGCGTCGAGGTGCACGAGGGCAAGCCGCTGTCCTACATGACGGAGACGGCGGCGGCGCTGCTCGCGGAACTGGCCGCCGACCCGTCGGCGGTCTTCGTCCCGACCACCACCCGCACCCGCAAGCAGTACCAGCGGATCCGCTTCCCCGGCCCCCCGGCCCCGTACGCCATCTGCGCCAACGGCGGACAGCTGCTGGTGGACGGGGTCCCGGACCGGGACTGGCGGCGCGCGGTGGCCGGGCGCCTCGCGGCGGAGTGCGCCCCGCTGGAGGAGGTCCACCAGCACCTGCTGTCCGTGTCCGACCCCGTGTGGCTGCGCAAGGCGCGCCTGGCGGAGGACCTCTTCGCGTACCTGGTCGTCGAACGGGCGCTGGTGCCCGACGAATGGCTCAAGGCCCTGACCGAGTGGTCCGAGGCCCGGGGCTGGACGGTCTCGCTCCAGGGCCGCAAGATCTACGCCGTCCCGCGCCCGCTGACCAAGAGCGCCGCGATGCGCGAGGTCGCCCGCCGCACCGGAGCGTCCGCCACCCTCGCCGCCGGCGACTCCCTGCTCGACGCCGACCTGCTGCTCGCGGCCGACCGGGCCTGGCGGCCGGGGCACGGGGAGCTGGCCGACGCGGGCTGGACCGCTCCCACGGTGACGGCCCTCGGCACGGCCGGGATCCTGGCGGGGGAGGAGATCATCCGGGAATTCCGCCGGGTGGTCGGCACGGCGGCCGCATGACCCACGGGCCGCTGCGGACGGTTGGCACACTGACCGCATGACCAAGGGCAACAGCACCAAGATCACCGACGAGCTCTACCAGTACGTCCTGGCCCACAACCCCCCGCTCGACGAGATCCAGCGGGGGCTCGTGCGGACCACCTGGGAGAAGTTCCCCGAGTCGGCCGGCATGCAGTCCGCGGAGGAACAGGGACCGCTGCTGGCCTTCCTGGTCCGGCTGACCGGCGCCCGCCACATCGTGGAGGTCGGCACCTTCACCGGCTTCTCGGCCCTGTCCATGGCCCAGGCCCTCCCGGCCGACGGCCGCCTGATCGCCTGTGACGTCTCGCGCGAGTGGACCGCGTACGGCCGCGAGGCCTGGGAGGCGGCGGGCGTCGCGGACCGGATCGACCTGCGCATCGCCCCGGCGCTGGACACGCTGCGCGCCATGCCGGCGGAGCCGCACATCGACATGGCGTACGTCGACGCGGACAAGGAGAACCAGATCCTCTACTGGGAGGAGCTGGTGCCGAGGCTGCGCCCGGGCGGGCTGATCGTCACCGACAACACCCTGTACCACGGCACCGTCCTCGACGAGTCCCCGCAGAGCCGGGGCGCGAGCGTCCGCGCGTTCAACGAGCACGCCGTGGCGGACACCCGCATGGAGTCCGTCCTGCTGGCGATCTCGGACGGCCTCACCCTCTCGCGCAAGCGCTAGCCAGGGCTTCCCGTCAGCCGCAGCCGCCCCCGCCGCAGCAACCGCCCCCGCCGGCGGGCGCGGGCGCGGGGGCACTGCTGGTCCCGCCGACGGCGACGGCGGAGAGCAGCTTGACGGTGTCGGCGTGCCCGGCGGGGCAGTCGGCGGGCGCGGACGACTCGGCCATCGGCCGGCTGACCTCAAAGGTGTCGTCGCAGGTCCGGCAGCGGTATTCGTAACGAGGCATGCGCACAGGCTACCGAGTTTCCCTGTCCGGCCGGCCGTTCGCGCGTGGATGCGTGGATGCGCGGATCGAACGCGTGACCTTCTCTCCGGTGCGTGTCGTCGATCGGATGAGAGCACGGCGGAGAGCGTGCCGGGCTGGAAGTGCGCCCTCCGCCCGGCTACGGCCCCTTGCGGACCCGCGTCTCGCGCGCCGCCTGTTCGGGGTGGCGGGCGCGCCAGTACGGATTGTCGTGCGGCAGGGCGCTGCCCACCCGCCCGTACATCCCGAACCACATCAGCATCACGCCGACGACGAAGCTGAACAGCACGTTCTGGATCCGGAACGCCAGGAAGTTCAGGCCGGTGTCCAGCAGGGCGAGGTTGACGAAGCCGCTCACGATGAAGGCGATCCCGAGCACGATGTTCAGGGTGGAGGCGAAGGTTCCGCCGATCACCATCCCGGCGAACAGCAGCGCGCCGATGCAGATCGACAGGACGCTCAGCGCCCCGTTCGTGTTCAGGGCGAGCACCGTGTCGCCGCCGGTGTCGAAGAAGCCGATCCGGTCGATCAGCCCCAGGACGCCGAACGCCACCAGCAGCAGCCCGGTCAGGCCCGCGCCGACCCGGTACACCTTGCTGAGCTTGTGGTCGGCGGGCAGGTGCTCGTCCAGCCGGGCGTTGACCGGGTGCAGCATCCGCTCCGCCAGGCGGGGCCCCTGCCGCTGCGGCGGCGGCCCGTACGGCTCGTGGGGCACGTAGGGCGCGTAGTGCTCGTGGGGCTCGGTGCAGCCGTACGCCGCGTGCGCCACGTACGGCTCGTGGGGTACGGGGGGAGCTGCCCGGTGCGTGCGGGGCCGGTGGAAAGTGTGGGCAGCCATGGCGCCCTCCTCAGTCCTCTGTTCCGTTCCAGCATCCGCCGCCGCCCGCGGCCTGGCTACCCCACCGCGCGCTGGTCACGGATGTCCGACACCACCCGGCCCACCGCCGCCCGGACCTGCTCCAGCTCCTGGAGGAAGTGCCAGTAGTCCGGGTGCCGCCCCTCCAGCCCCGCCAGCGCCCGCTCCATCCGCGCCACCGACTCGTCCAGCGGCCGCGCGTGCCGCGGATCGGGCACGCTCCGGCCGGCCATCGCCAGCCGCTGCGCGTCCCGGATCGCGAACCGGGTCCGCTCCGCCTCGGCCTTCGGGTCCCGCGCCACCGCCTCCAGCCGCGTCAGCCGGTCCTGCGCGGCCGACACCGCCTCGTCGGTGGCGTCCAGCGCGGCCCGCACCGCCTCGACCAGTGCCGTTACGTCGGCCCAGCGCTGCTCCTGCCGCGCCCGGGCAGCCTCCCCCAGCCGGTCCTCCGCCCGCGCGACGTCCCGTACCGCCTGATCGGGGACGTGCTGGAGGTCCTGCCAGCAGGCCGCGCTGAACCGGCGCCGCAGCTCGCTGAGCACCGGATCCACCCGGTCCGCCCGGTTGCGCAGCGCCTGCGCCCGGGTCCGCAGGCTCACCAGCCGCCGGTCCATCTCCGCGGCCCGCTCCGGCAGCCGCGCCGCCTCGGCCCGTACGGTCTCCGCGTCCCGCAGGATCCGGTCGGCACGCTGCACGGTCTCCTGCACCCCGTGCAGGGCCGCGCCCTGGTTCAGCTTCGTCAGCTCCGGCCCCAGCGCCGCCAGCCGCGCCGCGAGGTCGTCGGCCCGCATCCCCTGCGCCCGTACCGCGTCCAGCGCGTCACTGGCCGCCAGCAGCGCGGCCCTCGCCCGCTCCCGGGCGGGCACGACCCGCGCCAGCTGCGTCTCCGCCTTGTCCAGCAGCGGCTGCAGCCCCTGGGCGAACCGGTCCAGCTCCCCCTTGACCCGCACCAGCTCGTCCCGCGCCCGGGTCAGCTGCTGCCGCGCCTGCGCGGCGGCGGAGCCCTCCAGGTCGACCCGGTCCAGGTCGTGCGCGTCGACGGCCTCGATGTAGCTGTGGCTGACCTCGTCGATGCGCCGCCCCAGCGCCGCGAACCCCTCGGTGGCCTGCCGCGCCGCGGGAGACCCGTCGCCGGCGGCGATGGTCTCGATGGAGATCCGCAGATCCCGCTGCGCGGTGTCCAGCTCGTAGAACGCGGCCGCGGCGGCGTCCTTCGCCGCCTGCGCATCCGCCCGCCGACCCTCGTCCCGCCCGCCGAACCACCGCCGGGATGCCGTCGTCACAATCCCTCTCCCGTGCCGCGTCCGCCCATGCCCCGGTCCATTCTCCCCCAAGGGAACGGGATTGCGTGGGGGGTCCGCCCTGCATGTAGGCTGTCCACTCGTCCACGGGTGTGTAGCTCAGGGGTAGAGCGCTGCTCTTACAAAGCAGATGTCGGCGGTTCGAAACCGTCCACGCCCACCAGTACGAAGGCCCCCAACCGATCATGGTTGGGGGCCTTTGACATCTACATCTGACATCAACGGGGACGGTCAGAAACGGCTGCGCCGGGTCCTGAGCAGCCGGTCCATGTGCCCGACCGCCTCGCGCTGGGTGTCCTGGACGACGTGTGCGTAGACGTTCATGGTGACGGCGATCTGCGAGTGTCCGAGGATCTCCATCACGACCCGGGGCGGTACGCCGGCGGCGGTCAGTAGCGTGGCCGTCCCGTGCCGGGCATCATGCAGCCGGACGACCCTGATCCCGGCATCCTTGGCCACGCGGGTGAAGGACCGGTAGACGTTCCGCGGCTCGATGGGTCGCCCGGTCCGAGTGGTGAACACGTAGCCGGTCTCTTCCCACTTGGCGCCGGCGGTCTCGCGCATGGCGGCCTGCCGCATCCGCTGCCAACGCAGGGGAGCGACGCAGATCGCGGGCAGCGGCAGGGTCTGCCGGCGCCGCCGCCCCTTGGGATCGTCCTCGTACGCCTCCCCGCGAACGCGCTGACGCTGGCTCCGCACCCTGATCTCCCGCTTCTCCAGGTCCACGTTGTCCCACCGGAGCCCGACGAGCTCACCCCGTCTCAGGCCGAGGGCGATGGCGAGGACGAAGGCGGGGTACAGCGGGTCCTTGCGGGCGGCGGCGAGGAAGTCGAGGGTCTCCTCCAGCTCCCACGGCGACATCTCCCGAACCTGCACCTTGGGAGGCTCGACGAGCGACACCACGTTCCTGCTGACCAGTTCCTCCCGACAGGCGGCGGCGAGGGCCGTCCGGAGCACCCGGTGCGACTCCTTGGCCGTCGCGGCGCTGGCCTGCTTCTGCAGCTGCACGAGGGCCCGCCGCACGTCGGCGACGCTCAGAGACTCCAGCCGCTTCGTACCGAGCAACGGCACCAGGTAGAGCCGGACATGGGTCTCGTACTTGGCGTAGGTTGTGCGCTTGCGGTGCGGCTGGACGATGTTCTCCAGCCAGTACGGCAACCATTCGGCGAGCTTGGCCGACCGGGTGGGCACGGGCACGCCCTGGTCCACCTTGGCGAGGAGTTCGCGCCGCTTGGCATCGCACTCGGCCCAGGTCCTGGCGTAGGCGCACTTCCGGGCTCGTGTGCCGTCGGGCTGGAGCACGTACACGGCAGCCATGTAGCGGCCGTCCTTGCGCTTGGTGATGGTGCCGGCGCCGTTCTGGTTGCGCTTGCGGGCCGTGGCCATCAGGCAGCCTCCCCGATCTCGTGGTCGATGAATTCCCGGACGGCGTCGGCGGGGATGCGGCGGGCCCGGCCGATGGTGATGGAGACGAGCCGCCGGGACCGGATGAGGTCGTAGACGGTCGAACGTCCGAGCTTGAGCCGCTCCATGACCTCGGGCACGGTCAGCAGTTCGGCGATGGCGGTGGTCACGGCGCGGTTCCTTCCAGGGCGAGTTGGTCGTGCAGGGCTTCGCGGGCGGTCTGGCGGTTGAGCTGGATGTCGCGGGCGATGGTGGCGGCGAGGATGGACTCGCCGGGGCTGTGGCCGTGGCCGGCGTACTGCCAGGAGGCGAGGACGAGCACGGTGTCCGGCTCGGTGTCGGTGAGGCCGCGGGCTTCGCGTTCTTGGGCGGCGCGGTAGTCGGCGCGGGTCTGGCGGAGGGCGCCGAGGGTGGTGGAGTACTGCCTCGACTTGGTGGAGAAGTGCCCGCGGAAACCGAGCATGTGGGACCAGGCGGCGAGGCGCCGGTCCGGGTAGAGCGGGTCGAGGTCGAGGCAGGCGCCGATCAGGCGGGCGGCGTGGTCGGGGACGTCGAGGAGGACCAGGGCCTCGCGGTTGCCGATCCGGCGGTCGAGGGTGCCGGTGTTCTCGGCGGCCTTGGTCGCGTACTTGGCGACGTACGAGGCGACTGCCTGTTCGGTGATGTCGGAGCCGTCCCCGAAGGCCTTGATGGGGCGTACGTCGAGCTGCGTACCCCAGCGGAAGGTGCGGGCGGACTGATCTTCGGCGGCCGGGACGGTGACCGAGGTGTACGTGTGGTTGACGGCGGCCCGGATCGAGCGGTCGAGGAGTTCCGTACTGGCCCAGGCGGGCGGCGGGTCGAGGGGGCCGGCCGGTCCGTCGATGCGGATGACCGCGTGGAAGTGGATGGCGCCGCGTTTCTGGAACTCGGCGACCTTGCCGTACGCGATCCGGGCTTCCTCCTTCAGTTCGCGTTGGGTCAGCCCGGCGAAGGCGGCGATCTCACGCCGGAGTCGGGTGGTGAAGCGTTGCCAGAGCTGTCCGGCGTGGTTGTTGAAGAGGACGGCGGCGGCGTAGTCGTAGGTGTTCGGGTCGAGGGCGGTGCCGAGTTCGGGCGCGTCCTCCTGGTGGTGCTGGCCGCAGCGGCAGGGGCGGCCGGCGGGGCGGTTGTGCACCGGGCCGAAGGAGGGAGCGGTGAGGGTGGCGAAGACGCGGGGGTGCTCGCGGACGGTGGCGGGGATGTCGCGTCGGTCGTCGCCCGCCAGCCCCGCCCGGATGAGGTGATAGGTGTCTCCGGCGTAGGTCCAGGCGCATGCGGGGCAGCGGGACGCGCGGCGGTTGCCGCAGGCGATGCGGAGGCGGGCGCCGGGTTCGTTCTCGGTGGAGTAGCGGTGCAGGACCTCGCCGGAGGTCTTGTCCTTGGCAACGGTCCAGCCGGTGATGTGGATCGGGTCGGAGCAGCCGCCGGTGCGGCGTATCTGGTCTTCCCAGCGGTTGTAACCGGGGGCCCCGGCCACCTTCAGCATGTCGCTGAGGAGGCCGGGGTCCAGGTCCGCGAGGGTCGCGGGGTGGGTCACGCCGTCACCGTCCGGCGGGGGTGGATCGCGCGGCGGATGCCGGTGCCGTGGCAGGCCGGGCAGTGCGCGGTGATGGTCCGCAGGGCGCCGGTGCGGTCGCGGCCGCCGAGGGTGATGTGAACGGCGGGGAAGCCGTCGCAGTTCGGGCAGACCTGGGGCGGGGTGTGGTGGGGCTGGGCCATGATGGTCGTCCTTTCGATTGCGGTTGGAAGGGGCCGGTACGTCCGGGCGGCGGCGATGCTTGGCGGCTTGTGCGCCGCCCGGAGGCCGGTCAGTGAGAGGTGTGGCGCTGGCCTCGGCGGCCGGTGGTGCCCTTGGCCGCGTACATCGCGGCGTCGGCGGCGGCGAGGGCCTCGGGAAGGCTGCGGTGGGGCAGGTCCGCGAGGCGGCAGGAGCCGACGGAGACGGAGACCGGCAGCGAGCGGCCGTCATACGGCAGCGGGGCGTTGAGCGCGGTGGTCAGGCCGTCCAGGTGCGGGAGCCGGTGCACGGCGACGAACTCGTCTCCGCCGAGGCGGCCGGCGAAGCCGTAGTGGTCGCACCACGAGGTGAGGCGGGCGGCGGTCGCGGTGAGGGCCGCGTCCCCGGCGGCGTGGCCGTGGGTGTCGTTGAGGGTCTTGAAGTCGTCCAGGTCGAGGAGGACGACGACGGAGTCCCGGTGCCGGCGGATGAAGCGCTCGGCTCGTGCGGTCCATCCGGCGCGGGTCCGCAGGCCGGTCAGCGGGTCGCGGCGGGCGGCGGCGAGGCGGTGGGTCAGCAGGCCGGAGTGGGCGGCCCAGCCGATGAGCGGGAGGGATAAGGCGAGCGATTGGGTGTCCACGATGCTCCTTCGTGCGGTCGGAAGTGGTGGTGTGCGTGCTCCGGGTGGCGGCGATGCTTGGCGGCTTGTGGCGCCCTCGGAGACCGGTCGTTCAGTGGCCCTTGAACTCTTGGCGGAGGGCGCGGACGAGGAAGAGCAGGACGACGCCGCTGATGGACAGGGCGACGGCGGTAACGGCGACGGCCAGGAGCAGCGAGACGGCGACGGAGGCCAGGGCGAGGACTCCGGCGATTCCGCCGGCGAAGAGGAGGAGCGCGCTGCCGGGCGAGTTCTGGACCAGGGCGCCGAGGGCGGTCGGGGGCTTCGCGGGGACCGGGGCCGGGGCGGACTGGTCGACGTGCGTCGGGGTCGGGCGGGTCGCCGGGGTGTAGGTGTCGGGGCGGGGGTACTGGGGCTTGAACACGGTCGTTCTCCTTCCGGGGCGGGTTACTTGTTGATCGCGGTGTCGATGGCCGGGGCGAGGAAGCTGTCCGCGAGGAGGAAGCCGCCGAGGAGGATCACGGCGACGAGCCAGAGCGGCGGGCGGATGAGCTTGTAGCCGAGGACTCCGACGATGAGCAGGGCGATCCAGAGCGGGACGTCCATGGCGTTGGCCTTTCGGGTCAGCTGACGCGGCAGCGGTGGGAGCGGGCGGCGAGCTGGGCGGCGGTGGAGGAGCTGTAGTCGGAGGACCAGCCGCAGCCGTCCGTGGTGCAGACAGCGGCGTCCTTCATGCGGCCGTGGCGGTCGCGGTAGGTGCCGATCTGGACGGGGCCGATCTTCATGAGCGAGCGGAAGTTGATCCGGGCGGGCATGGGATCTCCTGTCAGGCGAGCTGGGCGGCGATGGCTTCGGCGAGGGTGGGCGGGACGCCGAGCCGGGCGCGCAGGGTCTCGGTGTCGATGTCCGAGCCGGTGCGGGTGCGGTGGTCGGCGGCGATCCTCTGGGCGTGGGCCACGAGGGCGGGCGGGGCGGTGACCGTCGAGGTGGGGGCCGGAGCGGGCAGTGCCGGGATGGCCGGTACTTCGGGTTCGGGCTGCGGCTCCCGCTCGACCACGGGCAGGGGATCCGGAGCGGGCTCAGGCTCGGGGTCCGGCGCGCTGGGCGACGTAGGCCGGTGGACCAGGAGCGTTCCGCCGAGGAAGGCGAGTGCGGGCCATCCGGCGACAAGGATCCGGAGCCAGTCCGGCACGTCGCCCAGGTCGAGAAGGCCGGCGGTCGCGACGTTCGCGCCGAGCGAGGCGGCGAGGGCGACGGCGAACCAGGACCAGGCCGAGCGCGACGGTTCTCCCGCGTCCCGCAGGGTGCGGAGGCGGTGCCAGGCGGCGACGAGGAGCAGGTCCACGCTGACGGGGTAGGCCCAGGCCTTCCAGCCGTCCTGTCCTGCGGCTTCGGCGAGGTCGTGCAGGTGAGCGAAGGAGAGGGCTCCGGCGATGACGGCCTGGACGAGGACGGCGTCCGGGCGCAGGCGGGCTGTCACGTCCCCGGCCGGTCGGACGGGTAGGGCACGTCGAGCATCAGCGCGATCTCCGCCTCGGAGATCCCCCGCCAGGGGCAGTGGTCGATCTCGTGATCGATGCCGGTCTTCTCTCCGGTGTCGTCGCCGCAGAGCGTGCAGAACATCGAGTTCTCCCGGGTCTAGGCATGGGTGGGGTAGGGACCTGGCGCGATGAGGTCGCGCCGACCGGTGGGGCGAGTGATCAGAAGGCAGGTGCCGAAGCGGTCTTGGGCTGGACCTTGCCGACGAGGACGCGTACCGGGAGCTCGGGCCGGAAGGGCTCCAGCTCCGGGATTTCCGGGGTGCGGTACGCGTGGGCGGTGCAGGTGTCCACGGCCTGGCGGAGCGTGGTGTGCGGGGCCCGGATTCGGGTCCAGCCGCCGGAGGAGTCACCGGCCACGGCTGTGCCGGGGCGTTCCCTGTCGATCTGTACGGCGGCGAGGACGGCGTCCGGGGAGATGTCCCCGAAGGCCATGTTCGCCGAGGTCTCGTCGTTGACGCGGTGGGCGGTACGGCCGGTGAGCTGGGCGCGGAGCATGGTGATGCCCTTGCCGAGTTCGGAGCCGAAGCGCTGGCCGCAGATCTCCAGGTGGATGCCGGCAGCGCGGCCGAGCTGGGCCAAGCGGACGAGATCGGTCACGATCTGGTCCCGGCGGATCTCCTCCGCCTTGTTCGCGGCGAGAGCCAGCTCCGCGACCTCGTCGACGAAGAGCACGACGGGTACGGGACGGAGGTGCGCGGGCAGGTCCCAGATGTCGGCGGTGATCTCCTCATCCGGCAGGGAGACGCTGATGCGCTGTTCGGCACGGATGAGCTCGTAGACCCCGCCCATGTACTGGACGAGCGCGGCCAGCAGCCCGGCTGCGTCGTCCGGGTTGTCGGCCAGGGCGGTGAACCGCTGTGCCATCGGCGAGAGTTCGACACCGTTCTTGCAGTCGATGCCGACGAGGGCGACGTTCTGCGACGCCAGCCCGGCGACCAACGTGCGCTGGTAGACGGACTTCCCGGATTTGGTCGCGCCGACGTTCAAGGCGTGCGGGACCTGCCGATAGTCCCGGTGATGAACTTCCCCGTCCTCCCGCAAGGCCACCGGCACCCGGAGCACCTCAGCAGGCACGGCCGCCGGCATGCGCACCCGCTTGAGTACATCGAACCCGGTCATCCGCAGTTCAACCACCCCGGAGCGGATCTCCCGCGAGACGACGTTATGGAGGGCGAAAGAGTGCCGGAGCCGGTCGGAGGAGGCGGAGTAGTCGAACGCGTCCTGTCCGGGCCGGAGTTTCAGCCGCAGGACCAGGCCGGTCGCTGTGGGGCGAAGCCGCAGGATGCGCGGCGACCGCGCTTCAGGAACGGGCCGGTTGGTGATCCGGGCGAGTGTCAGTCGCCAGCGGGAGGGCGGGACGGTGAGCCCGCAGGCGTCCATCACCGAGCGGTAGCGGATTAGGACGCGGATCGTCGCGAGGGTGACCCCGAAGGTCATCCAGTACCAGGTGGGCCGCAGCCAGCGCAGTACGAGGGCGACGGCCAGGACCACCAGCAGCGTGACCCATAAGGCGTTCACACTCAGCCCGCCTTGGGGGCGAGCGAGGTGACGGCGACGGCGCGGAAGCTCAGCCCGTGGCGCTTCTGGCCGTTGAACTCGTTCTCCCACGGGCGGGCGACCAGGCCGGTCAGCGCGACCGGGGTGCCCGTCGTCAGCTCGCCGGAGATGTCGGGCTCGGCTACGGTCACGGACACGACCTCGGCGTTGCCGTTCATCACGAACAGCACGTCCACGGTCATCAGGTTCTTGCCGGTCTCGGCGTCGACGGCGACCTGACCGGTCTTCTTGTCACGCAGCTTCACCTGCGGGGGCTGGGCGACCATCACGGTCGCGCCGGTGGTGTCGACGGGAATCTGACGCATAGTAGATCACTCCTCTATAGAGGTCCGACTCCGTCACTCATGTATATGAGTGACATGAAGAAGAGTGCCTGACTCCTATACATGAGTCAACCCGCTACGAAGAGAAACTCGCAGCGGGCTGTGGGGAGTTGAGCGGGCGTCAGTCGCGCGCGGGGATCCGGTACTCGAAGACGAACTGGTCAGCGGCCATGAGGGTGTCGCAGACCTCCACCACACGACCTTCCGCCGTGACCGCGTCGCGAAGCAGGTGCACCACCGGGGCGCCGGGGCTCAGCGACAGTTCGGTCGCCTCAGCCTTGGCGGCCGGCCGGGCCTGGAGCGTCTCCACGTACTCGGCGAAGACGTGGCCGTGGTCCTCCAGCCGCGCATAGATGCCACCGGGCCCGGGGTTCTCGGCGAACAGCTCCGGGATGTCCTTCACGACGTCCCACGGCAGGTACGACGTCGCCGTCTCCACCGGCGTCCCGTTCCGGAAGTACAGCCGTCGCCGGGCCAGCACCTGAGTCCCCGCAGTGACCCCGAGCCGCCCCGCGATCTCCTCCGGCGCCTCCATGGGCCCGATGAACAGGACGCTCACCTTGGCCTCGGCCCCGGACTGCGCCGACTCAGCGAGGTACGCCGCCCTGCCTTCCTGCCGATGCGTACGCCGGAAGCGGTCCGAGGACCGGTGCCGCACCGGCGGCCGGGCCTTCACCAGCGAGCCCTTGCCATGCCGGGTCTCCACCAGGCCGCTCGCGCGAACCTCCACCATGGCTTTCCGGATCGTCCCGCCCGCGACGCCGTAGCGCTCCACGAGCTCGGACTCACTCGGCACCATGTCACCGGCACTCAGCACCCCGGCGCGGATCTGCTGGACGATGTCGTCGGCGATCTGCACGTACCGAGGTACGGCCTTGCCACCTCCTGTTGCGGTTCCCATAGTCCTTCTCTTCCTCCTATGCTCCTGTACATGAGTACGGGTTCCCCGCAGGACAAGTCAACGCCACTCCACTCCGTGTCCGTGGCCGGGGCGGTCCTGCGCGAGGACGGCCGACTCCTGGCGATCCGCCGAGCGGACAACGGGACTTGGGAACTGCCGGGTGGAGTCCTCGAACTCGCCGAGTCCCCGGAGGCCGGCGTCCGCCGCGAGGTCCTGGAGGAGACAGGCATCGAAGTCGAGGTCGACGAGCTCACCGGGGTCTACAAGAACACCGCCCGAGGCATCGTCGCCCTGGTCTTCCGCTGCAAGCCGTCCGGCGGCACCGAGCGCACCTCGGAGGAATCGACCGCGGTTGCCTGGCTCACCCCGGAGGAGGTCTCCGAGCAGATGTCCGAGGTCTTCGCGATCCGCCTCCTGGACGCCCTGGACGGGGATGGACCTCACGTCCGAAGCCACGACGGGCGCCACCTGGTCCCGGCGCGGTAAGAGTTTCCTTACTTCATCAAGCACCCGGCTGCGCTCCGCTCCGCCGGGCGGGCTTCCCGGCTCCGCTCGGGGCGACGCTCCTGCCTTCGGCCCGCTCCGCCCCCGCTGCGCCGACGCCCGCCCCTGCAAGACGGGATAGGCCCAAGGGCATG
Organism: Streptomyces sp. NPDC037421; assembly: GCF_055602105.1. NCBI lineage: Bacteria > Bacillati > Actinomycetota > Actinomycetes > Kitasatosporales > Streptomycetaceae > Streptomyces > Streptomyces sp. NPDC037421. The sequence goes on from NZ_JBVJWV010000047.1 coordinate 18,239, forward strand.
AGTCGAGCCCAATCCCTGCGGGCTGGCGGTTCCATCACACACGAGCATGCCTCCGGCGGGGGCGCTCAGGCTCCGGGATGGCGGGGGCGCCGTACGCGGGTGCCGGCCGAGTGGGGCTGATGTGGGGAGCTCCCATCCCGTCTGCCATCGGCCCAGGGCAAGCCGAGCAGACACGGCACCGGGCGTCCAGGTCGTTCGTACAGTGGCGCGCTCCACCTGGACGCCCGGCACCGCGTCCGCTCCACATGCGTGTGGGTCGACGGCAGACGGGATGGGAGCTGGGGTAAGTGGTGGTTGAGGTCGTAGTCACGCGTCACGCCCAGGACGGCTCCCGTGCCGAAGGAAGCCATCAAACTGCCTCGCAGACATCCTCGGTCCGACATGATGCTCAAGTGGATGTTGCCCGCATGGTGCTGGACTACCTAAAGGTCCTGATCTGGCCCGCTACCACGTTGGCCATCGTGTACGGGTTTCGCGGGCAATTCCGGGACCTCATACATCGAATAAGGATGCTTAGCGGCCCGGGGATCGATGCCGAGTTCTCTGAGCGCCTGCTCGAAGCGAGCGAGGGGGTGGAGGTGGCTGTCCTCAGCCATCCGCCGAGTGAAGCGGCTGACCCTCAGCCACCAGGCCCCGGCGCAGCCGAGACGCCTAACGTTCCTGCTGAGGCGGTCTCTGAGCAGGCTCCAAGCCGTCGCGTGCGTGGGCACTATGTGCGTGGGTACTACCGGACAGCTCCTCCGGAAGACGATGCCCTGCTGACTCTGGCGGAGAGCCATCCCGACGCTGCCGTGGTTGCAGCGTTCATCGGAGTGGAGACCGGGCTACGCCGCCTGGAAGCGGCTGAGCGGCCGACTTCGACTCACCCACTCTCGACCAGACACCTTGCGGAAGCCTTGTCACTGCCTCACGACATCAGGGCTTCCATTGTCGAGATGAGCCAGCTGCGGAACCGTGCAGCCTACGGTGAGCAGGTGGTCAGCACGCGGGCAGCACGCGCCTTCGTTCGAAGCTCCAGGGAATTGATCGACTGGCTTGAAGCCTTCGGTGATCAACCTAGGCTCTTCTGAGTGCCTGGATCTGGAGGAGGCTGTCAAGCCCGGGCGGGTCGGCTGACATCAGCGCCTGACACCAACAGGGGCGGATCCTGCCGATCGTCGCCGAACCCCAGCGGCAGGCCAGCCGGGGCTGCAAACGGAATGTGCGTGATCCCACAGGCAGCGTGATCGACCTGATAAGGATGGGGCCGAATTGCAAGGCGTCGAGGGGCAGAGCGTATCCGCAATTAGAATCCGACAACTCTGCAACCGTTCCGCTTTTTTCTAATCAAATCCGAGAGCAGGTTGCCGAAACCTCTCTTCGCATCTTAACGCCCCGCTACCCTAAGGCCGAAAGTAGCGGACACGCCGAACTCGCGTACCATGGCAACTGGTGGCCTCGGGGGATTTCTGGACCCTGCTGTGACCTCATCCGCATGGCCGCCGTCGCAGTTGAGTGACGCTTTCAACAATCCTCAAATGTGTGCGTCACACCCACCACGAGCCAGCCCCTCAGGGGGCCACCTTGGTAAATCAATGGTAGGGAAGTCATGGGACCTACATGCACGGCCTGTCCAGCTCCCACGAACACCGTCCTCTACTTCCAGGGCGACGGCGAGTGGTTGGTGGCCGGCCTGATGTCTCTAGGCGTCGAGCCGGAACAAGCAACCATCATGATCGGCAAGCTTCTAGAGTGTGATTCTGACGATGTGTTCTCTCATGAAGAGACTGTGGATCTACCTTTGTTCGTTTGTGCGAGCTGCGCGAAAAAGGCCGGCTACCAGCACGCCCCCGTACCCCCAGGCGTACCCGCTCCGATCATTGCCAGGCCCTAAGTTCCCGCCCTACCCAGCTTGGTGTCGTAGGCGCGTCGCTACAACCAGCGAGGATGGTGTCATAGATGAGAGAGAGCTACGAAGCCCAAATTGCGGCTTATCGTTCCGCACCCCCTGGCACGCACATCCCCCAATGTGTTGGAGCTATTATCGAGCTCACCCAAGATGAACTCATCATCCCTGGAGCAACACGCGAGAGCGTACGTGTGGCTGATATCGGCGCGCTGCATCATGAGGGCGATTCGCATCTGGTCATTGATGCCGTCAGCTACACCTTTTCCCTAGAATGCACATCAAGGGACGAACGAGATCTCTTGGCCTTCGCTATCGCCCTAGTCGCAAAGTGCAATTTGTACGACGTCGACTATCAGCTTGTGAATATGAAAGCCATGAAGAAAAAGTACCTTGGTTAATGGGATTACGTCTGGCCAGTCACACCCCCACGTGGGTGCCACGGCAACGACGAGCACCCTCCCGGGCCGTCTCGGGGCCGTAGGAGGGCGCTCAGTGGTGACCAACGTTGACAACTGGTGGCGGCTCAGCCGCTGGTCAGCGGGTAGATCCGTAACTCAGTCGCAGGTCAGGGCGCCGGGGCGTCAGTTGTGGCTGTTCTGGCCCCGCCATGAGGGCCGCGCTGTGGCCTGATTGCTCCCTTGTGCATGCAGCTGGGGCCTGCCACACAGATGTGAAGCGGGACGATCTGGGGAGGGGAACGCTGAATGTCCGTATTCGCTAGCGATTCGGCAGCTTCGTCAGCCTGGGCAATCAAACGGTTCGGGAAGCAGGCCAGCAAGCTCGTTGCCGCAGTGCCGGTACAGCTGGCCAAGGCGCACTCGAAAGCTCATGCCACACACCTCGCAGCGGAGCTGAAGAAGCGGAGCCCCTACGGCGTCACCCTTGCCGAGGCTGTGCGCGAGAACCTGGCAGACATGGCACGCGAGCTGCGGGAGTCGGTTCGGGACGTGCGCGGGTACGAGTACGCGGTGATCAACGATCACGCCCTCTTTCCGTTCAGGTACGCAGACAAGCCCAAGGCCGTGGATCGCGCCCGGCTGCCCGCCAACACGTCACCCACGCGCCGCCGGCTGTTCAAGGCGCATGGGCCGCAGCCTCGGGAGGGGCTGTTTGATCTCAGCGACGACTTGACCACGGAGGAGTACCTGGGGCTGCACGAGGCCTTCGAGGAGTTGGGGGCCTCGACAAAGCTTGTCTGTCTCTTCTTCACGGCCGACGCGGAGAGCGGCATTCACGCCATTCACTGGGGGGAGGCCCACCTCGAACCGGACCGGACCTTCACATGGCTCTACAGGGAACAGCTCCCAGTCGCCCGCGCCGCTTGAGTCAGGGGCAGCGCCCCGGATGCGAGGTGTAGCTCGGAGCTGGCTCCCCGTGCCCTTCGCATGCCCGACGGGGCGGGGACGGAGGGGGCAGGGTGGGGAACAACGGGGACTTCACCCATGCCGCGCAGGTCAGTGGGGTGCCTGGTCAGAGCGGGTCCGGGTACGCGATCTTCCAATCTAGTTACACAGGTTGGGTCGCGCGGTCTGGGCGAGAAGGCCGCCAAGTGCTGTACTGAGGACATGGGGGAAATATGGGCCAGCGTGGCCGCCGTGAGTGCCGCGATCAGCGCCATTGTGGTGATTGTGGCGTCCTTCTTCGCCTACTCGCAGATCCGGGAGGCTCGAAGTGCGCGGCACGTGAGTCTTCTCATTTCGTTCCAAGAGAAATACCACTCTCCGATGGCGCGCAGCTTTCGGTACCGATTGTTATCTGGTGAGTTCGGGCCGCCGGAAGAGTTTGACCCGTCCCGCCTGAACGTCGATGACTTCCACAGCTTCTGGCAGCTCCACGATCAACTCGAAATGCTCGGTGTCCTCGTTGACCGCCGCTTGCTGGAGTTCGACCTTGTCTTGGCGTGCTTCCATCGTTCGCCTCCTCAGGTATGGGCCGCGATCGAGCCCTACATCCTCACGCGGCGTACAGTTGCTTCCCCTCTTGAAGGACTGAACTTCGAGAAGCTGGTGAGGCGTTACCGCGCGTCCTCCGCCCTGCAAGCCCAGTACTGGGCCCGCAGCACCGTTCTGTAGGGCCGCCACGCACATTCCGCAACCTAGGCCAGGGGTCTGCCTACGGAGTCGTGTGCCGGCGGCGCTCCTGTCCGCCTTGTTTGCGCCTTCCCAGTGGTTGTCCTTGGATAGACCATCCCGGGGTCAGATCGTTGGCGACGCTGGGAGAAGGTGCGGGCGGATGACTCAGCCCAGGGGTGGGGCGCAGACGGCCAAGGGGCGGCCGTGTACCAAGCCCGCGATCATGAACAGTTCTCGGTGTCAGTTACACCAGGGCGGCTGGTCGAGCTATGGAGTGGCGCAGCGGAAGAAGAAGGAAGCTGAAGCCAAGATGCGGAAGCTTCGGACGAAGAAGTGAGCTGGTGGGCGGCCTGCCTCTGACATCCATGGGTGACATCAACGAGGGTGGACACCAGCAGTGCCGGGCGGTCGCGGAGAGGCGTCGCGGCCTGGGCTGAATGGGTGGTGGGTGGGGGCTGGGCGAGCTTACAAAGCAGATGTCGGCGGTTCGAAACCGTCCACGCCCACCAGTCAGAAGGCCCCCAACCGATCATGGTTGGGGGCCTTCGGCGTTCCTGCTGGTGCCCGGGGGCTCCCGCCGGGGTCGCTTCGGCGGTCGCGTTGTAGCGTGCCGCGGAGCCGAGCGGATCGGGCGAGGTACGGCTGGGCGCGTGGGTGGTCGTGGGAGACGGCGGGCGCGGAGAGCGGGCGCGTGGGGTGCCCTGGCCTGTTCGGGGCTCTTCCTGGCGGCGGCTTGCGGGGTTCCCGAAGTCGAGGTCTCGGCTCGTGAGCTCACCGGCCGCTGGTCCAGCCCGGACGGCGGGGCTTCCGCGCGGTTCGAGCGGGACGGGACGTTCACGGCCAGCGGACTCGACAAGGTCGAGATCAAGTCGCGCTGTGCCGAGCTCGGTGGGAGTGCCCGCGGTACCTGGGCGCTGGCCGGTGGATTCGGCGCCAGGCCCGAGCGCAGCCGGACCGGGGAGGTCGCCTTCGAGGGCGTCGTCCCCTGCGCGTCGGATTTCAGCGTCTACGGCGACCGGGAGGACCCGATCGTCTGCTTCACCGGGGACGTCTTCGCCCTCTGTGATCCCGAGGACGGGTTCCGTCGCGACCGCGGGTGAGCGGTGCGGAAGGCCCCCGCCGGTTTCCGGCGGGGGCCTTCCGTGTGTCTGGGGGTGTGCGGCTCAGGCGTTGGGGCGCTTGCCGTGGTTGGCCTTCTTCTTCTTGCGGGCGCGCTTCTTGTTTCCTCGCTTGGCCATGTGTGGCTCCCTCGGGGGTCCCTCATGCCGGATGAATCGGGCGTTCGCCAGTCTAGGTTCCGGGCCGGTTTCCCGCGCGGCGGGGCGGGGATCTGGAAGGTGTGGCAGGGGGAGCGGAGTGGGTCTGGGTCGTGGGGCTCGGGGTGGCGGGGCTCGGGCTGCTGGCGGCCGGGGTGATGGGCCGGGTCCGGTTCGAGCGGGAGCGGGACGCCGAGCGGGAGCGGCTGCTCGCGCGGCTGGGCGGCGGGCCGCGGGAGTCGGGGCAGGGGGAGCCGCGGCTGGTCGACGCCGGGGCGCACCGGGGGGCGCCGGCCGAGCTGGGGGACCGGCATGACGTCTTCACCCCGATCCTCGTCGAGTACTACGCCTACGGGCTGACGCAGGCGCGCAGCAGCTTCGCGACCAGCCAGTTGTTCGCCGGGGTCGGTGCGGCCGTGCTGCTCTTCGGGGTCGGGCTCGCGGTGTGGAAGGCCGAGAGCGCGGGGGACGCGTATCTGGGGGTCGTCACCAGCTCCGTCGGCCTGGTCGTCACCCTCGTCGGGCAGCTGTTCCACCGGCGCGCCGACCTCGCCCTGCGGCACATGGCCGCGCAGACCGCCGCCCTGCGCGAGGACCGGCGGGCCGCGGAGAGCACCCAGCAGGCAATGGGGCTCCTGGAGGAGGTCGCCGACCCGGAGCTGCGCGGAAGGCTCCAGGCCGGGCTCATCATGAAGCTTTCCGGGGCCGAGCTGCCGCCGGCCGCGCCATAGTGGAGGTATGTGCCGCTCCATTAAGACCCTGCGTCCGCCCGCCATCCCCGAGAAGGCCACCGAGGAGGAGATCCGCGCGGCCGCGCTCCAGTACGTACGCAAGGTGTCCGGCTTCCGTGCCCCGGCCGCGCACAACCAGGAGGTCTTCGACGCGGCCGTGGACGCCGTCGCGGAGGCGACCGCCGCGCTGCTCGACGGCGTGCAGGTCCGGGGCCGGCCGGCCGCCGCGACGGTCTGACCGGTCAGGCGTCAGCCGGTGTGGGCCCAGCGGCGGCGCAGCAGCCAGATGCCGGTGCCGAGCGCGCCGGCCGCGAGGGTGCCGCCCAGGGCGATCTGGCCCGGGCTCATGGACTCGACGCTGCCGCCGAGGCCGCCGCGGGCGGCGCCGGTGCTGACCTGGAGGCTGACCGTGACGCGGCGGCCCCCGCTTCCGCCGCACTCGAAGGTGACGGGGTAGGAGCCGACGGGGGCGTCGCGGTAGACGGTGGCCGTGCCGAAGAGGTTGTTCGCGCTCCGGCTGCCCGGGGAGAGGGAGACGTCGCCGAATGCTCGGGAGGACGCCCTGGCGGTCGAGGTGCCGCAGCCGTCGACGTTGAGGCTGACGCGGCTGCCGGGGGCGACGGTGCCCGGGGAGACAGTGGCGGAAGGGGCGGCGGAGGCGAGCGTGGCGGGTGTGACGGCCGCGACGACGAGTGTCGCGGCCGCGATCCCGGTCAGGCGGCGCCGGTTGCGCGTGCGCGTGGGGGACATGGAGGGAACTCCTCGGGCTCGTCGAAACGGCGCGGCCAGGGCTGGCGGGTGACGCGGATTCGGTCGCGCCGTGTTCTGGACGCTAGAAGCCCGGGAGGGAGGCGGCGATCGCTGCCGGGTGAACGGGTGACCGGCCTGCTCCCTCCGGGGGGACCGCTCCCCGGTCCGGGTTCGGGGGCGGCGGGGGGCGTGCGTCGGCCCGGGGTGCCCGCCGGGGGCGGGCATGCGGGGCTCGAGCCGTGCCTCGGCCCCAGGGGAACGGGGAGGCGGGGGCCGGCCGCGGTCAGGCCGGGGCCGGGCCGGGGGAGGGGCGGCGGATGAGGTAGGCGGCCAGGGAGCCCGCCGCGAAGAGGGCGACCATGGAGACCGCGGTACCGAGCCAGGCCGTGCCCAGCCACTGGGTGCCGAAGTAGCCCAGCGACACGCTGTAGCTCGCCCAGCTCATGCCCGCCAGCACCGACCAGGGCAGGAACTCCGCCACCTTCCGCCGCGTCCGGCCCGCCCCCAGGGACACCACCGAGCGGCCGGCCGGGGCGAAACGGGCGATGACCACCAGCGCGCCGCCGCCCCGCACCAGGGCGGTGCCCAGGCGTTCCTGTGCCCGGGTCAGCCGGCGCGAGCGGGCGACGGCACGGTCCAGCCGGGCCCCGCCGCGCCGGGCCAGCCGGTACGCCGTCATGTCACCCAGCACCGAGGCCGTTGCGGCGATCACCAGCAGCAGCCGGATGTCCGGGACCTGCGCCGGTGAGCCCGTGGCCGCCGCCGCGGCCGCGGCGGCGCTGATCACCAGCATCCCGCTGGGCAGAACCGGCAGGAACACGTCGAGCACCACCGACACCGCCACCACGGCGTAGATCCAGGGGCTCGCGGTCAACGACCCCAGAGTCTCAAGCAAAACGGGACTCCCCAGTCCGAAGCGCCGCGTCGTCGCGGGGAGCGGCAGGGGCGGCTGACAGCCATACAGCGTACGCCCGCCGCCGGTCCGGCGGCGGCCCGGCCTACTCCGCCGCGGTGAGTTCCCGGTCCAGCACCGTCACCAGCCGGGCCCCCGGGCGGCCCGACCGGGCCTGGTCCAGCCGAAGCCGGGCGCTCCGGCCCGCCAGCGCCAGCGTCATCAGCTGGTTGCCGAACCACGGGCCACCCGTACGCCGCCAGCTCACCGGCGGCCGGCCCGTCCGGCCGTGGCGGGAGAAGCCGCGCCCCAGCCACCGGCCCAGCCGCGACCAGCCCAGCCGGAACCCCCACTTCACCGCCGTGTGGATGGAGTTGTGCACGGGGGAACAGGTCAGCTGGAACACCCGGGCGGTGCTCGGTATTCGCGGCTCGGCCACGTAGGCATGGTGCACGTCCCCGGACAGGACGCAGACCGTCGCCGGAGCCTTCGGGCCCGTGCCCACCTCCTCGATCAGGTCGCTCAGCGCGGCGAACGAGGCGGGGAACGCCGCCCAGTGCTCCAGATCGCTGCGCCGCCGCAGGTCCTCCCCGATCCGCGCCCACCGAGGCCCGCGCTCGCCCCGGCAGAGCGCGGCGTTCCACACCTCCGCGTCGTGGATCAGCGGCGGCATCAGCCACGGCAGCGAGGACCCGATCAGCAGGTGGTCGTAATCCCCGTGGCCCTCCAGCGCGTTCTCCCGGAGCCAGAGCTGCTCCGCCGGGTCGAGCATGGCCCGGCCGTCCTCGGCGAGCACCCGCGCGGCCCGGGTGTCCACCATCAGCAGCCGCGACCGGCCGAAGTCCCGCCGGTAACTCCAGCGGACCGAAGCCGGGTCGGCGTCCGCCGCGGCCGCGAAGGCGCGCAGCGCGTCGGTGCCGTCCGGGGTGGCCCGTACGGCCGCGTACAGCGCGTCCGCCGCGAGTTCGGCGGGGGAGAGGTTGCCCAGGTGCTGGTACACCCAGTACGACATCAGCCCGCTGAGCACCCGCTCCGGCCACCACGCGGTCGCCCGCATCTCCGCCAGCCAGGCCGCGCTGGTGTTCCAGTCGTCGATGACGTCGTGGTCGTCGAATATGTGCAGGCTGGGGACGGTCGACAGCAGCCAGCGGATTTCGGGGTCGAGCCAGGACTCGTAGTACAGCCGGGTGTACTCCTCGTAGTCCGCGACCTGCGCGCCCGGTGCCTCCCGCAGGTCGCGGCGGGCGGCGAGCCACTTGCGGGTCTCGCGCGAGAGGTGGTCCGCGTAGACCTGGTCGCCGAGCAGCAGCAGGAGGTCCGGCCGGAGCTCCCGGGGGTCGTGGGCCAGCCGGGCCGCGAGGGTGTCGAGGGCGTCGGCCCCGTGCGGTCCGCGCAGGCCGGCGGGCGGTGCCGCCTGCCGGCAGGAGCCGAAGGTGACGCGCAGCCCGGGCGCCGGCCGCCCGGGGCCGCCTCCGACGGCGGGTGTGGTGATCGTGCTCGGCGGGAAGCCGCCGCCGGTCGCCGGCCAGACGAGGACCCCGTCGAGCAGTACTTCGTACGCCGTGGTCGTGCCCGGGGTCAGGCCGGTGACCGGCACCAGCGCGTAGTGGTGGCCGGCGATCTGGAAGGTGCGGACGCTGCCGCCGGAGCCGTCGGCGCACCGCACCTCGGCGGTGCACGGGCGGTCCGCCTCGACCCATATCGTGGCGGAGTCGCCCGTGTCCCAGTCGACGTGGCGCAGCAGTGGTCCCAGTCGCAGCCCGGCCATCCAATTCCCCCTCCTCGGAAGCCCTTTCGATCACGGTACGGGTCGGGGCCGGGGCAGTCCTCCCCCTCGCGGGGGATAGGCAGGGTGAAAACCCCGGCTGCTTCCCCGCGTACTTCCCCGAGAAGGGTCGTGGAGGGCCGGCGGGGTCTCGGGTCAGCAGCCGTTCAGGACGTTCACCAGAGCGGTCTTCTCCCCGGAGTCCATGCTCAGGCCCCAGTACTGCTTCACCTGGACCCACATGCGGGCGTACGTGCAGCGGTACTGGGTGCGCGGCGGCAGCCACTTGCCGGGGTCGAGGTCGCCCTTGGCCTGGTTGACGTTGTCCGTGACCGCGATGAGCTGCGGCCGCGTCAGGTCGTTGGCGAACTGCTGGCGCTTCGTGGTGGTCCAGGAGTTGGCGCCCGAGCGCCAGGCCTCGGCGAGCGGGACCATGTGGTCGATGTCGATGTCGGAAGCGGCGGTCCAGGTGGCTCCGTCGTACTCCGAGTACCAGCTGCCGCTGACGGATGCGCAGGAGGAGTCGGTCACGACGTTCACGCCGTCGCGCTTGAGGACCGTCTCGCGGGTGTTGCAGGTACCGGAGACCGTGCTCCAGTGCGGGAACTGGGAGCGGCTGTAGCCGGTGAGGGAGCCCTCGGCGGCGGGGGTGACCGTGGCCAGGTAGGAGCGGGCCTCGGCGGCGGTGATGGGGGTGGGCGGGGCGGCCAGGGCGGCCGGGGCGTTCACGAGCGAGGTGAGCGAGGCGAGGGCGACGGCGGACGCGAGGATGCCCGCGCGCCCGATGCGACGCGCGTAGAGGGAGGGCGTGCGGGTGGATATGAGGGCCATGGGGGGCTCCCTGGTGCGGGGGGTGGTGGCCGTGCTGACCCCGGCGGGGCGCGGCCATGGTGGCGGCGCGAGATGTCGCGGGGACGGGCGCCAGGTGACAGATTGCCGACATGGGCACGTCACATCAAGGCAATCAATGTCCCGCATTCAAGGGGAAGTTGAGATTCCGGCCGCGGGGAGGAGGGTGGAGTGGGGCCAAGCTCACATACCGGGCACCTTCGCCCTGTCGGCGCCTTCGCGTACCCTGGGCGGAGCAGAAGGGGAGTAGCTCTTCGCCGGACCGTCGACATACTGCTGGGTCACCCAGCCGGCGCCCGGAGGCAGGCCGCGTCAGCGGTCGGCCAGCGAGACCTTCGGCCGCAGTGCCCTGTCCATGTGACGCGGCGCGCGCAACGCATGCCGATGCGTGGTGCGTGACGTGTTCACACCTCCCAGGGCGCCGCTGAGCCGAAGCGACCCCTGAATCACCCCAGGTCTCTCGGTCCGACGGCGTCCTGCCCGACCGACCGATCGAGGTCCCACCCCGTGTTCAGCTTCAGCGTCCTCGCGATCGCCTTCGGCGTCGTCTTCCTCGCCGAACTCCCCGACAAGACGGCCCTCGCCGGCCTGATGCTCGGCACCCGCTACCGCGCCTCCTACGTCTTCGCGGGCGTCGCCGCGGCCTTCGCCGTGCACGTCGCGCTCGCCATCGCCGCGGGCAGCGTGCTCACGCTCCTCCCGCACCGGCTCGTCCAAGCCGTCGTCGGCGTCCTCTTCCTCGCGGGCGCGGCCATGCTGCTCCTGAAGAAGAACGACGAGGACGAGGAGGTCAAGCCGCCCGCCGACCAGTCCTTCTGGAAGGTCTCGGGGGCCGGCTTCATGCTGATCCTCGTGGCCGAGTTCGGCGATCTGACCCAGATCATGACGGCGAACCTCGCGGCCCGGTACGACAACCCGCTCTCCGTCGGCCTCGGCGCGGTGCTGGCGCTCTGGGCGGTCGCGGGCATCGGCATCCTGGGCGGGCGCACGCTCATGAAGTACGTACCCCTGCGGCTCATCACCAAGATCGCGGCGGCCGTCATGGCCGCGCTGGCCGCGTTCTCGCTGTACGAGGCGATCGCGGGCTGATCCGGGCCGGTCCCCTCGCGGGGTGCCGGCGGGGGATGCCGGCTGATCGGCGGTCCGGCCCCGGGCCGCTTCGCCGGGCCTCCCCCGCGTGGGGGAGGCGGTCCCCCCTGGCGGGGGATGCCCGGCCCTTCGCGCCGGGGCGAGCATGGCGGTACCGCAACGCGAGAGGAAGCAGCGATGACCGCCACCGACCCCCACGCCGCCCTCGGCGTGCCCCGCCGCATCAGATGGGCGGCGTACGCGATCCCCCTGTGCGCCCTCCCCTCTGGGCTGTGGCGCATAGGGCTCGTCGCCGGCTGGCCCGACTGGTACGCCGGGCACGTCTGGCTCCCCGGGGAACGGTTGTACGTGCTCTCGCTGTCGCTCGTCGCCGAGGGCCTGGCGCTCCTCACCCTGGGGCTGGTCGAGCCCTGGGGCGAGCGGCTGCCCGGCTGGGTGCCCTTCGCCGGCGGCCGGGCCGTGCCGGTCCGCGCCGCGGTGATACCCGCCGCGGTCGGCGCCTTCCTGGCCACGGCGCTGGCCGCGTACGCCACCCTGAACTACCTGTTCGGGTTCGTGCCGCCGCTGAACGACACCGGCGAGGCCTTCCCGGCCGGCGGGCCGGGCGCGTGGGCCCTGTGGGCCTGCTACGTCCCGATCCTCGCCTGGGGGCCGCTGCTGGCGGTGGTTACCCGGGCCTACCACCTGCGCCGGAAGCGCGGCCCGGGGGCGGCGGGGGTGATGCCGGTGGCGGTGGCTTCCTAGGGGGTGCCCGCGAAGTAGCGCCGTCCGCCCGGTGCGGCGCGTGCGTGCCGGACGCCGCGAGGCAGGCGGGGCTTCGCGGATGCCCCTAGGCGGGCGGGGTGAGGGTGAGGGTGAGGGTGCCGTCGGCGGTGGGGTCGACGCGGACCGAGGTCAGGTCCGGGACGTGGGCCGTCGGGCCGTGGGCGGCGGCGCGGGGGCCTATGCCGATCACGCGCATGCCGGCCGCCAGCCCCGCCGCGATACCGGCCCCGGAGTCCTCGAACACCACGCAGTCGGCCGGGTCCACGCCCAGCTCGGCGGCGCCCTTGAGGAAGCCCTCGGGGTCGGGCTTGCTGGCCCCGACGGACTCGGCGGTGACCCGCACGTGAGGCATCGGGAGCGCGGCGGCCGTCATCCGGGCCTCGGCCAGGGCGGCGTCGGCCGACGTGACCAGGGCGTGCGGCAGGCCCGCGATCGACGCCATGAACTCCGGGGCGCCCGCGACGGGGACCACACCGTCGGTGTCGGCGGTCTCGCGGGCCAGCATCACCGCGTTCTCGGCGTGATTGAGCTCCATCGGGCGCTCGGGCAGCAGGATCGCCATCGTGGCGTACCCCTGGCGGCCGTGGACCACCTTCAGGGCCTCCTGCGGGTCCAGTCCGTGCGACAGCGCCCACTCGCGCCAGCAGCGCTCGACCACCGCGTCGGAGTTGACGATGGTCCCGTCCATGTCCAGGAGCAGTGCCCTGGCGGTGAGGACGGAGGGGGCGGTGGTCGTGATGGTGCTGGCCGGCATCGGCGGGGCTCCAGACGGGCGGCTAAAGAGAACAAGCGGTTCCGTCCACCGGTCAGGGATTGCGGACGGAACCACTTTGTTCCTTCACGATACAAAACCCGGAGGGGTAAGCGCCACCGACGGCCGAGTGACTTATCCCTCCAGGGCGCGCCGGGTCGCCGGGCCGTAGACGCCGAACTCGTCGTCGTACACCTCGTACTCCATCTGGAAGTCCGCCACCGCCCGCTCCACGCCGCGGCCGTACCGGCCGTCGAACCTGCCCCGGTACATCCCGTGCTCCGAGAGCAGCCGCTGGAGCTTCTCCACCTCGGGCCCCGAGTCACCGGGACGCAGCGTCGCCGGTTTCGCGGGCTTCGCCGGGGAGGTGGGGCTCGGAGCGCGGGTCGTCCCCGCCGACGCGGAGGGGGAGGGCGACGCCGAGCGGGACGCGCTCGGGGAGGCGGACGCGGACGCCGAGCGGGAGGCGCTCGCCGACGGGGAGGACGAGGCCGACGCGGAGGAACCGGCCGTCGGGCCGGAAGGCGCCTCCGACGGGCCGGCCGGGGCCGATTCGGCGACGGGCGACGACGGGTTGGGGTCCACCAGCGCGGTGTCGCGTTCGTCGGACCCCGTGAACATCACCAGCGCCAGCGCCACCGCACCGACCGCCACCGCCGCACCCGCCGCGGCCAGCAGCGGCAGCCGCCGGGAGCGCGGCCGCTTGGCGGGGCGGTCGTCGGGCCACTGCAGGGGGACGGCCCGCAGCTGAACCGTCTGCTCCGCCGGCGGTACGGGTACGGGCGCGGCTACGGGCATCCCGAACGCCGGGGTGCCCGGGTCCTCCGCCGACGGGCCGGCCGGGACGGGAGCCAGCATGGCGGTCGGGGCCTCGTCGCCCCCGACGCCGTGCGCGTGCGGCATCGCGTCCGGGCCCGGCGCACCGCCCCCGGCCGCACCGGAAGCGGCCCACGGAGCCCCGGCGGCCGGATCCGGAACCGGGGCCATCGGGGCGGGAGCCCCGGGTCCGTCTGCGAAGCCGTGGGCCGCGGGGCCGGGAGCACCCTGCTGGGCCGTCGGACCGTCGGCCGGTCCGCCGAAGTCACCCGGCTGCGCCGTGAACGCCCCGGGCGAGTGCACCGGGACCCCGGGAGGGGGCGTCGGGGCACCGTCGGGCGCGTGCAGGCCCGGCTGTACGGGGCCCGGCTCGGCTCCGGCCGCCCCGGGCGGGGTCGCGAGCGGTTCGGCCGGGGCCGCCGGAGCGCCGGGCGGGGGCGTCGCCGCCGCCGGAGCGGGCGGAGGGGGGAGGGTGGGGAAGGGGGTGGTGGGGTCCGAGCCCGGTTGGGCCATGGCCCCCAGGACCGGCGGGGGCGGCGGCGGGCCCTGATCGGCTTCCGGCATGGCCACGTACGGGCGAATGCGCAACGGGTTGAAGCCCACACCCCGCGCACACTCGCAGCCGACGCCCACGGCGCCGCATTCCGGACAGCGCTCTGCGCTCACTGGTACCCCTCCCCTGGACACTGCCAGCGATTATGCAGACCCCTTCGGCCCCACCCAACCCTTCCGAGAGGCCATAACCGGACACACCACTCAGGATGGAGTTGTTGATCCGGCCTGAGGAGGAGCCGATGGCTCAGGATGTGACCGCGTCGGCCGTGGACCCGAAGCCCGCCGCCGAGCACGCCTCACGCGAGGTGCTCGTCTCGATCGGGGCCCTGCTGCTGGGCCTGCTGATCTCCGCACTCGACCAGACCATCGTCTCCACCGCGCTCCCCACGATCGTCAGCGACCTCGGCGGCATGGAGCACCTGTCCTGGGTGGTCACCGCCTACATGCTGGCCTCCACCGCCGCCACGCCCCTGTGGGGCAAGCTCGGCGACCAGTACGGGCGCAAGAAGCTCTTCCAGGCCGCCATCGTCATCTTCCTGATCGGATCCGCCCTCTGCGGCCTCGCCCAGAACATGCCCCAGCTCATCGGCTACCGAGCCCTGCAAGGCCTCGGCGGCGGCGGACTGATGGTGCTGTCGATGGCGATCGTCGGCGACATCGTCCCGCCCCGCGAGCGCGGCAAGTACCAGGGACTCTTCGGCGCGGTCTTCGGCGCGACCAGTGTCCTCGGTCCCCTGCTGGGCGGCCTCTTCGTGGACCACCTCTCCTGGCGCTGGGTCTTCTACATCAACCTCCCCATCGGTCTCGTCGCGCTCGTCGTCATCGCCGCCGCCCTGCACATCCCGGCCCGCTCCTCCCGGCACACCATCGACTACCTCGGCACCTTCCTCATCGCCTCCGTCGCCACCTGCCTCGTGCTCGTCGCCTCCCTCGGCGGCACCTGGGGCTGGGGCTCGGCCCGGATCATCGGGCTGGCGGTCCTCGGCGCCGTCCTCCTCGTCGCCTTCCTCTTCGCCGAGCGGCGGGCCGCCGAGCCCGTCCTGCCGCTGGGGCTGTTCCGGATCCGCACCTTCACCCTCTGCTCGGTGATCAGCTTCGTCGTCGGCTTCGCGATGTTCGGCGCGATGGTCTACCTGCCGACCTTCCTCCAGGTCGTGCGGGGCGTCTCACCGACCATGTCGGGCGTCCACATGCTGCCGATGGTGCTCGGCCTGCTGATCGCCTCCACCGCCTCGGGGCAGATCGTCAGCCGCACCGGCCGCTGGAAGGTGTTCCCGATCGCCGGCACGGCCGTCACCGCCGTCGGCCTGCTGCTCCTGCACCAGCTGGAGCGCACCAGCTCCGACTGGGAGACGAGCGTCTACTTCTTCGTCTTCGGCGCAGGCCTCGGACTGGTCATGCAGGTGCTCGTCCTCGTCGTGCAGAACGCGGTCAGCTACGCCGACCTCGGGGTCGCCACCTCCGGCGCCACCTTCTTCCGCTCCATCGGCGCCTCCTTCGGCGTCGCCATCTTCGGCACGGTCTTCACCAACCGGCTCGGCGACAAACTGTCCGCCGCACTCGCCGGCATCCCGCTGCCGCCCGCCGCCACGCCCGCACGGCTGGAGGCCGACCCCCGGGCCATCGGCGCGCTCCCGCCCGAGCTGCGCCCCAGGGTGCTGGACGCCTACTCCTCCGCCATCACCGACGTCTTCCTCTACGCCGTGCCCGTGGTCCTGCTCGCCTTCCTCGTCTCCTGGTTCCTGAAGGAGGACAAGCTCCGCGCGTCCGTCACCGCGCCCGATGTGACGGAGACCCTCGCCTCCAACCCCGTGCACCGCTCCTCGCACGAGGAGGTGGCCCGCGCGCTGTCCGTGCTCGGCACCCGCGAAGGCCGCCGCCACGTCTACGAGAAGATCACCGCGAAGGCCGGCTACGACCTGCTGCCGGCCGCCAGCTGGATGCTGCTGCGGATCAACAAGTACGGCTCCGTCGAGCCGGCCGTGCTGGCGGAGCGCACCGCCATCCCGCTCAAGGTCGTCACGGACGCCGCACGCCAGACCGAGGAGCGCGGACTCGCCACCCGGGACGGGCTCGGGCTCGTCCTCACCGACCGGGGCAGGGAGGTGGCGGGCAGGCTGGCGCAGGCGCGGCAGGAGTCCCTGGCCGAGCTGCTCGGCGACTGGTGGGGCCCGGAGCGGCCCACCGACCTCATCAAGCTGGTCGAGGAACTCAACCGGGAGCTCTGCGGATCCGACGCCGAGGAGCCCTACGACGCGCTGCCGCGCCGGGACCACTCCGCCACCTAGGAAGCGGCCGCCGCGAGCTCCAGGCCCTTCTCGAACCAGTGCTGGGCGTACGGCCCGGAGTTGTACGCCGGTATCTCCCGGTACCCGTGGCGCGCGTACAGGGCGCGGGCCTCCACCAGGTCCGTACGGGTGTCCAGGCGCATCCGCGTGGCGCCCAGCCCGCGGGCGGCCTCCTCCAGCGCGGCCAGCAACGCCGCCCCGCCGCCGGTGCCGCGGGCGCGCCGGTCCACGTACACCCTGGTGAGCTCGGCGGTGGCCGGGTCGAGCAGGCGTATGCCGCCGCACGCCAGCGGCCGGCCGTCGAGCCGGCCGACCACGAACTGACCCGTCGGCGGTACGAGCCCGTCGGCCGGGTCGTCCAGCATCCCCTGGTCGATCTCGGCCTCGGTGACGGACCGCTCCCAGTACCGCCCGGCGACCTCCGCGTAATAGGCGCGGCGCAGCGCCGTCGCGTCCGGGGTGGCGAAGGGCTCCGCCACCACCTCCCACCTGGTCTTCCCGGGGGCGGTGGAGTCTGTCCTGATGATCGGGTTCCTGTCCATGGCGTCATTGTGCAGCGCCCTCCGGAGTCCCCGCGTGGAATATCCACAGGCGCGGGCCGATGATGAGGAAAGGCGTAAATCGCACAAACGGAGGGTGTGAACCGTCATGTCGGAGCATCCGGACTGTGCCCTGATCCGCCGCGGCTACGAGGCCTTCGGCAAGGGCGACATGGAGACCCTGGGCACGCTGATGACGGCCGACGTCATCCACCACGTGCCCGGCAACAGCGTGCTCTCGGGGCACCACAAGGGCCGGGAAGCCGTCCTCGATCTCTACCGCCGCCTCGGGGAGGAGACCAGCGGCACCTACCGGGTCCGCCTGGAGAACGTCATGGTGGACGGCCGGGGCCACGCGATGTCCGTGCACGTCGCCCAGGGCGACCGCGGCGACCGGGGCATCGAGATCCACGAAGGGCTCTTCTTCACCATTGTCGGCGGCAAGATCACCGACATCGACCAGTGCACCCAGGACATCGACGAGAACGACGCCTTCTGGGCCTGAGGCCGAGCCGGAGGGACCCGGGCGCGACACGCCCCGGGCCCCTCCGCCACGCCCCGCGCCCGCGGGGCGCCCTGCTCAGGCCTTCTTCGGCGCCGCCTGCTGGACGACCTCGAACGACCACACCTGCGACCCGGAAGCCGCCGGCTTCGGCCGCTCACCACCGGCCCCGCCCGCGCCGCCACCCTGGTGCGCCGCCTTCATCGGACCCTCCATCCACGCCTGGAAGTCCTCCTCCGACCGCCACCGGGTGTAGACGAGGTACTGGTCCGTACCCTCGATCGGCCGCAGCAGCTCGAACCACTCGAACCCGTCCGAACCCTCCACGGCGCCCGCCCGCGAGGCGAACCGCTGCTCCAGCAACTCCCGCTGCTCGTCAGGGACGGTCAGCGCATTGATCTTCACGATGCTCATGGCCGCCATCCTAGGGATCCCGCCCGGGATATCGTCGTCCAGGTAATGGAACGGGGCACGACGCGCGGCAGCCAGGCGAAGTGACAGTGGCGGTCGACAGGGCGGAGGGCGGCGGGGCGTGGCTGATGCGGTGGAGCGCGGCGGTGCCGGTGGACATGCCGGGGTCATAGGCGGTGGCGGCAGGCTCGGGGCGGTACGGATCCTGCTGTGGGCGCTCGCCGCGCTCCTCGGCGTCAGACAGGCCGCCGCGGTGCTGCGCGTGCCGCCCGGCGAGTGGCTCAGCGGCCTCGACCTCCCCGGCAGCCTGCCCGGACCGCTCTACGGCGCCGGGCAGTTCACCGGAACCCCCTTCGCCGGGCTCGTCCTCAAGCCGCTGGCCGGCCTCGCCGCCCCCTCCCTGGAGGTGGCCTGGACCTGCGTGACGCTGCTCCTCGTCGCCGGCACCGGCCTCGTCGCCGCGCGGGCGCTCCCCGACCCCGTGCCCCGCCGCACCGCGCTGCTCGCCGCGCCCGGGCTGGTCGCGCTGATGATGGTCTCCCTCCCCGTCCGCGAGGCCGCCTCCCCCGGGCAGACCGCCGTCCTGCCCGTACTGCTGGTGCTCCTCGCCGTGTTCCGGGTCCCCGGCGGACGGCCCGCCGGCTTCCTCGTCGGCCTCGCCGCCGCCCTCCAGCCGGCGCTGCTCCTCTTCGCGCCGCTGCTGTGGCTCACCGGGCGCCGCCCGGCAGCCCGGGCCGCCGCCGTGACCTTCGCCGGCGCCACCGCGCTGTCCTGGGCCTCGCTGCCGCGCGACTCGTGGACGTACTGGGTCGAGTACCTCGCCGGCACCGGCCTCGGCGGCGCCCCCGAGGCCCTCGCCAACCAGTCCCTGCACGGCGCCCTCCTGCGCCTCGGCCTCAGCGGCCCCGGCGAGATCGCGCTCGCCCTCGCGCTGGCCGCCGCCGTCGCCTGGACCGGCCTGCGCCGCGCGGTCCGCTACGCCCGCGACGGCCAGCTGCTGCTCGCCGTCGCCGTCACCGGCTGCGTCGCCGTCGCCGTGTCCCCGGCCGGCTGGCGCCACCAACTGCTGTGGGTGCTGCTCGCGGTGGCCGGCAAGGTGGGCCGGCGCGCCGCCGACCGCCGGGTGTGGCCCGTCGCCGTCGTGCTGGCCGTGAGCCTGCCGAGCGCCGTACTGCTGCCCAACCTGGCCGCGCTGGCCCCCGTACGCGACAACGTGCTGCTCCTCGCGGCCCTCGCGGCGGCCTGCGCCGTGCCGTTCCTGCCGCGCTCCTCCCCGTACTGGCGCGAGCCCGTGCCCACCGCCTACGCGGAGCCCGCCGACGCCCGCTGGTCCCGCGTCCCGCTGCTGCCGTTCTGGCGGCGCGTGAGCTCGCGCCCCAACCTCCTGCTGGAACTGCTGCTGATACGGGTCGGCTACTCGATCTACTCGCACATCCGCGCCGCGGCCCCCACGAGCCGCTCCCTCGCCGAGGGCAACGGCGGCCAGATCCTCGGGATCGAGCGGGCGCTCGGCATCGACATCGAACACGCCGTCAACCAGGCCGTGGTGAACACGCCCTGGCTGGAGGCCTTCTTCAACTTCTACTACACGTCCTTCCACTTCGTGGTCCCGCTCGGCATCCTCGCCGTCCTGTACTGGCGCCGCCCCGGCGACTACCGCTGGGCGCGCGCCTCCCTGGGGCTCGCCACCGTCCTGGCACTGGCGGGCTTCTGGCTGTACCCGCTCGCGCCGCCGCGCCTCATGCCGGGCCTCGGCTTCGTCGACACCGTGCACGGGGTCCAGGACCTGGCCAACCCCTCGTACGGGGCGATGACCGCGATCTCCAACCAGTACGCCGCGATGCCCTCGCTGCACTTCGGCTGGTCCCTGTGGTGCGGGGTCGTGATCGTGCTCCTCGCGCCCCGGCGGTGGCAGAAGCTGCTCGGCGTCCTCCACCCGCTGGTCACGGTGTGCGCGATCGTCGCCACCGCCAACCACTGGGTGCTCGACGCGGTCGGCGGCGCGGCCGTCGTCGCCGCCGGCTTCGGGCTGGTCCACGCGCTGTCCGGGCCGCGCGGGCTGAAGGCGGCCCTCCCCGGACAGCGCCGCCCCGCCGCGGACGCCGCGGATCCGGTACGCACCCCCGCGCGCTCGGGACGGCCCTGAGGGCTGTCCCGTAGGCCCCGGTGGATCAGCGCACGGCGTCGGGACGGTCCTCGGCGAAGGCCGTACGCGGCGAAGGCCCTACGCACGTCGGCGCAGCAGCGCGCGCAGCGGGCCGGGGTTCTCGTACCCGACCCGGCGGGCGATGGCGGCGAGCGGCAGCGAGGTGGTGCGCCGCAGGTGTTCGGCCTGCTCGACCCGCAGGTCCTGGACCAGGCGGACGGGGGTGCGGCCCAGGGTACGGGCCATGGTGCGCTGGAGGGTGCGCTCGCTGACGCCGAGGTCGCGGGCCGCTTCGGCGATGGACAGCGGCTCCCCGATGCGGGCGCGCACCCAGCGCTCGAAGGCGGCGACCAGCGGCTCGTGCCGGGCCATGGCGCTGGGGATCATGTACGCGGCCTGCGAGGCCCGGTCGTCGACCACCAGGTAGTGCCGCACCAGGTCAGCCAGGGCCGGGCTGCGCGCGGCGACGACGGCGAGCGCCAGGTCGAGGTGGCTGAACGCGGCGCCGGCCGTGGTGACCCCGTCCGAGGTCGTCACCATCCGCGTTTCCTCCAGCGTCACCCGCCGGTACCGCTCGCGGAACACCGGCGCGAGCCACCAGCTCGTCGTGGCCCGCAGCCCGTCCAGTACACCCGACTCGGCGAGCAGGAAGGTGCCGGTGCAGGAGGAGGCGAGCGGGGTGCGCCGCTCGCGGGCCTCCGCCAGCATCCGGCGGGCCGTGCGCTGCCCGGGCGCGGCCACGGCCTCCAGCAGCGCGGAGGGGCGGCGCTCCATCAGGGCGGGCAGGACGAGCAGCCCGGCGTCCTCCGCCTCGCGGGCGGGCTCGGTGTCGATGCGGTGGCCCAGCCCGCTGCGGACGCGCCGGCGCACGCCGACCGTGCGGATGTCGAAGGCGGGCGGGGCGGCTCCGGGGAGCTCCCGTCGCAGGGCGTTGGCGGTGTGCAGCACGTCCAGGACGGCCGAGATCCCGGAGTCGAAGACCCCGTCGAGGGCCAGTACGGCGACTTTCACCGGCCCAGGGTAGCGCCGGGGTCCGGGGCCGCCCGGCCTGTCGGAATCGATCCGTAAGCCGCCGGATCCGACACTCCCGGGTGCGCGGCGCCCCGCCTAGGGTCGATGGCATGACCACGCATCGCACCACCGCCCCCGAGGGCCTGCGCAGCCGTACCCACACCTGGGAGCCGAGGCCCGGGGCCACCCCGGAGATCCTGGGCATGAGCGGCCTGGAGATCCTCCGGGCGGCGCTGGAGGGGGCCCTTCCGGCCGCCTCGATCATGAGCACCCTGGGTTTCCGGCTCACCGCGGTCGAGGAGGGCTCCGTCGTCTTCGAGGGGGACCCCGGCGACCACCTGCTCAACCCGATGGGCACGGTCCACGGCGGCTTCCTCGCCACCCTGCTGGACTCCGCGCTCGGCTCGGCCGTGATGACCCGGCTCCCGGCGGGCACCGCGTACACCACCGTCCAGCTGGGGGTCCACATGATCCGCCCGGTCCTGGCGGACACCCCCGCCCTGCGCTGCGAGGGCACGGCCCTGCACGTCGGCCGTACCACCGCCACCGCCGAGGCCCGGGTCGTCGGCACGCACGACGGCAGGCTCTACGCCCACGGGACGACGACCTGCGCGGTCCTGCGGCCCGCCTGACGGAGGGACGGCCTGGCGGAGGGACGGCCTGGCGGAGGGACGGCCTGGCGGAGGGACGGCCTGGCGGAGGGATGCCCTGACGGGGAGACGGCCCGGCGGAGCAATGGCCGAAGGAACGCCGGGGCATGGTGTCCCCGGCGCCCCTCCGGTGGATCGTCGCGTCCTGTCAGGATCGGCCAGGTCCCGGGATCCCGCCACTCGGGCGGTCGCCGCACCGGCGGACGGCAGGGGCCGGGGCGTGGGTGTGCGGCCCCTGCCGTCCTGGTTCACGGGCCGGCTCGCACCGGCCCGCAGTCCTGTGGGTCCGTCAGCCCGCGCTGACCCGGAGCTCCTTGATGCCGTTGAGCCAGGCCGCGCGGAGCCGCCGCGGGCCGTCCGAGGCGGGGCGCAGGCCGGGCAGGGCGTCGGCCAGGGCGTTGAAGATGAGGTCGATCTCCAGGATCGCCAGGGACTTGCCGAGGCAGAAGTGCGGGCCCCCGCCGCCGAAGCCGAGGTGCGGGTTCGGGTCGCGGGTGATGTCGAAGACGTCCGGGTTCTCGAAGACCTCGGGGTCGTGGTTGGCGGAGGAGTAGAACAGCCCCACCCGGTCACCGGCCTTGATCTTCTGGCCGCCCAGCTCGGTGTCCCGGGTGGCGGTGCGCTGGAAGGACACCACGGGCGTGGCCCAGCGGACGATCTCCTCCGCGGCGGTCGACGGCCGGGTCGCCTTGTAGAGCTCCCACTGTTCGGGGTGGGTGAGGAAGGCGTGCATGCCGTGGCTGATGGCGTTGCGGGTGGTCTCGTTGCCCGCGACCGCCAGCAGCAGGACGAAGAGGCCGAACTCGTCGGAGCGCAGGTTGCCCTCGCCCTCCGCCGCCACCAGCTGCGTGACGATGTCCTTGGCCGGGCACTCCTTGCGCTCGGCGGCGAGGTTCATCGCGTAGCCGATGAGTTCCACGGCCGCGTTGGAGCCGACCTCCTCGGTGATCGCGTACTCCGGGTCGTCGTACGCGATCATCTTGTTCGACCAGTCGAAGATCCGGGAGCGGTCCTCCTGCGGTACGCCGATCAGTTCGGCGATCGCCTGGAGCGGGAGTTCGCACGCGACCTGCGTGACGAAGTCGAACGAGCCGTCCGCCGAGGCCTCCCGGGCCTCCTCCACGATCTTCCGGGCCCGGTCGCGCAGTGCCTGCTCCAGGCCGCGGATGGCGCGCGGGGTGAAGCCCCGCTGCACGATCTGGCGTACGCGGGTGTGCTCCGGCGGATCCATGTTCAGCATGATCAGGCGCTGGGCATCTATCTGTTCGCGCTGGATGTGCTCGTTGAACCGGATGATCGCCGTGTTGGTGGTGGAGGAGAAGAGCTCCGGGTGCGTGGAGACGTACTTGACGTCCGCGTGCCGGGTGACGGCCCAGTAGCCCTCGTCGTCGAATCCGGTGACGCCCCGCCGCTGCGGGCACCACCACACGGGCGCGGTCTGCCGCAGCTGAGCGAACTCCGGGAAGGGGACGCGGTCCTGGAGGATGTCGGGGTCGGTGGCGTCGAAGCCTTCGGGCAGCGCGGGACAGGGCATCGGGCGACTCCAAGGTCTGACGAAGGTCTGACGGCCCATCAGATGTTGGCTTGAAGGTAGTAACGAGTTCTAGAAGTCACAAGAGCTTCCGCGCCAACTGTTGCGTGTGGAATCCGTGTAAGCCGCGTGCAAGACCCTTGCGTGCCGGGCGTCGAGGTCATAAGACTGCGGGGGAGAAGTAGAACGCGTACTAGTTCGCGCGGGGCAGTCGCCGGACGGCCCGCCACGCCGGCGCTGTGCAGAGTGTGCAGGAGAGGACGAGCTCATGGCCGCGGAACCCGTCATCGTCGAAGCCGTACGCACCCCCATCGGGAAACGCGGGGGAGCCCTGGCCAACCTCCATCCCGCCTACCTGCTCGGCGAGACCTACCGCGAGCTCCTGGCCCGTACCGGAATCCAGCCCGACTGCGTCGAGCAGATCGTCGGCGGCACCGTCACCCACGCCGGCGAGCAGTCCATGAACCCCGCCCGCAACGCCTGGCTCGCCATGGGCCTCCCGTACGAGACCGCCGCGACCACCGTCGACTGCCAGTGCGGCAGCTCCCAGCAGGCCAACCACATGGTCGCCAACATGATCTCCGGCGGGGTCGTCGACATCGGCATCGCCTGCGGGGTCGAGGCCATGAGCCGGGTCCCGCTCGGCTCCGGCTCCAAGCACGGGCCGGGCAAGCCCTTCCCGGACGAGTGGAACGTCGACCTCCCCAACCAGTTCGAGGCCGCCGAGCGGATCGCCCGCCACCGTGGCCTGACCCGCGAGGACGTCGACCGGCTCGGCGTGCTCTCGCAGGAGCGGGCGGCCACCGCCTGGGCCGAGGAGCGCTTCAAGCGCGAGACCTTCGCCGTCCAGGTGCCGACGACGGAGGAGGAGCAGGCCGCCGGCCAGGGCATGTGGCGGCTGGTCGACCGGGACGAGGGGCTGCGCGACACCAGCATGGAGGGCCTGGCCCGGCTCAAGCCGGTCATGCCGACGGCCGTGCACACCGCCGGGAACTCCTCCCAGATATCCGATGGCGCCGCCGCCGTGATGTGGGCCTCCCGCAAGATGGCCCGCGCGCTCAAGCTCAAGCCGCGCGCCCGGATCGTCGCGCAGGCGCTGGTCGGCTCCGACCCGCACTTCCACCTGGACGGCCCGATCGACGCGACCCGGGCCGTCCTGGGCAAGGCGGGGATGTCCCTCAAGGACATCGACCTCGTCGAGATCAACGAGGCCTTCGCGTCCGTCGTCCTCAGCTGGGCCCAGGTCTTCGGCCAGGACCTGGAGAAGGTCAACGTGAACGGCGGTGGCATCGCCCTCGGTCACCCCGTCGGCGCCACCGGCGCCCGGCTGATCACCACCGCGCTGCACGAGCTGGAGCGGCGCGACAAGGAATTCGCGCTGATCACCATGTGCGCGGGCGGCGCGCTGGCGACCGGCACGATCATCCAGCGCCTGTAGCGGCGCTGCTCGGAACCCCGTGGGATGGGATGCGGAAGGCCCCGGTGGCCGGACCTGGGGAGGCCGGCCACCGGGGCCTTCGTATGTCCTGCTGCCGCTGGTCTAGTACCAGTGGTTGGCCTGCCAGAAGTTCCAGGCCTCGACCGGGCTGCCGTAACGCTCGTTCATGTAGTCCAGGCCCCACTT
>NZ_JBVJWV010000048.1:0-41088 GCF_055602105.1 Streptomyces sp. NPDC037421
CCCCCCCCCCCCCCCCCCCCCCCCCCCCCCCCCCCCCCCCCCCCCCCCCCCCCCCCCCCGCCCCCCCCCCCCCCCCCCCCCCCCCCCCCCCCCCCGGGCCCTTCGACGTCAAGCCGTGGGGCTTAGCTGAACGAGTCGCCGCAGGCGCAGGAGCCGGTGGCGTTCGGGTTGTCGATCGTGAAGCCCTGCTTCTCGATGGTGTCGACGAAGTCGATGGAGGCGCCGCCCAGGTACGGGGCGCTCATGCGGTCGGTGACGACCTTGACGCCGTCGAAGTCCTTCACGACGTCGCCGTCGAGGGAACGCTCGTCGAAGAAGAGCTGGTAGCGCAGGCCGGAGCAGCCGCCGGGCTGGACGGCGACGCGCAGCGCGAGGTCATCGCGGCCTTCCTGCTCCAGCAGGGTACGGACCTTCTCGGCGGCGGCGTCGGACAGGAGGATGCCGTCGCTCACAGTGGTCTTGTCGTCCTGTACGGACATCTGCATTCACTCCCGAAGTGGGCGGCTCCCCGCCGGTGGCTGGGGAAACGTCGGACTCTTGCCGTCGATGGCAACCAGCGGGACCGCGGTTTCATTCCGGGTCCGGCGCCTCGTTTTCTCGATTCATGCTCGCACACCCCGGCGGCCCGGTGGACCCCGCGACGAGGACCGGTGGAGTGGCGTACCCCGCACGGGGCGAATGCGTCACATCGACACTATCGGCATCGTCAAAGTGACGTGAAGCAGCTATGATAGATAGCGTCAAATAGACGAGAAGTGTCGATCAAAACCCCCCGCAGTCCCAGATTTCCTTGTCGCAGAACAGAAAGGGTGCGTGTCGTGACCACCGCCCAGCCTTTGGACGTCCAGCCGACGCCCCTTGCCCTGCTGCTGCTCGGCCGTGAGGCCGACCCCAAGAGCGAGCGCGGGGTGGAGTGCCCCGGCGACCTTCCCTCGCCGTCCGACCCGGACCTGGTCTCGCGCGCCCGCGCCGCCAAGGAGAAGCTCGGCGACAAGGTCTTCATCCTCGGCCACCACTACCAGCGTGACGAGGTCATCGAGTTCGCCGACGTCACCGGCGACTCCTTCAAGCTGGCCAAGGACGCGGCCGCCAAGCCGGAGGCCGAGTACATCGTCTTCTGCGGCGTGCACTTCATGGCCGAGTCCGCGGACATCCTGACCTCGGACGACCAGAAGGTCGTCCTGCCCGACCTCGCGGCCGGCTGCTCGATGGCCGACATGGCCACCGCCGAGCAGGTCGCGGAGTGCTGGGACGTGCTGACCGAGGCCGGGATCGCCGGTACGACGGTCCCCGTCTCGTACATGAACTCCTCCGCCGACATCAAGGCCTTCACCGGCAAGCACGGCGGCACGATCTGCACCTCGTCCAACGCGAAGAAGGCCCTGGAGTGGGCCTTCGAGCAGGGCGAGAAGGTGCTCTTCCTCCCGGACCAGCACCTGGGCCGCAACACCGCGGTCCGCGACATGGGCATGTCCCTGGACGACTGCGTCCTCTACAACCCGCACAAGCCGAACGGCGGCCTGACCGCCGAGCAGCTGCGGAACGCCAAGATGATCCTGTGGCGCGGCCACTGCTCGGTCCACGGCCGGTTCTCGGTGGACTCGGTCAACGACGTGCGCGAGCGCATCCCGGGCGTGAACGTGCTGGTGCACCCCGAGTGCAAGCACGAGGTCGTGGCGGCCGCGGACTACGTCGGCTCGACGGAGTACATCATCAAGAAGCTGGAGGCGGCCCCGGCCGGCTCCAAGTGGGCCATCGGCACCGAGCTGAACCTGGTGCGCCGACTGGCGAATCGATTCGCCCCGGAGGGCAAGGAGGTCGTCTTCCTCGACAAGACGGTCTGCTTCTGCTCGACGATGAACCGCATCGACCTCCCGCACCTGGTGTGGACCCTGGAGTCCCTGGCCGAGGGCAACCTCGTCAACCGGATCCAGGTCGACAAGGAGACGGAGAGCTTCGCGAAGCTCGCGCTGGAGCGGATGCTGGCGCTCCCGTAGGGAGGTCGCGCCCGCGCCGCGAACGCCCGAAGGGGCGCCCCGATGGGGCGCCCCTTCTGCGTTGGGCCCCCGGGCCGCCCCCGTCGGGCGGCCCGGGCCCGGCCCACCGGGCCGGTCAGGCGTCGGCCGGGGCTTCCTCCCGGGCCGGGGGAACCACCTTCAGCTTGGCCACGCGGCGCGCCGAGCGCTTCGCGCGGCGGCGTTCCTTGCGGAGCTCGATCATCGTGTAGAGCGTCGGCACCAGGAGCAGGGTCAGCAGGGTCGAGCTGACCAGGCCGCCGATCACGACCACCGCGAGCGGCTGCGAGATGAACCCGCCCTCGCCGGTGACGCCCAGCGCCATCGGGAGCAGGGCGAAGATCGTCGCCAGGGCCGTCATCAGGATCGGGCGCAGGCGGTGGCGGCCGCCCTCGACGACCGCTTCGACGACGCCCAGGCCCTGTGCCCGGTACTGGTTGACCAGGTCGATCAGGACGATCGCGTTGGTGACCACGATGCCGATGAGCATCAGCATGCCGATCATCGCCGGGACGCCCATCGGGGTGCCGGTGGCGATGAGCAGGCCCAGCGCGCCGGTGGCCGCGAAGGGGATGGAGACCAGCAGGATCAGCGGCTGGACCAGCGAGCGGAAGGTCGCGACCAGCAGCATGAACACGATCGCGATGGCCGCGAACATGGCCAGGCCCAGCGAGGCGAAGGCCTCGTCCTGGTCCTCGGAGACGCCGCCGATGGCGGCGGTGGCGCCCTCGGGCAGGTCCAGGGCCTTGAGCTTGGTCTGGAGCGCCGAGCTGACCGCGCCCGTGTTGTCGCCGACCGGCTTGGCGGTGATGGTGGCGGCGCGGGCGCCGTCGATCCGGGTCATCGCGACCGGGCCGGGGACCTCCTTCACCTCGGCGATGTCGCCGAGCTTGGCGGGGCCGACCGGGAGGGCCTGGAGCTCGGCCAGGGTCGCGGCCGGCTGGGCGGAGCGGATGACGATGTCCCGCTCGGTGTTGTCGAGCACGGCCTTGCCCACCGGGTTGCCGCGGACGGCCTGGGCGACGACCGCGCCCAGCGCGGCCTGGTTGAGGCCCGCCTCGGCGGTCTTGGGGGTGGCGGTGACGGAGATCCGGGGCACCGACTGGGCCAGGTCGCTCTGGACGTCGGTGACGTCCTCGAGGGTGGCCACCTCGGCGCGGACCTGTTCGGCGGCCTTGGCGAGGACGGCGCCGTCGCCCGCCTTGACGACCACGCTCAGGTTCTGGCTGCCGAAGCCGCCGCCCGCCGAGATGGAGGTGTCGCCGATGCCCTGGAGCTTGCCGAGGGCGTCCTGGATGCGCTGCTTGACGGCGTCGGACTGGCCGGCGTCGTCCAGGGTGACCTGGAAGGAGGCCTGGTTGGTGCCCGTACCGCCGCCGAAGGCCGCGAGGAATCCGGAGGAGCCCACGGTGACCTGGTGGTCCTTGACGCCCTCGATGGACTCCAGGGCCTTCTCCACCTTGCGGCTCGCCTCGTCGGAGGCGGCCAGCGAGGTACCGGCCGGCAGTTCCTGCTTGACCGTCAGGACGTCCTGGTCGCCCTGGTCGAAGAAGTTCGTCTTCAGCAGCGGGGTCATCCCGAAGGTGGCGACGAGGACGACGGCCGCGATCGCGACACTGGTCATCCGGCGGCGGGTGGCGAAGCCGAGGACCCGTACGTAGAAGCGCTGGAGGCGGCTGTTGGCCTCCTTCTCCTCCGCCTCGCGGCGGGCCTTCGCACGGCTCTCCGCATCCGCCGACGAGACGCCCTTGGGGGCGCGCAGGAACCAGTACGACAGCACCGGCACGACCGTCAGGGACACCAGCAGCGAGGCCAGCAGGGCGGCGGTGACGGTGAGCGAGAAGGAGCCGAAGAGCTCGCCGATCATGCCGCCGACGAGGCCGATCGGCAGGAAGACGGCGACGGTGGTGAGCGTGGACGAGGTGACCGCGCCGGCCACTTCCTTGACGGCGGTGGTGATCGCGGCCTCGCGCTCCTCGCCGTAGCCGAGGTGGCGCTTGATGTTCTCCAGGACCACGATCGAGTCGTCGACGACCCGGCCGATGGCAATGGTGAGGGCGCCCAGCGTCAGCATGTTGAGGGACAGGTCGCGGGTCCACAGCACGATCAGGGCGAGGACCACGGACAGCGGGATGGAGACCGCGGTGACCAGCGTCGAGCGGATCGAGGCCAGGAAGACCAGGATCACGATGACGGCGAAGGCGAGGCCGAGCAGGCCCTCGGTGGTCAGGCCCGAGATGGAGCGGGCGACGGCCGGGCCCTGGTCGCTGACGACGGTCAGCTCGGCGCCGGAGCCGAGCGTGGAGCGCAGCTCGGGGAGCTTGTCCTTGACGGCGTCGGAGATGGCGACGGCGCTGCCGTCCTTGTCCATGGTGAGGACGAGGGCGAGGCTGGGCTTGCCGTTGGTACGGGTGATGGAGTCGGCCTTGGCCGGCTCCTGCTTGACGGCGGCCACGTCACCGAGGCGGACGGCGGGCTTGCCGGGGCCCGCGGTCAGCCGGAGGTCCTCCAGCTGGGCGAGCGAGGTGTAGCCGGAGCCCACGCGGACGGTGCGGTTCTTGCCCTGCTCGTCGAAGGAGCCGGCGGGGACGGTCGTACCGCCCGCCTTGAGGCCCTCGGCGAGCGCGGCGCCGTCGAGGCCGGCGGCGGCGAGCTTGGCGTTGTCGGGGGTGATGGTGACCTGGAGGTCGCGCACACCGTCCACGCTGACCTGGCCGACGCCCTCGATGTCCTCCAGGACGGGGACGACGGAACGGTTCAGCTGGTCGGCGAGCGCCTGCTGGTCCTTGTCGGAGGTGACGGCGAGGACGACGGTCGGGATGTCGTCGGTGGAGCCGGCCACGACCTGCGGGTCCACCTCGGCGGGCAGCCGGACGCGGGCCCGGTTGACGGCCTGCTGGACGTCGGCGACGAGCTGCTTGGTGCCGCTGTCGCCGTAGTCGAAGCTGGCGCGGATGAGGGCGTTGCCCTCGCTGGCGGTCGAGGTGATGCCAGTGATGCCGTCGACGCCCTTGAGGGTGTTCTCGATCGGCTCGATCACCTGCTTCTCGACCACGTCGGGCGAGGCGCCCTGGTACGGCGCGAGCACGGAGACCATCGGCAGCTCGATGGAGGGCAGCAGCTGCTGCTTGAGCTGCGGGATGGCTATGGCACCGAACAGGAGCGCCACGATCGACACGAGGCCGACCAGCGCTCTCTGGGCGAGGCTGAAGCGGGACAGCCAGGACATGGGTGTGGGATCTCTCTGCTGGTCGTTCGCGAGGGCCCCTCCAGCCTTCCGCACCCGGCGGGCCCGGTGCGTCGCTCCCAGGTGCCGTCCTTATGTGCGGCATACCGCGTCCGCAGTACTCCGCTCTACTGCGGTCCGCCGCGGGTCAGTCGGCGCGCGGCCGGACCAGTCCCGATTCGTACGCGATGACCACCAATTGCGCCCGGTCGCGGGCCCCGAGCTTGGCCATGGCCCGGTTGACGTGGGTCTTCACGGTCAGCGGGCTCACCTCCAGCCGGGCGGCGATGCCGTCGTTGGACAGCCCGCCGGCGACCTGTACGAGGACCTCGCGCTCGCGTCCGGTCAGCGCGGCGAGCCGTGCGGCGTGGGCGGAGCCGGCGGCGGGGGCGCTGGCGCGGCCGCCCTGGGCGAGGAAGCTGGCGATGAGGCCTTTGGTGGCGGCCGGGGAGAGCAGGGCCTCGCCGGCGGCGGCGACGCGGATGGCGTTGAGGAGTTCCTCGGGCTCAGCGCCCTTGCCGAGGAAGCCGGAGGCTCCGGCGCGCAGGGCCGCGGCCACGTACTCGTCCACCTCGAAGGTGGTCAGCATGACGACGCGGACGTCCGACAGCTCCGGGTCGGCGCTGATCATGCGGGTGGCGGCGAGACCGTCGGTGCCGGGCATCCGGATGTCCATGAGGACGACGTCGGCCCGCCGCTCGCGGGCGAGGGCGTACGCCTGGGCTCCGTCCGAGGCCTCACCGACGACCTCCATGTCGGGCTCGGAGTCGACGAGCACCTTGAACGCGCTGCGCAGCAGCGCCTGGTCGTCGGCGAGCAGGACCCGGATGCGGGCGGGGGCGGCGTCGGCGGGATCGGTCATACGGTCAGGGTAGGCGGCGGACCGGTGCACCGGTCCGCCAGGTGGCGGCTCCCCAACGGCCCGCGCCGGCAGGGCCCGTGGGCGGGCGCGGCCGGCTTCAGCCGAGGGCGAGGACCAGCAGGACGGCGGTCGCGGCGACCTCGCAGACGGCGCCGAAGACGTCCCCGGTGACCCCGCCGAAGCGGCTGAGGCAGCGGCGGAGCAGGAGTTCGGCGGTGAGCAGGGCCGCGAGGACGGCGGCCGCGTGCTGGGCGGCGGCGAGCGGGCCCGCCGGGAGGGCTGCGAGGGCGGCCACCGCGACGACGGCGGCGGCCACGCAGGCGGCCGCCCGCTGCGGGACCACGCCGGCCACCGCCGCGCCGAGCCCCTCGGGCCGGGCGGCGGGGACCCCCTCGCGGGAGGCCAGGGTCATCGCGAGGCGGGCGGCGACGGCGGCGAGTACGGCGGCCAGGGCGCCCCGGGTCCAGCTGTCGGCGTACGCGTTGGCCAGGGCGGCCACCTGGACGAGGAAGACGACGAGGAGGGAGATGACCCCGAAGGGGCCGATGTCGGACTGCTTCATGATCCGCAGGGCGTCCTCGGCGGGCTTGGCGCTGCCGAGCCCGTCGGCCGTGTCGGCCAGGCCGTCCAGGTGGAGCCCGCGGGTCAGCGCCGCCGGTACGGCGACGCTGACGGCCGCGGCGAGCAGCGGGCCGCCGCCGAGGAGCAGCAGGAGCGTCCCGGGGACGGCGGCGAGCAGGCCGACGGCGAGGCCGGCGAGCGGGGCGCAGGCCATGCCGGTGCGGGCGGCGGGCCGGTCCCAGCGGGTGATGCGCGCGGGGAGAACGGTCAGCGTGCCGAAGGCGAAGCGGATCCCGTCGGACAGGGAGGCGCGTTCCCCGGGCGGCCGCGGCAGTGGATCATCGGTCGAGTCTGTCATCGGCGCGAACGCTACCCGCTTACGGTGAGCGGTAAATTGCTCAATACGTGTCATATCGGGAGCTGGTGTCGTGGGTCACTGGTGGGAACGCAACATCATCGAGCCGGGCAAGCTCCCCCTGCTGCTCGCCCTGCTGTCCTTCGTGCTGTCTTTCCTGGTCACACGGGTGATCACGAGGCTGATCCGGGCCGGGCGGGGGCCCTTCAAGAACATCACCCCGGGCGGGCTGCACGTCCACCACGTGGTGCCGGGCGTGGTCCTCGTGATCATCGGCGGGTTCGGTGCGGTCGGCAGCGCCGGGCACAGCTTCGGCGCGGGCCTGTCGGCGGTCCTCTTCGGCCTGGGGGCGGGCCTGGTGCTGGACGAGTTCGCGCTGATCCTGCACCTGGACGACGTCTACTGGAGCGAACAGGGCCGCAAGAGCGTGGAGATCGTGGTGCTGACGGCCGCGGTGGTGGCGCTGGTGCTGGGCGGCTTCCTGCCCTTCGGGGTCAACGAGCTGTCGCCGGAGGAACGGCACAGCCGCGGGCTCGTCGTCATGAACACCGCCACCAACTTCTTCCTCGCCCTGATCGCCCTGTGGAAGGGGAAGCCGCGCACCGCGATATTCGGGCTGGTGATCCCCTTCGTGGCGCTCATCGGGGCGGTGCGCCTGGCCCGGCCCGGTTCCCCGTACGCCAAGCGCTTCTACGCCAGGCGTCCGCGCGCGCGGGCGAAGGCGGGGCTGCGGGCCTTCCACCACGACCGGCGCTGGGCACGGCCGCGGCGCAAGTTCGAGAACTTCATCAGCGGGCTCTCCGACCCGGAGAAGCATCCCGCCGAGCGGCGCGAATAGCGCGAAGGGCCCGCCCCCGTGCGGTACGGGGGCGGGCCCTTCGCGGTGTCGGTGTGCCCCGGCCGCTTCAGCCCGGGATGAGGCCGTCGTCGCTGAGCATGTCCCGCACCTCGTCGAGCGTGGCCCCGGGCGCGGGCAGGATCAGCTCGGACGGCTCCAGCGCCTCGTCCGGCAGCGGGCTGCCGAGGCGCCTCACGGCGTCGAGCAGCGCGCCCAGCGTGCGCCGGAAACCCTCCTGGTCGCCGGATTCCATCTCTTCGAGGAGCTCGTCGTCCAGCTTGTTCAGCTCGGCGAAGTGCTCGTCGGCCAGCTCGACCTGGCCCTCCCCCATGATGCGGACAATCATGACGGGCCCCTGTCCTACTGCTTGTCGAACCGGTGCTGGGTCTGGTGCGGCTGCGCGGTGCCCGGGGCGCCGCCCTCGATGGCCTGCTGCTGCGCGGACGGGCCGCCGGCCAGCTCGGCCTTCATCCGCTGGAGCTCCAGCTCGACGTCACTGCCGCCGGAGAGGCGGTCCAGCTCGGCCTGGATGTCGTCCTTGGAGCCGAGACCGCTCTGGTCGTCCAGGGCGCCGGAGGCGAGGAGCTCGTCGATCGCGCCGGCGCGGGCCTGGAGCTGGGCCGTCTTGTCCTCGGCCCGCTGGATGGCGAGGCCGACGTCGCTCATCTCCTCCGAGATGCCGGAGAAGGACTCCGCGATGCGGGTCTGCGCCTGGGCGGCCGTGTAGGTGGCCTTGATGGTCTCCTTCTTCGTACGGAAGGCGTCCACCTTGGCCTGGAGGCGCTGTGCGGCCAGCGTCAGCTTCTCCTCCTCGCCCTGGAGGGTCTGGTGCTGCACCTCCAGGTCGCTGACCTGCTGCTGGAGGGAGGAGCGGCGGGACAGGGCCTCGCGGGCCAGGTCCTCGCGGCCCAGGGCGAGGGCCTTGCGGCCCTGGTCCTCCAGCTTGGCGGACTGGCTCTGGAGCTGGTTCAGCTGCAGTTCCAGACGCTTGCGGGAGGTCGCCACGTCGGCGACGCCGCGGCGCACCTTCTGGAGCAGCTCCAGCTGCTTCTGGTACGAGTAGTCGAGGGTCTCGCGCGGGTCCTCGGCCCGGTCCAGGGCCTTGTTCGCCTTCGCGCGGAAGATCATCCCCATACGCTTCATGACACCGCTCATGGGCTTCGCGCGCCCCCTTCTAGACGGACTGTGCTCCAGGTCACCGACAGGACCCACAGTACGGGCCCTGTCTCTATTACCGCACTGTTCGAGTACGGATGCGCTCCTCCTCCAGGACGAGTACCCCGGTGCCGTATCAGGCGTAAGGAGTAGGTGATCCCCGAGACCCCCGAGGACCGGAATCCCCGGCACCGGAAAGAGGCCCGCACTCGGTAGACGCCCGCCGTTGCCGGATCGTTCCCCGCCGGGGTGGGGCCCGTGGCCCCGACCACGTACGCTTGGGTTTTGTGTTTGGTAGCCGCTCCTCCAAGGAAGAGAAGGCCTCCGCCACCGACAAGGTGAGCGCCGGCCCCTCGCAGCCCCGTGACCCGCAGGCCCCGAAGGGCCGCCCGACGCCGAAGCGTGCTGTGGCCCAGTCGCAGCGCAAGGCCGTGGTGGCCTCGACCGGCAACCGCAAGGAGGACGCCAAGCGAGCCCGCGAGCGTCGCCGCGAAGAGATGGCCAGGCAGCGCGAAGCGCTGGCCAACGGCGACGAGCGCTATCTGCCCGCCCGCGACAAGGGACCGGTGCGCCGGTTCGTCCGCGACTTCGTGGACTCCCGCTTCTCGGTCGCCGAGATGTTCCTGCCGCTGGCCGTGATCATCCTCGTGCTGAGCATGATCCGGGTGCCCTCTATCCAGAACATCGCGCTGATGCTGTGGCTCGGCGTGATCGTCCTGATCATCCTCGACTCCATCGGCCTGTGGTTCCGGCTGCGGAAGGCGCTCAACGAGCGCTTCGCGGACGAGCCGCGCCGCGGCGCCGTCGCCTACGGCCTCATGCGCACCCTCCAGATGCGTCGCCTGCGCCTGCCCAAGCCGCAGGTCAAGCGCGGAGAGCGGCCCTGACCGGAGCGACGCCCGGAGCATCAGGGGCATCGTCGGGGGAGGGCTTCTCAGGGGGAGCCCGGCTGTGGCTGGAGGGACTGGGCGGACTGCGCAACGCCGTCCGCCAGGAACTCGTGGGCCGGCAGGTCGAGGAACAGATCACGCACCGCTTCCCGGTCGGGCAGCGGCTGCGGGTCCTCGACGTCGGCATGGGCCAGGGCACCCAGGCGCTGCGCCTGGCCCGGGCGGGACACCGCGTCACCGGCCTGGAGCAGGACGCCGCCATGCTGGCGGTCGCACACGCGGCGCTGGCCGCCGAGCCGGCCGGGATCCGCGACCGGGTCGAGCTGGTGGAGGGCGACGGCCGGGAGACCGGCGCGCACTTCGGACCGGGCAGCTTCGACGTGGTGCTGTGCCACGGGGTGCTGATGTACGTGTCGGAACCCGACGCGATGCTCGCCGGACTGGCGCGCATGCTCGCCCCCGGCGGGCTGCTGTCGCTGCTGGTGCGCAACGGCGACGCGCTCGCGCTGCGGCCCGGCCTGTCGGGCGACTGGACGGGGGCGCTGGCCGCCTTCGACACCGTCGACTACACGAACCGGCTGGGCCTGGACGTACGGGCCGACCGGCTGGCCGACCTGACCGCGACCCTGTCGGGCATCGGCGCGCCGCTGCACACCTGGTACGGGGTCCGCGTCTTCACCGACGGCACCGAGGCCGCGGCGGAGCTGCCGCCGGACGAGGAGCTGGAGCGGCTGCTGGCCGCCGAGGAGCGGGCCGGGCGCACCGATCCCTACCGGGGGGTGGCGGCGTTGCTGCACCTGTGCGGAGTGCGCGGGTAGCGCGGCAGCGCGCCTTGTACGTGCGGAACCCCGGGGGGACTCCCCCGGGGTTCCGTCGTATTCCGAGCGTCGCTCGACCCCGTCGCGGACCTGCCCGGCCGCTGCGCGGAGCTGCTCCGCGGGTAGGCGACGGGCGCCGCAGGCCACCCGCAGGGGCACCGGCGGCGGGCCGCAGGGCCTGACCCCCGGCCGGGGGTCAGGCCTCGGTGGCCGCCCGCAGGCTCATCGGGTAGATCTGGGTACCGTCCTCGAAGAGGGTCACCGTCTCCGCTCCGCCGTCCAGGAGCTCCTTCCAGACCTCTCCGATCCAGGACTCCGCGTCCCCCTGCGTGGTGAACTCCTCCGGCTCCACCGCCGGGGCCACCTCGCTGCCGTCGGCCGCCTCGAACCGCCACGTCCACGCCATGTCCGCCTCCGTTGCTCGTCCGCGATCTCACGCTTCTCGCCTTGAGTGTGCCCGCAGAGTAGCCGGGCGCGCACCACTACCGGCGACGCGGGAGGATCTCTGTGTGGAACTCACTCTGCTCGGCACCGGTACCCCTGAAGGACTGCCCCGCCCCGGCTGTCCCTGCGCCGCCTGCGCGGTCTCCGTGGGCAGCCGGTCCCGCGGCGCGACCTCCGTCCTCGTCGACGGGGCGCTGCTGCTCGACCTGATCCCCGGGGCGGTACTGGCCGGGGCCCGTGCGGGGCATTCGCTGGCCGGCGTACGGCAGGTGCTGCTGACGCACCCGCACGACGGGCCCGCCGTCGAGCTGCCGCCCGGACTGCCCGCCGCCGGGCGGGTGCCGGACGGGCGGGAGCTGTCGGTGATCAGCGGGCACCGGGTGCGGGCGGTGCCGATGGACGCCCCCGGCACCGGGTACGAGGTCACCGGACCCGACGGCAGCCGGCTGCTGTACCTCCCGCCGGGCGGAGCCCCCGCCGGGACCGCCCGCGCAGACGCGCAGCGGCCGTACGACCTGGTCCTCGCGGACGTGCTCGGCCGGCCGGAAGCGCTGGCCCGGCTGCGCGCGAGCGGCGCCGTCGGCCCGGCCACCGACGTGATCGCCGTGCACCTGGACCACGACACCCCGCCGGGCCCGGAACTGGAGCGCCGGTGCGCCGCGGCCGGGGCGCGGGCCGTGCCGGACGGCACCACCGTGGTGGCCGGCGAGTACCGGGCGGTACCGGACGTACCGCGCCGCACCCTGGTGCTGGGCGGGGCCCGCTCCGGGAAGTCCTTCGAGGCCGAGCGGCGCCTGGCCGGCTTCCCCGAGGTGGTCTACGTCGCCACCGGCGGCACCCGCGACGGCGACGCGGAATGGGCCCACCGGGTCGGCCTCCACCGGGAGCGGCGCCCGGCCACCTGGCGGACGGTGGAGACCTGCGAGCTGGTGCCGCTGCTGGAGCGGGGCGGCCCGGCGCTGCTGATCGACTGCCTCGCGCTGTGGCTCACCGACGCCATGGACCGGGCCGGCGCGTGGGACGACGCGGTGTGGGCCGCCGAGGGCCGCAAGCGGCTGCGCGCGCGGGTCGACGAGCTGGTGGCGGCGGTCCGCGCGACCCGCCGCCCGGTGGTGCTGGTGAGCAACGAGGTGGGGGCAGGAGTGGTGCCCGCGACCGCGTCGGGGCGGCGGTTCCGCGACGAGCTCGGCCGCCTCAACAACGCGGTCGCGGGCGAGTGCGAGCACGTACTCCTGGTGGTCGCGGGGCAGGCTCTCGTCCTCAAGGGACGACCGAGGTGAAGCGGAGCCGGTACACCCCCTGAGGGAGGGCCCGGGCGGCTGTAATCTCTGGCAGATGACCACGCTGAATCTCGACGACTTCTCCGATCTGATCGAACGCCCCGACGGGGGCGTCCGGCGTGACGCCGAGGAGCGTCGTGAGCGGCTGGCCGTGCCGCCCGGCGCCCTGGGCCGGCTCGACGAGCTCGCCGAATGGCTGGCCGCCGCGCAGGGCCGGGTGCCGGTCAGGCCGATCCAGCGGCCGCGCGTCGTGCTGTTCGCCGCCGACCACGGCATCGCCGCCCAGGGCGTCTCCGCCCGGCCCGCGGGCAGCGCCCACGAGCTGGTGCGCGCCGTCCTCGACGGGACCAGCCCGGTCTCCGTGCTGGCCGGCCGGTTCGGCGCGGGCGTGCGCGTCGTGGACGCGGGCCTGGACTGCGACCCGGAGCTGCTGCCCGAGGACGTGGTACGGCACCGCGTACGGCGCGGCAGCGGCCGGATCGACGTCGAGGACGCGCTGACGGCCGAGGAGGCCGAGGACGCGCTGCGGCTCGGGATCCAGATCGCCGACGAGGAGGCCGACTCCGGTACGGACCTCGTCGTCCTCGGCGACCTGAGCGTGGGCGGCACCACGGTGGCGGCCACGCTGGTGGCCGCGCTCTGCGGGACGGACGCGTCCGTGGTCACCGGCCGCGGCGGACTGCCGATCGACGACCTGGCCTGGATGCGCAAGTGCGCCGCCATCCGCGACTCGCTGCGCCGGGCCCGCCCGGTGCTCGGCGACCAGCTGGCGCTGCTGGCGGCGGTCGGCGGCGCGGACGTCGCCGCGATCACCGGCTTCCTGCTGCAGAGCGCGGTGCGCCGTACGCCGGTCATCCTCGACGGGGTCGTCTCGGCGGCCTGCGGGCTGGTGGCCCAGCGGGCCGCCTTCCGCGCCCCCGACTGGTGGCTGGCCGGGCAGTCCAGCGGGGAGCCGGGCCAGGCGAAGGCCCTGGACCGGATGGCACTCAACCCGGTGCTCGACCACGGCGTCACAGTAGGAGAAGGAACCGGGGCCCTGCTGGCGCTCCCCCTGGTCCAGGCGGCCGCCGCGCTCGCGGCGGAACTCCCGGAGAGGGCTGCTGCGGAACAGCCGACGGACTGAGACACCGGGCACTACGGGCCTGACCAGTCCGCAGTGCTCGCACTGCGCTGCGGACCGGTGACGCCCCATATCATCGCTTTTCATGGGAGAGGTCCGCTTGACCAGCGTAGAAACCGACCGGAGCCCCGATCAGGCTTCCGGCAAGGGTTCCAACAACAAGAAGGAGCAGGGAGGGGAAGCGGCCGCGAAGCCGGAGAGCCGCAGGGGCACTCCCAGGTCGCGGCGCGGTGCCGCCTTCGCCGTCTGGTACCT
The DNA here is from genome assembly GCF_055602105.1 of Streptomyces sp. NPDC037421. Taxonomy (NCBI): domain Bacteria; kingdom Bacillati; phylum Actinomycetota; class Actinomycetes; order Kitasatosporales; family Streptomycetaceae; genus Streptomyces; species Streptomyces sp. NPDC037421. Next base: position 13,820 of record NZ_JBVJWV010000048.1, read on the forward strand.
GCGGATCGTCACCTTCGTGAACTTCCTCAGCGCGGTGTGGCTCTCGCTCGGGCAGGACCTGCGCCGGCACAACACCGCCGACTTCTACACCCCGTACCTGCTGACGGCCGGGTTCGCCTCCGGGCTGTTCTCGCTGCTGCTCGCGGTCACGATGGGCCGCCGCAAGCGGGCCGCCTGGATCCTGAACCTGGTGGTCAGCGGGATGCTGCTGCTGGCCTTCGCGGTCGCCGCCTTCGCGCCCTGCACGAGCGGCGAACTGAGCATGTGCTACCCGGAGTTCCGCCAGCACGCGCAGAACTGGGTCTCGCTCGCCCTGACCGCGGCCTTCGTCGGCGCCCTGCTGCTGGGCCGCCACGAGTTCTACGCGAAGGGCGACCGCTCCAACCCGAAGCTCGCCACCGCGGTCGCCGCCGTCGGCCTGCTCCTCACCTCGCTGATCGCCGCCCTGCTCGTCGGCGCCACCAACACCGACGCCGACCGCGCCGACGCCACGTTCCTGGCGCGCTGGCGGTACGGCGTGATGCGGCTGATCACGCTGGCGCCCGACGACAAGGCCTACCGCGCGATCACCACACCCGCCTGGGTCGACGTGGCCATCAACGTGATGTCGATGCTGCTGCTCCTCGCCGTGCTGTTCGCGGCGTTCCGCTCGCGGCGCGCCGTCGACCCGATCACCCCCGAGGACGAGGAGCGGCTGCGGGCGCTGCTCGCCAAGCAGGGCGACCGCGACTCGCTCGGCTACTTCGCGCTGCGCCGCGAGAAGTCCGTGATCTGGTCCCCGACCGGCAAGGCCGCCGTCACCTACCGCGTCGTCGGCGGGGTCTCGCTGGCCTCCGGCGACCCCATCGGCGACCCCGAGGCCTGGCCCGGCGCGATCGAGCCGTGGCTGGCCGAGGCCCGCGAGCACGGCTGGGTGCCGGCCGTGATGGGCGCGAGCGAGGAAGCCGGGCAGATCTACGCCCGGCACGGCCTGGACGCCCTGGAACTGGGCGACGAGGCCATCGTGGAGACCGACGAGTTCACGCTGGAGGGCCGCGCCATGCGCACCGTCCGGCAGGCGTACAACCGGGTCAAGCGGGCCGGCTACACGGTCCGCATCCGCCGACACGCCGACATCCCCGCCGACGAGATGGCCGTGCTGCTGGAACGGGCCGACGACTGGCGCGACGGCGCGACCGAGCGCGGGTTCTCCATGGCGCTGGGCCGCCTGGGCGACCCGGACGACGGCCAGTGCGTGATGCTGGAGTGCACCGACGGCAACGGCGACCTGCGCGCCGTGCTGTCCTTCGTGCCGTGGGGACCCAAGGGCCTGTCCCTGGACCTGATGCGCCGTGACCGGGACTCCGAGAACGGCCTGATGGAGTTCATGGTCATCGAGCTGCTGGAGCGCTCGAAGGAGATCGGCGTCACACAGGTCTCGCTCAATTTCGCGATGTTCCGTTCCGTCTTCGAGCGCGGGTCCAAGCTCGGCGCGGGTCCGGTGCTGCGCATGTGGCGCTCGCTGCTGAGCTTCTTCTCCCGCTGGTGGCAGATCGAGTCCCTCTACCGGGCCAACGCCAAATACCGCCCGATCTGGGAGCCGCGGTTCATGCTCTTCGAGAAGAGTTCGGACCTGCTGCGGATCGGCATCGCGGCGGGTCGGGCCGAGGGCTTCCTGGAGGCACCCGGCCTGCCCAAGTGGCTGCACCGCAAACACCTGGAGACGATTCGTTGACGTCGTGGAAGACGGAGGTCCGGCAGTTCGCCCGCCGTGAGTGGGGCCCTCTGCTGCTGACCGTGCGGGACGCGCTCGTCCGCGACAGGTGGCGGGCCGTCCCGATGACCCTCGGGGCGGTCGCCCTGACCTCCGTCTTCCAGATCGTCCAGAACACCTCCTGGGGCTTCCAGCCCGTACAGGACCTGGGGTCCGTGAAAGCCGCCGACCCGCTGTGGCTGGCGCTGCTGCGGACCCCGCTGTCCCTCTTCGTCCCCGCCCTCGACCTGCCCGTGTGGGGGGCGCTCGCGCAGATCCTGCTGGTCTTCGGCATCGCGGAGATCTGCATCGGCTGGTGGCGCACCCTGCTCATCGGCTACGTCGCCACCATCGCCGGGACCACGTACGCCCGGATCGGGCTCTCCCTGGGCCCCGACCACCCCTTCGGGCTGCCGGTGTCCGACCGGGTCGTCAACGACACCGGGCCGTCGGCGGCGGTGGTCGGCCTCGCGATCTACGTGTGCTGGCGCTACCGGGCGTACCTCACGGCGGCTCTGGTGATCCTCGTGATAATCGGCGAGGTGCTGGTCAAGAACAACCTCGCCGGCAAGGAGCACCTGGCGGCCATCGCCGCCGTCATGGCGGTGTGCGTGGTCCGCGCCAAGTGGGGACCGGCCCGCTCGCGGACCCCGCTCGGCCCCCGGCCGCCCGCGCCCCCCTCCTCGCCCGCACCCCCGGGATCCGCACGGCTCTAGCGGGAGCCCGTACCGTGTCCGGGTGACGACAGACCTCGGGCCCTTCGCCGCCACCCGGCAGTGGATGCGTGCGCATCCGCTCGCCACCGACGCCGTGCTCGCGTTCGGGGCGCTGGTCTCCATGGTCGTCGGGTCCTTCGCCGACCCGCACGGGCCGCACGGCCCGACCTTCGGCACCCGTACGCCCGAGCCCCTCTCCCTGCTGCTGATGCTGCTCGGCGCGGCCGCCCTCGTACTGCGTCGCCGCCGGCCCCGTACGGTGCTCGCCGTCACCTGCGGACTGTCGCTGCTGGAGCTGACCACCGGGGAGCCCCGGGCGCCCGTCGCTATGAGCGCGGTGATCGCCCTGTACACGGTGGCCGCACTCACCGACCGGCCCACCACCTGGCGGACCGGGCTGCTGACGATGGCCGGGCTCACCGGGGTGGCGATGCTGGCCGGGCCGATGCCCTGGTACGCGCAGGAGAACATCGGCATCTTCGCCTGGACCGGGATGGCCGCGGCCGCCGGGGACGCGGTGCGCAGCCGGAGGGCCTTCGTCGACGCGATACGCGAGCGGGCCGAACGGGCCGAACGGACCCGGGAGGAGGAGGCCCGCCGACGGGTCGCCGAGGAGCGGCTGCGGATCGCCCGGGACCTGCACGACGTGGTGGCCCACCACATCGCCCTGGTCAACGTCCAGGCAGGGGTGGCCGCGCACGTCATGGACAAGCGGCCCGACCAGGCGAAGGAGGCCCTCGCCCACGTACGGGACGCCAGCCGCAGCGCGCTGAACGAGCTGCGCGCCACCGTCGGACTGCTGCGCCAGTCCGGCGACCCGGAGGCGCCGACGGAACCCGCGCCGGGGCTGGCCCTCCTGGACGAGCTGCTGGACACCTTCCGGCACGCGGGGCTGCCGGTGGCGGCGACCGTCCAGCTGGGTCCCGGCACCGAGCCGCTGCCGGCGGCCGTGGACCTGGCGGCGTACCGGGTGATCCAGGAGGCGCTGACCAACGTCCGCAAGCACGCGGGCCCGGGGGCACAGGCCGAGGTCAGCGTGGTCCGCGTCGGGGCCTCGGTGGAGGTGACCGTACTGGACGACGGGGGCGACTCGGCGGACTCGGCCCCGGGCCAGGGCGACCCGGGCGGCGGCCACGGCCTGCTCGGCATGCGCGAACGTACGGGCGCCCTGGGCGGCTCCTGCTTCGCGGGCCCGCGCTACGGGGGCGGGTTCCGGGTGCACGCGATCCTGCCGGTGTGAGGGGGCGGGGGCGGGGGCGGGGGCGTACGGGGCTTGCGGTGCGGGCCCGCTATCTACCCTCGACCCCCCGGGGCGGGACGGTGGGGTGGGGAGCGGTGTCCTGGCGGGGCGGTCTCACAGCCGGTTTGGGGGTTTCCCGTCAGTCCCATCGTCCTTCCGTGTCGGGCCGGCCCGTCACGGGCGCTCCCTTCGGTCGCGTCACTGCGTGATCGCCTTCGGCGACCCCTGACAGCCCGTCCCGCCCCGGAAAGCCGAAAGACTGCCGGGAAACCCCCAAAAGGACGGCACGGTCGATGGGGAAGGGACGGGTCTCTCAGCTGTGAGGCGGCGGGGACCGGGGCAGGCCGGCCGGGCATCCGAGCCCTCAAGGGCCGAGATCCCGGGCCGGGGCCCGCCTGTGCGCACGAGAGGTTGATCAGAGCGACCTGCGGACCACCCAGGCGCGCCAGATCGCTACGCGCTCCCGTCGCCTCGGCGTCCGACGACCGTCCGGGGCCGGTACCCGCACCAGAAGATGAACAGAGGAGCGCGGGAAGCCGACAGGCGCGTGAGATCGCTACGCGCTTCTGTGCTCTCGGCGGCCGGAGGCCGTCTTGGCCTGGTGTAGACGGGGGCTCTACGGTCATGGTCAACACGTGCGCCCGGGCGCGGAAGGTCGCGTGGGAAGCGGGAGTGGTCACCGCTCAGACCCCCGCCCCAGGATCCCGGATGTGCCGCCGGGGCTCGCTGGTGATCGACCGTTCGGGCAGGGGTTTCAGGGACGCTTTCCAGGCATCGAGTCGGTCGAGGGTGGCAGGACGTGCCAGGCTCTCTCAAGTGGCAACGTGTGGCCGGTCATCGACTGGATGTCGCTCTCGAGTGCCGCGCGGGAGCGCAGGGCCTGAAGGTGTTGGGTGGTATAGCGCTGGTGGGCAGTGGAGCTGGACCATAGCGTGGTGACCAGGTGGCGGTCCGCCTCCAGCCGGGTGACGACACCCGTGAGCATGCCGCCGGCCGCTGCCATGCCTGGGGCCCACACCGTGCGCTGGACGTCGAGGAAATGCTCCTGGCGTCCGGGCAGTAGTCGGCAGTCGGCGACCCGTAGGAGAGTGGCGCGTTCAAGAGCACGGGGCAGGGCTGTCTCCCCCGGCATCTCCAAGACGACCTCTCCGGTGGCGACCTCGATCGCGGAGTAGCCGGCGCTCTGCCGGTTGCCGGCGAACACCGAGTCGTGCCGCTCCTGCATGAAGCCCAGGTACGCCTCCGCGTCGGTCCACAGTCCCAGCAGATGAGCACAGTCGGTGGCCGGGTCCCAGCCACCGACCTGCCCGACCAAACCTGGTTGATCACTGATCGTCGACCAGACGCGCTGGGCCGCAGAGAACTCTCCCCGCGCGGTCACCGGCACCTTGCAACTGATCCATTTGCCCCACATGGGCAGCTTCCCTCCCAGGCGCGAACACGACGAACCGACGTAAGGAATCATCGATCGCAGACCCCGACCGACGTATCGGCCGGCGGACGCAGCAAACCTGGGACCAGCGAAGTAGGACCTGAGGCGTAGCCGGAGGCCTCCCAGCAGGAGCCGAGCCGCCGACACGCACTCGGGGCACTCACCTACTGGCGGACGGGTCTGATGGACGGGTATGAACGCGCGGTCAGGGGCGGGGTCGTGCTGACTTTCCCCGACCGGTTCACCTCACTGGAACAGCTGGTGGCCGCCTTGGCCGTCGTGTGCTCGGACGAGCACGACCGGGCCCGCCGCGTATTCGGTGAGGGCTGCGAACGGCGGTTGCCGATTCTCGGTGATGGGGGCCACGACGGCATGTGCCTTCGAGGAGGACCCGATGAGTGAGCAGTACGAGTACGTCCCCCACCGCTTGCTCCGCTGCCAGGTCCGCGACATCGCCTCCGGCACCGAAGGCGTCCTCATGGCCGTGATCAACGAGAACGTCTCGGACACCGGCATCGAGCACTGGATGGAGCTCGCCTACATCCGGGGCGCCTCCGGCCGCGAATTCACCACCGCCGCCACCAACGTCGTACCCGCCCCAGACCAGCCCCGGACGGTCGTGGGCCGCCGAGACGGGAGAAGCACGTAGCGATCTCACGCGCCCATCCGATCCCTGGGCTGCTCTGATCAACCTCTGGTGCGGGTACCGGCCCCGGACGGTCGTCAGACGCCGAGACGACGGGAGCGCGTAGCGATCTGGCGCGCCTGGGTGGTCCGCAGGTCGCTCTGATCAACCTCTCGTGCGCACAGGCGGGCCCCGGCCCGGGATCTCGGCCCTTGAGGGCTCGGATGCCCGGCCGGCCTGCCCCGGTCCCCGCCGCCTCACAGCTGAGAGACCCGTCCCTTCCCCATCGACCGTGCCGTCCTTTTGGGGGTTTCCCGGCAGTCTTTCGGCTTTCCGGGGCGGGACGGGCTGTCAGGGGTCGCCGAAGGCGATCACGCAGTGACGCGACCGAAGGGAGCACCCTTGACGGGCCGGCACGAACCGGAAGGACGATGGGACTGACGGGAAACCCCCAAACCGGCTGTGAGACCGCCCGAAGGGATCCCGCCCCCGAAGCCCGCCCCGAAAGACGAGGAGCGTCAGCACGCCCTGCGCCACACCCCCAGGTCCGGTTTCTTCTCCAGGGAGCTCAGTTGCAGACGGCGGGACTGCTTGCAGAAGCGGGAGGCGGGGAGTTCGTACTCGACGTGGAAGACGGCCTTGCCCGCCTTGATGAAGGGGGTCAGCTCCCCGCACTCGTCGTACTGGGCGCACTGCTCGTTGACCGCGAAGTCGTAGTCGGCGACCAGCTGCGGGATCTGGTCGAGGTCGTTCTTGAGGCCGACGGCCAGGCCCCGGTCGTGGGCGAGCCTCGCGATGAGCCGGTTGTACGCCAGCTGGTGCTCGGCGGTGAGCGGGAAGCCCGAGTCGTTGCGGTAGGCGTCCATGTTGTCGGGCTCGACCGCGTCGAAGGACTTGTCGCGGCACATGTCGAAGCGTTTCGCCATCAGCGGTTCCAGCTCCGCCGTGCGGCGGATGTCGATCCAGCGCTCGCCCTTCCAGCCGTTGCCCTTGCCGAGCAGTGAGTCGGGGAAGTCGCCCGCGTCCGGGCGGAAGTCCTCCCAGGCGCCGGTGGAGATGTAGCAGATGGTGCGGCGGCCGTCCTTCTTCAGCGCCTCGACCTCCTCCTTGGCGGTGTTGAACCCGTCGACGTCGTACACCGGCACGTCCACGGAGGTGTCCAGCTTGCCGGTGAGCTGCCACTGCCAGGGCGTGCCGGGGCGGGGCTGCCAGCGCTCGCCCGGGGCCTGGGACGGCCAGGAGGGGCCGGGATCCGGGCTCTCGTCGTCGTCGGGCCCGGCGGTGCAGGCCGCCGCGAGCAGCAGCAGGCCGGCCGCCAGGATCGTGGCGAAACGCTTCATCCGGCTGCCTCCAGGGCGTACGGGAGGGTGCCCCACGGGTGCGCCCCGGTGCCGGGGACCGCGCAGTGCACGCCCGCGTGGCGCTCGGCGGCGAGTTCGGCGGCGGGCGCGTCCGGCGGGACCGCGTACACGAGGTGGCAGAACCGTCGGGCGGGGTGGTCGGCGGTCCACGGCGGCGGGGTCGCGGCCTTGTCGCGGTAGGCGTCCCAGGGGCCTTCGAAGGTGACGAGCAGGTCGGCGAGCCGGACGTACCCGGGGTGCGGGTGGACGCCGTGGTTCAGGACGAGGGTACGGGCGCCCGCCGCGCGGGCGGCGACGGCGAGCCGCCCGTAGTGCGGCAGCAGGTGCGGGTCGGCGGCGGCCTGGTCGAGGAACGCCCCGTCGGCCCCGTACCAGTCGCGGTGGCGCAGCAGGTCCTGGACGACGGCTGCGTGCGGGCGCCGCCCGTAGTCGGTGTCGGTGTAGCCGAGGACGGGCACGCCGGCGTCGCGCAGCCGGGCGGCGACGGCGGCGAACCGTTCGTCGGGGGCCTGGCCGGGCCCGCTGTCGGGGTTGAGCACCACCGAGTGCAGCTGCCCGGCGGAGCGGATGAGCCGCTCCCACTCCTCGGGCCGGTCGGCGGGGTGCTCGTAGAGCGGCACCAGCAGCATGGGGTCCTTCGTCTTCTCGTATGGAGGTCAAGGGGGGTCAGCGGTGTGCCGTGGCCCGGCCGAGGAGCAGGCAGACCAGCACCACGAGGGCCGTCGCCGCGGTGCCGGCCACCGCCAGCTGGACCAGGCGGGGCTGTCCGATCCCGGCCAGCAGGGCCAGGCTCTGGGCGAAGGCCGCGCCGGAGCAGACCACGGCGGCGGGGCGGACCGCGCCGAAGGACTGAAGGAGCAGCCCGGTCCACATCACGGCGCCGAGCAGCAGCAGGGTGGCGACGCGGAGTCCGGTCAGGCCGGGGGCGTGCGGCCACAGCAGGGTCCCGGTGACGCCGAGGGCGAGCAGCACCGCCAGGTACACGGCGAGGCAGCGGGCCAGGGTGCCGAGCATCCGGCGCCAGAACGCCCGCGGCGAGCGGGCCGCCCGCAGCCCGGCGAGGCTGCCGCTGCGGAAGCGGTGGAGCAGCCATTCGGCGGGGCCCATGCTGAGGGTGAGGGCCACCGCGGAGGGCGCGGCAACGGCCTCGGCGGGGCCGCCGCTGAGCACCTCCCCCAGCGCGGCGTACAGCACGAGCAGGCCGGTGCCGAGGCCGAACACCCCGTAGGGCGCCGAGTCCCCGATCCGGGGTCCGCGCCGGGCGTGGTCCTCCTCGGCGCCGCGCAGCATCCGCCAGCGCACCGGGCCGCCTTCGCCCGGGCGGCGCTCCGCCCAGCGGTGGATCCTGCGCACCCCGGCCCGTACGCCGGCGGCGAGCGGCAGCTCCCGCAGGGCGAGGGTGCAGGCGGCCAGCAGGGACACCAGCAGCAGGGTGACGCGTACGGGCACGGGCGGGTTGGTGAACAGCGAGAGGACCGCCCCGGCGGCCATGGGGGCGAGCGCGGCGAGCAGCACCCGTTCGCGGCCCAGCACCAGCAGCACGGTGGCGGCGCCGACGTAGACGGCCTGGCCTGCGGCGAAGGCGTACGAGAACGGCGGCCCGCCGGGGACGGCGAAGGCGGCGGCGGTGCCGAGCAGCGCCCCGGCGGGGGCGCCGACGAGCAGGGTCCGTCCGGCGGCGGCCCGGTCGCCGAGGCCGAGCCAGGAGTAGGCGCGGTGGGACAGGCTCTGGTCCCAGACCCAGCCGATGAGGGCTCCGGCGAGCAGGGTCAGGGTGCCGGCGGGCAGTCCGAGCCGGTCGGGCGGGCCTTCGAGCAGGGGTGCGCCGAGGACGTAGGCGAGGCCGGGGAGGGCGAAGATCAGCCCGCGCAGCAGGCAGGCGGTGAGGGAGACCTTCCAGGGGTCGGGGAGCCGGTCGGGCTCGGGGAAGGAGCGGGGGACGCGGGCGTAGAGCTCCTCGGCGAGGGCGAAGGAGTCCTGGCGGCCGTAGGTGAGCCGGATGTACTCGTCGGTCATCCCGTCGGATTCGAGGATGGCGGCGATCTCGTCGGGGTGGACGGCCGCGCCGACGAACACGCCGAGGCGGTCGGCGAGTTCGTCCATGGGGTCGGCGGCCGGGGCCCCGGGCCCGCCGGGGCGGGGCCGGGGCAGGTCGGGGAGGGTGTCGGTGCGGCAGGCGGGGGCCGGGCGGCCGACGTGCACCCAGGAGCCTTCCGGGCCGGGCGGCTTGAGCCAGAGGGATCCGCTCACCACATGCTCCCGTCGGCGGCGAGTTCCTTGTTCCAGGGGTCCTTGTGCCAGGGGTCGGCGAGCTGCCGCTGGGTCCAGTCGTCGCCCGTGCGGACGGGCAGGAGGGGCCGGCCGGCACGCGTTTGACCGGCGAGTTCGCGGTAGATGTGGCGGAAGCCGTCCACGGACTGGTGGAGGGTGAACTTCTCGACGACCCGTTTGCGGGACATCCGGCCCAGTTCGGCGCGGCGCGCGTCGTCGCGGAGCAGGGCGAGGGTGGCGCGGGCCATGGTCTCGGGCTCGCGGGGCGGGACGACGAGGCCGGTGTCGCCGACGGCCTCGCGGACGCCTCCGACGTCGGTGGAGACGGTGGTGCGGCCGCAGGACATGGCCTCGATGATGCTGAAGGGGAAGCCCTCGCTGATGCTGGAGAGCATGACGACGGAGCCGGCGGCGTAGGCCTTGGCGACCTGGTCGATGCGGCCCTCGTACGAGATGCCGTCTGCGACGCCGAGTTCGGCGGCGAGTTTCTCCAGGCGCAGCTTGTAGTCCTCGCAGCCGGCCGGGACCGGGCCGAAGAGGCGCAGGCGGAGGGCGGGGAGCTCCTCGCGCATGAACGCGTAGGCGCGGATCAGGGTTTCGAGGTCCTTGATGGGGTCGATGCGGCCGCACCAGCTGAGGGTGGGTACTTCCGGTTCGGGGCCGGCCTCGGGGAAGGCGTGCGGGTCGACGCCGTTGTAGACGGTGCGGATCCGTTCGGCGTCGGCGCCTCCGCGTTCCTCCCAGCGGCGGTTGTACTGGTTGCAGGGGGTGATCAGGTCGGCCTGCCGGTAGCCCTCGGAGTTGAGCTCGCGGTAGAAGCCCAGCATCAGGGCCTTGACGGGCCAGCGCTGGGCGGCGCTGCGGTAGCCGAGGTAGCGCTCGCGCAGGTAGATGCCGTGCTCGGTGAGGAGGAAGGGCACTCCGTCCAGGCGTTTGGCTGCGAGGGCGGGGAGGGTGGCGAGGCCGCTGCTGACGGCGTGGGCGACGCTGTCGGGCGGGATCCGCACCGACAGCGGGCGCAGGGCGTGCTCCAGCAGGTCGGTGGCGGTGAGCGCGTCGTGGATGGTGGGTTCGGCCGCGGCGGTGACCAGGCCGGGGCGGGTCCATACGGTCATCAGCAGGCGCAGTACCGCTTCGGAGCGCAGGGCCGGGGCGAGGCGGCCGGCGCGGGCGAGGCGGGCGAGTTCGCCCAGGGCCTCGGAGAACCCGCCGTGGTCGGGGTCGATCAGGGAGAGCAGGAAGGTTTCGTACGTTTCGGTGAAGCTGCGGCGGGCCTTGCCCCGCAGGGCCGAGCGGCGGGTCCGGGCCGGCGGCGGGCCCCAGAGCGGGACGGCGGTGTGCCGGTAGACGTTGCGCGGCAGCTCCCAGGTGACCGGCTCGCGCCCGGAGCCGGTCAGGGCTATGACGTTGAAGTCGACCTCCGGCATGCCGCGTACCAGTTGGTCGCACCAGGTGCTGACGCCCCCGTGGACGTGCGGATAGGTGCCTTCGGTGAGCATGGTGACATGACGCCCATGGCTCATGCGGTGTGTCCCCCCAGGACGTAAAAGGGGCCGGCGCCCGTGGTGCGTGCGTGGAGCGCCGGCTCTGGGTGTTGCGTGTGCCCCGAGTCGTCCGGGCGGTACGGGCAGTACGGCCGGTGCGAGTCGTGCGGGTGGTGCGGGTGGTGCGGGTGGGTCAGAGGAGCTTGAGCGTGACCTGCGACTGGAGCAGCTCGGGAGCCGTCCAGGCGGACCGGGTGCCGGCGTAGGCGGTGCCGAAGTCGGCGGTGCCGAGCAGCAGCTGCTTCTTCGTCCCGTTCGGGGCGGTGACCGGGGCGACGACTCCGGAGGGCGCCTTGACGACGACGTCCTTGCCGATCTTGTAGGCGGTCACCTTGCCGGCGGCGATGGCCTTGTCCCAGGCCGCGCGGCGCTGGAGCTCGACGCCGGTGTCCTTCATGCTCTGGTTGACGATCGGCGCGCTGGGCGCGTAGAGCGCGCGGTAGGTGTCGAGGACCTGGTTGAGCACCGGGTACAGGGTGCGGTCCTCGGCGAGGTTCGACTGGTGGACGTAGTGCGGCCGCGGGTCGTTGGCCAGCACGTGGCGCATGGCGGTGCGCGCCTCGGCCGGGACGATGTGGTCCAGGTAGCCGGTGCTGGTGTCCAGCGGGGCCGGCAGGCAGGTGGAGGTCGCCGGGTTGTCCTCGCAGATGCCGCTGCCGCCGTGGGCGCGGCTGGTGTAGATCCAGTTGTACTCGTCGGCCATCTCCGCGTTGGTGCCCGTGTTGTAGTACACGTTCATCGGGTGGCGGGGGACGGTCAGGGCGGCGCCGACGGCCCGCTGTTCGGGTTCGCGGGAGTTGTCGCTGCCGGCCCACTTGACCCCGTTGTCGGCGAGGGCGCCGGCCAGGTTGGGGTTGTCCTGCGGCTGCTGCGGGAGGGTCTTGAGGCCGGAGTGCTCGCCGGTGACCAGCTCGGAGCGGTCGGTGGTGATGCCCTTGGAAGCGGCCCAGTTGTTGTTGTCGCGGATCTGCGCGGAGATCTCGGCCCGGCTCATGTAGTTGACGGCGCCCTGGGCGTTCTTCGTGCAGCTCCAGGGGTTGGCGCTGGTGTCCTGGACGCAGCCGAGGAACGGGTGCTTGTAGGTGTGGTTCATCCAGCGGTACTTGGCGCGGTCGGCGACGAGCTGGGCGGTCAGGGCGTCGGTGCCGCCGTTCTCGGCCTTCCACTCCTCGCCGGCGCCCGCGTTGAAGAGCATGTCCAGCTTGAAGTTCTTGGACGTCTGCCACTGCGCCGCGTACTGGGCGTCGGCGGCGGTCATCCGGATGGTGCTCTCCTTGCCCTCGCCGCCCGCGCAGGCGTAGTCGCCGGGCGTGCAGTTGAGCTCCTTGCTCCAGCGGGCGTCGGGGGCGAAGACGTCGTCGACGTGGACCGCGAAGTAGCTGCGCTCCTGGCCGAGGTGGACGCCCTGCGTGAGCCACTCGACGATGCCCCGGGCCAGCAGCCGGAACTGCTGCTGGTGCTGGTTGTAGCCGAAGGTGACGACCAGTTCGCTGCGCCCGTCGTGGGTGTACTCGCCGACGAGGGAGGCCCGGCCGCCGGTGACGGGGGCGTCCAGGTAGCTGGTGTAGCCGGTGCGCGGCTTGCCCATGAACCCGTAGCTCTCCGGAATCACGGCGGAGTTGTCCTCGAAGGCGACCTGACCCCCGAGGTAGCCGAAGGGGCCCGCCTTGCCGGCCGCGGTGACGGCGGCCTGGGTGCCGTCGAGCTGCCCGCTGTAGCCGCCGTTGTCGGTGTACTCCAGCCCGACCCCCGGGTGGGCCCAGGTGTAGGCGTCGACCTGGCGGATCCCGTACGTCGTCTCGTACGCGGTGAGCGCCGCCATCTCGGCGGAGCCCTCGCCGAAGGGGTTCTCGTTGGGCAGCACGACCCCCTGGTACTTGGCCCGGGGCCGGCCGTCGACGGTGTCGGCGAGGAACGCCGCGTCGATGACGGGGCGGCCGGCACTGGCCAGGTCGAGGCGGGTGTAGGGAACCCCGGTGTCCTTGAGCTGCGCGGTGATCGCCCCGACCGAGCTGCCGCCGTCGTCGACGACGAGCACCTTCAGGTCGATGCGCGGCGTCACGGCCGCCGCCTGGGCGGTCGCGGCGGGTACTGCCACGGACATCAGGGCTGCCGCCGCCATCGCTGCGGCTGCCCTGTTCATCCGGTTCTTGTTGACCATTTCGGCCTTCCCCCCGCAGGCATCCCTCGACGACGGCCCGTGGCGGACGGCCGGGCCGGGGAGGCACTGTGGAAATCATGCAAAAGGACCCCACGTCCCCTTGCGAGAGTGATTCGAGTCTCTCGGACCCCGTCAGCTCTAAAGGGCAAACCTGGAGCAGAGTCCACAGATGGGTGAACCTGGCAGCGCGTTGATCGAACAACTTGACAAACCTTGTAGTGACGTACGGACGAGTACCTGCGCGTAGGCTCGTTTCCGGCGGCCGCCGGGCCCGAATACGATCGCTGCGGAGCGGCCGGTGACCCCGACGCGACCCAAGCGCCCACTAACACAAACGGAAGCGAGACTTCACCACCGTGACTGCTCTGACTCTCAGCACTGCCGGCGCTGCGACGCTGCGCGCCGACGCCCTCGTGGTCGGCGTCGCGAAGGGCCCGAAGGGGCTCGTCGTGGCCGCCGGCGCCGAGGCCGTGGACAAGGCGTTCGACGGAAAGCTCGCCGCCGTGCTCGAATCGCTCGGCGCCACGGGCGCCGAGGGCGAGACCACCAAGCTGCCCGCCCCGGCCGGCCTCAAGGCCCCGGTCGTGCTGGCGGTCGGCCTGGGTACGGCCCCTGAGCAGGACGAGTCCTTCGACGAGGAGGCCCTGCGCCGCGCCGCCGGCTCCGCCTCCCGCGCCCTGCACGGTTCGAAGAAGGCCGCGTTCGCCCTGCCGCTGGACGACGCCTCCGCCGTCACCGCCGTCGCCGAGGGCGCGCTGCTGGGCGCGTACGCCTTCACCGCCTACCAGGGCGGCGAGAAGAAGAGCGGGAAGGCCGACAAGAACGGCGGCCCCAAGCAGCCGCTGGCCGAGGTCGCCCTGCTCGGCGCCAAGCCGCGCGACAAGGAGCACAAGGCCGCGGCCGAGCGCGCCACCGTCGTCGCCACCGAGGTCAACGTCGCCCGCGACCTGATCAACACCCCGCCGAACGACCTCACCCCCGAGGCCTTCGCCGCCGTCGCCTCCGCGACCGCGAAGGAGAACGGCGTCAAGGTCCAGATCCTCGACGAGAAGGCCCTGGTCAAGGGCGGCTACGGCGGCATCATGGGCGTCGGCAAGGGCTCCGAGAACCCGCCGCGCCTGGTGAAGCTCTCCTACACCCACGCCAAGGCGGAGAAGACCCTCGCCTTCGTCGGCAAGGGCATCACCTACGACTCGGGCGGCATCTCCCTGAAGCCGGCCGGCCACAACGAGACGATGAAGTGCGACATGTCCGGCGCCGCCGCCGTCTTCGCCGCCGTCATCGCCGCCGCCAAGCTGGGCCTCCAGGTCAACGTCACCGGCTGGCTCGCGCTCGCCGAGAACATGCCCTCCGGCTCCGCCACCAAGCCCGGCGACGTGCTGCGCATGTACAGCGGCAAGACCGTCGAGGTCCTGAACACGGACGCCGAGGGCCGCCTGGTCCTGGGCGACGCGCTGACCAAGGCCTCCGAGGACAACCCGGACGCGATCGTCGACGTCGCCACCCTCACGGGTGCGATGGTGCTGGCGCTCGGCGACCGCACCTTCGGGATCATGGCCAACGACGACGCCTTCCGCACCTCGATCCACGAGATCGCGGAAGAGGTCGGCGAGGCCTCCTGGCCGATGCCGCTCCCCGAGGACCTGCGCAAGACCATGGACTCCCCCACCGCCGACATCGCCAACATGGGCGTGCGGATGGGCGGCGGCCTGGTGGCCGGCCTCTTCCTCCAGGAGTTCGTCGGCGAGGGCATCACCTGGGCGCACCTGGACATCGCGGGCCCGGCCTTCCACGAGGGCGCCCCGTACGGCTACACCCCCAAGGGCGGCACCGGCTCCGCCGTGCGCACCCTGGTGCGGCTGGCCGAGCGCACCGCCACGGGCGACCTGGGCTGACGCACCCGCCCCCGTCGCGCGGGCGGTCCGCGTACCACCTCGTGAGACGCCCCCTGTGACGCGCGCCGCGCCCCGGGACCCCGATCAGGGTCCCGGGGCGCGTTCGCTCTGGAAGAAACGTCGAGGATCAGTAGGTTTCTACGCACGGGTAACCCGGATCTCGGGCAGAACGACGGTCCACACCCGGGGCCCGGCGTCCCGCGTTCCCCCGACAAATGCGAAGATGGGTTCTCGGCAGGACAGGGCCCCCACCACAGGGCCGAAGAAACAAGCGGCCGATTACCAGCCGCCGCCCGGTCACAGAGGACCGGTGCCCGGCGCACATGCATGGAGGACGTGACGTGGCGAACGACGCCAGCACCGTTTTCGACCTAGTGATCCTCGGCGGTGGCAGTGGCGGTTACGCCGCGGCTCTCCGCGCATCCCAGCTGGGTCTCGACGTTGCGCTGATCGAGAAGAACAAGCTCGGCGGCACCTGCCTGCACAACGGCTGCATCCCCACGAAGGCTCTGCTGCACGCCGGTGAGATCGCCGACCAGGCACGCGAGGCCGGACAGTTCGGTATCAAGGCCTCTTTCGAGGGCGTTGACATCGCAGGTGTGCACAAGTACAAGGACGAGGTCATCTCGGGCCTGTACAAGGGCCTGCAGGGCCTGGTCGCCTCCCGCAAGGTGACCTACATCGAGGGTGAGGGCCGCCTGTCCTCCCCGACCTCCGTCGACGTCAACGGCCAGCGCATCCAGGGCCGCCACGTCCTGCTGGCGACCGGCTCCGTGCCGAAGTCGCTGCCGGGCCTGAACATCGACGGCAACCGGATCATCTCCTCGGACCACGCGCTGGTCCTGGACCGCGTGCCCCAGTCCGCGATCATCCTGGGCGGCGGCGTCATCGGCGTCGAGTTCGCCTCGGCGTGGAAGTCCTTCGGCACCGACGTCACCGTCATCGAGGGCCTCAAGCACCTCGTTCCGGTCGAGGACGAGAACAGCTCCAAGATCCTGGAGCGCGCCTTCCGCAAGCGCGGCATCAAGTTCAACCTCGGCACCTTCTTCGACAAGGCCGAGTACACGGAGACCGGCGTCCGCGTGACGCTGGCCGACGGCAAGACCTTCGAGGCCGAGGTGCTGCTGGTCGCCATCGGCCGCGGTCCGGTCTCCCAGGGCCTGGGCTACGAGGAGCAGGGCGTCGCGATGGACCGCGGCTACGTCCTGGTCGACGAGTACATGCAGACCAACGTGCCGACCATCTCGGCCGTGGGCGACCTCGTCCCCACCCTGCAGCTCGCGCACGTCGGCTTCGCCGAGGGCATCCTCGTCGCGGAGCGCCTGGCCGGCCTGAAGGCCGTCCCGATCGACTACGACGGTGTCCCGCGCGTCACGTACTGCCACCCGGAGGTCGCCTCCGTCGGCATCACCGAGGCCAAGGCCAAGGAGATCTACGGCGCGGACAAGGTCGTCGCCCTGAAGTACAACCTGGCGGGCAACGGCAAGAGCAAGATCCTGAAGACCGCGGGCGAGATCAAGCTCGTCCAGGTCAAGGACGGTGCCGTGGTCGGCGTCCACATGGTCGGTGACCGGATGGGCGAGCAGGTCGGCGAAGCCCAGCTGATCTACAACTGGGAGGCCCTGCCGGCCGAGGTCGCGCAGCTCATCCACGCGCACCCGACCCAGAACGAGGCCCTCGGCGAGGCCCACCTGGCCCTGGCCGGCAAGCCGCTTCACGCACACGACTAATCGTCACGGGCGCGACGACCACTTCCGCACTTTCGTTAGGAGCAACTGAAACCATGTCGGTTTCCGTAACCCTTCCGGCGCTCGGCGAGAGCGTCACCGAGGGCACTGTCACCCGTTGGCTCAAGGCCGAGGGCGAGCGCGTCGAGGCCGACGAGCCGCTGCTCGAGGTCTCGACCGACAAGGTCGACACCGAGATCCCCTCCCCCGTCTCCGGCATCCTGGCCTCCATCAAGGTCGCCGAGGACGAGACCGTCGAGGTCGGCGCCGAGCTGGCCGTCATCGACGACGGCTCCGGCGCCCCGGCCGCGGCTCCGGCCCCGGCTGCCGAGACCGTTGCCGCTCCGGCTCCGGTCGCCGAGGCCCCGGCCGCCCCCGCACCGGCCGAGACCCCGGCTGCCCCGGCCGCCGCCGCTCCGGCCGCGTCCGGCACCGATGTCGTGCTGCCCGCCCTGGGCGAGTCCGTCACCGAGGGCACCGTCACCCGCTGGCTGAAGGAGGTCGGCGAGTCCGTCGAGGCCGACGAGCCGCTGCTCGAGGTCTCCACGGACAAGGTCGACACCGAGATCCCCGCGCCGGTCTCCGGCACCCTGCTGGAGATCCTGGTCGGTGAGGACGAGACCGCCGAGGTCGGCGCCCGTCTCGCCGTCATCGGTGTCGCGGGCGCGGCTCCGGCCGCCGCCCCCGCCGCCGCTGCCCCGGCCCCGGCCGCTCCGGTCGCCCCGGCCGCTCCGGTCGCCGCCCCGGCTCCGGTCGTGGCCGCCCCGGCCGCCGCCGCTCCGGCTCCGGCCGCCCCCGTGGCCGCTCCGGCCCCGGTCGCCGCCCCGGCCGCTCCGGCCCCGGTCGCCGCCCCGGCTCCGGTCGCCCCGGCCGCTCCCGCTCCCGCCGCCGTCTCCGGCGACGAGGGCGCGTACGTGACCCCGCTGGTGCGCAAGCTCGCCTCGGAGTCCGGCGTCAACCTGTCGACGGTCACGGGCACCGGTGTCGGTGGCCGTATCCGCAAGC
The DNA here is from genome assembly GCF_055602105.1 of Streptomyces sp. NPDC037421. Taxonomy (NCBI): domain Bacteria; kingdom Bacillati; phylum Actinomycetota; class Actinomycetes; order Kitasatosporales; family Streptomycetaceae; genus Streptomyces; species Streptomyces sp. NPDC037421. The sequence goes on from NZ_JBVJWV010000048.1 coordinate 31,529, forward strand.
AGGACGTCCTGGCCGCCGCCGAGGCCGCCAAGGCCGCGGCCGCTGCCCCGGCTCCGGCCGCCGCCGCTGCCGCCCCGGCCGCCAAGGCTCCGGCCGCGGTGTCCGAGCTGCGCGGTCAGACGGTCAAGATGACCCGCATGCGCAAGGTCATCGGCGACAACATGATGAAGGCCCTGCACTCGCAGGCGCAGCTCAGCTCCGTGGTCGAGGTGGACATCACCAAGATCATGCAGCTGCGCGAGAAGGCCAAGGCCGGCTTCCTCGCCCGCGAGGGCGTCAAGCTGTCCCCGATGCCGTTCTTCGTCAAGGCCGCTGCCCAGGCGCTGAAGGCCCACGCGGTCGTCAACGCCCGGATCAACGACGACGAGGGCACCATCACCTACTTCGACTCGGAGAACATCGGCATCGCCGTGGACTCCGAGAAGGGCCTGATGACCCCGGTCATCAAGGGTGCCGGTGACCTCAACCTGGCGGGCATCTCCAAGGCCACGGCCGACCTGGCCGGCAAGGTCCGCGGCAACAAGATCACCCCGGACGAGCTGTCCGGCGCGACCTTCACCATCAGCAACACCGGCTCGCGCGGTGCGCTGTTCGACACGGTGATCGTTCCGCCGAACCAGGTCGCGATCCTGGGCATCGGTGCCACGGTCAAGCGCCCGGTGGTCATCGAGACCCCCGAGGGCACCGTCATCGGCGTCCGCGACATGACGTACCTGACCCTGTCCTACGACCACCGCCTGGTGGACGGCGCGGACGCGGCCCGGTACCTCACCGCCGTCAAGGCGATCCTGGAGGCCGGCGAGTTCGAGGTCGAGCTCGGCCTGTAGGGCCCGGCGCACAGCCCCGGCTGTCGCTCGCGGCGCCCCCGTCCGGATTCGTCCGGGCGGGGGCGCCGTCGTTGTAACGAGCCTCACCCTGCGTCCCTGACCGCGAACGCATCGGAGCAGGCCGGGGCGGCCTTATTGTCTAGGCATCAGGCCCCGCGTGTCCGCACACACAGGAGTTGAAACCCGATGATCACCCCACCCGTCGTGCACTCGCTGCGCGAGCAGATCCGCGAGCACATCGTGGAGGGGATCGTCAGCGGCCGCTGGAAGCCCGGTGAGCGGATCGTCGAGCGCAGGATCGCCGTCGAGCTGGAGGTCAGCCAGACGCCCGTGCGCGAGGCGCTGCGCGAGCTGGAGACCCTGCGGCTGATCGAGTCGGCGCCGAACAAGGGCGTCCGCGTACGGAACCTCTCCGCGGCCGACCTGGAGGAGATCTACCCGGTCCGGGCCGGCCTGGAGCAGATCGCGGCCGAGCTGGCCGCCCCGAAGCTGGCGGCCGACTGCTCGGCCCTGGAGCCGCACGTGGCGGCCCTGTGGGAGGCCGACCGGATCCAGGACGGCACGGCGCAGGTGCGGCACACGGTGGGCTTCCACCGCGAGATGGTGCGGGCGGCCGGGAACAGCGTGCTGCTGCACACCTGGGAGAGCCTGGGCATCGAGGTCTTCACCGCGCTGTCCATCCGGTGGCTGGGAACCGTCCAGAAGTCCTACGCGGAGGAGCACGAGGCCCTCGTCGCGGCGTTCCGCAGCCAGGACCCCGATATCGGCGTCCTGGTGAAGCGGCACGTCCTGGGCTGCGCCCCGCGCAGCGCGTGACCCCTGTCCGACCCAGTCTGACCTGGGGTTTTTAGCGATCCTCCAGCGGATCGCAGGCCCGGTGGCATGTACTGATGAAACCGGCACCGGGTGCCTGAGTTCATGGCACCGGGTGCCGACTTTCGTCACAGCGTCGAATATTCGTCACTTTTATTTGATCGATCATCGATCAGGGATTTACAGTCACTGCGGGCCCCAACCGGGTCCATCGACCCTGTCCTGCCCGTCAGGGTTTTCTTCACCACCTCCTCTCCTTTGTCCGGAAGGCGGCGCACACCGATGTCCGACCCCGTAGGAAAGCTTCCGAGCGAGCTCGACCAGCTCCCGGACCGCGACACCGAGGAGACCGCCGAATGGGCGGCCTCTCTCGACGCCGTCGCCAAGGCCGCCGGTACGCGCCGCGCCGAATACCTGCTCCGCCGCACCCTCCAGCACGCCGAGGCCGCCGGCCTCGCCCTGCCGAAGCTGCTGGAGACGGACTACGTCAACACCATCCCCACCTCCGCGGAGCCCGAGTTCCCGGGCGACCAGGAGATGGAAGCCAAGATCACCGCCTGGAACCGCTGGAACGCGGCCGCCATGGTGACCCGCGGCTCCAAGTACGGCGTCGGCGGCCACATCGCCACCTTCGCCTCCGCCGCGTGGCTGTACGAGACCGGCTTCCAGCACTTCTTCCGCGGGAAGGAGGCCGACGGATCGGGCGACCAGCTCTACATCCAGGGCCACGCCTCCCCCGGCATCTACGCCCGCGCCTTCCTCGACGGCCGGATCTCCGAGCAGCAGCTCGACAACTTCCGCCAGGAGTCCGGCGGCAACGGCCTGCCGTCCTACCCGCACCCGCGGCGCCTGCCGTGGCTGTGGGAGTTCCCCACGGTCTCCATGGGCCTCGGCCCGCTCTCCGCGATCTACCAGGCGCGCTTCAACCGCTACCTGGAGAACCGCAGGATCAAGGACACCTCCAACTCGCACGTCTGGGCCTTCCTCGGCGACGGCGAGATGGACGAGCCCGAGTCGACCGCCGCCCTGGCCCTGGCCTCCCGCGAGCAGCTCGACAACCTGACGTTCGTCATCAACTGCAACCTGCAGCGCCTCGACGGCCCGGTCCGCGCCAACTTCCGCGTGGTCCAGGAGCTGGAGGCCCAGTTCCGCGGCGCCGGCTGGAACGTCATCAAGACCCTGTGGGGCACCGCCTGGGACGAGCTGTTCCAGCTCGACACCACGGGCGCCCTCGTACGCCGCCTGCGCGAGGTACCGGACGCGCAGTTCCAGACGTACGCGACCCGCGACGTGGCCTACATCCGCCAGCACTTCTTCGGCGTCAACGCCGAGCTCGTGCAGCTGGCCGGCGTACTGTCCGACGCGAAGATCGCCGAGTGCTTCCACACCTCCCGCGGCGGCCACGAGCCCCGCAAGGTGTACGCCGCGTACAAGGCCGCCCTGGAGCACAAGGGCGCGCCGACGGTCATCCTCGCGCAGACCGTCAAGGGCTACACGCTGGGTGCCGGGTTCGAGTCGAAGAACGCGAACCACCAGATGAAGAAGCTGACGATCGACGAGTTCAAGGACATGCGCGACCTCCTTGGCCTCCCGATCCCGGACAGCGCCTTCGCCGACGGCAAGGTCCCGTACGGCCACCCCGGCGCGAACAGCCCCGAGGTGCGGTACCTGAACGAGCGCCGCGCGGCCCTCGGCGGCCCCGCCCCGGCCCGCAAGGTCCACCACGTGGCCCTGCCGGCTCCGGCCGACCGCTCCTTCGCCCCGCTGATCAAGGGTTCCGGCAAGCAGGAGATGGCCACCACCATGGCCTTCGTCCGCCTCGTCAAGGACCTGATGCGGGACAAGGAGACCGGCAAGCGCTGGGTGCCGATCGTCCCCGACGAGGCCCGTACCTTCGGTATGGAGTCCCTCTTCCCGTCGGCCGGCATCTACTCGCCGCTGGGCCAGACGTACGAGCCGGTCGACCGCGACCAGCTGATGTACTACAAGGAGGCCAAGGACGGCCAGATCCTCAACGAGGGGATCACCGAGGCCGGCGCCATGGCCGACTTCATCGCCGCCTGCACGTCGTACGCGACGCACGGCGAGCCGATGATCCCGTTCTACATCTTCTACTCGATGTTCGGCTGGCAGCGCACCGCCGACCAGATGTGGCAGCTCGCCGACCAGCTCGGCAAGGGCTTCATCGTCGGCGCCACCGCCGGCCGCACCACGCTGACCGGTGAGGGCCTCCAGCACGCGGACGGCCACTCGCACCTGATCGCGTCCACGAACCCGGCGTCGCTCAACTACGACCCGGCCTTCGCGTACGAGATCGCGGTGATCGTCAAGGACGGTCTGCGCCGGATGTACGGCGAGCAGCCGGAAGACGTCTTCTACTACCTGACGGTCTACAACGAGCCGAAGGTCCAGCCGGCCATGCCCGAGGGCGTGGAGGAGGGCATCCTCAAGGGTCTGTACCGCTTCAACACGGCCGCGGGCCTGGAGGCCTCCCCGGCCGCCGACGCCCCGAAGATCCAGCTGATGGCCTCGGGTACGGCGATCCACTGGGTCCTGGAGGCGCAGCGGCTGCTCGCCGCCGACTGGAACGTGGCCGCCGACGTGTGGTCCGCCACCTCGTGGGGCGAGCTGCGCCGTGACGCGCTGGAGTGCGACGAGGCGCTGCTGCGCGGCGAGGAGCGCACCCCGTACGTGACCCGCGTGCTCGAGGGCGCGCCGGGCCCGGTCCTGGCGGTCTCCGACTGGATGCGCCAGGTCCCGGACCAGATCAGCCAGTGGGTCCCGCAGGACTACACCTCGCTGGGTACGGACGGCTTCGGTCTGTCCGACACCCGTGAGGGCGCCCGCCGCCACTTCGGTGTCGACGCCCAGTCGATCGCGGTGGCCGCGCTGGCCCAGCTCGCCCGCCGCGGCGAGGTTCCGGCGTCCGCCGTCAAGGAGGCCCGGGAGCGCTACGGCCTCTGAGCCGTTTCCCGCCCGGTGCCGAAGGCCGGTGTCCACCCCCCAACGGGGGTCGGACACCGGCCTTTGGCCGTATGAGCGGTGGCGGCGTGGGGGTGGACCCGTGATGCTGGAGCGGTGATGGACGAGACGGAGTTCTGGGAGATCGTCGACCGTACCCGCGAGGCCGCCGAGGGCGACCCCGAGGAACATGCCGAGCTGCTCGTGGAACGGCTGGCGCAGCTCGATCCCGACTCCGTGCTGGACTTCGCGCGGCACTTCGAGTCCCGGTACAACCGGGCGTACACCTGGGACCTGTGGGGCGCGGCGTGGGTGTTGCTCGACGGCGCGAGCGACGACGCGTTCGACTACTTCCGGTGCTGGCTGATCGGGCAGGGCCGGGAGGTCTTCGAGGGCGGGGTGCACGATCCGGACCGGCTGGCAGAGCTGCTGGGCGAGTTCGACGAGGAGATCGACGGGGACGGCGAGGAGCTGGGGTACGCGGCCGACGAGGCGTACGAGCAGCTCACCGGGGTGGTGGCCCCGGACCTGGGCATCCCGTTGCAGGCGGAGGAGCCGGAGGGCACCCCGCTGGACTTCGAGAACGAAGCCGTGCTGGCGGAGCGCTTCCCCCGGCTCTGGGACCGCTTCCGCGGCTAGGCCACGGCTAGGCCACGGCTAGGCCGACTCCCCCGGATCTCGCCTGACGACGCGGGCTGGACCGGCGAGATCCGAAAGAGACGGCCTAGTAGTGCGTACCGCCGTCGATGCGGATCTCGGTGCCGGTGATGAAGGCGCCGTCCTCGGAGCCCAGCATCGCGACGACGCCGGCGACGGTCTGCGGGCCGGCGAAGCCCTGGCCGATGGCCGGGGCGAGCTTGGCGAACAGGCTCCAGTCGGTGTCCTCGGGCAGGCCGGGGCCGGTGCCGGTGGTCATGCCGCTCTCGATGGAGCCGGGGGCCACGGAGACGAAGCGCAGGCCCTGCTTGCTGTACTCGGCGGCCAGCGCGTGGGTCATGGACTGGATGCCGCCCTTGCTGGCCGCGTAGGCGGACATGTAGGGGTGGGCGAAGCTCGCCGAGGTGGAGCTGAAGTTGACGACGACGCCCCGCTCGCCGGCCAGCAGGGCGGGGAGCGACTCGCGGATCATCAGGAAGGTGCCGGTCAGGTTGACCGAGATCACCTGGTTCCAGAGGTCGAGCGTGGTCTGGTGGGTGTGCGCGGAGCGCAGGATGCCCGCCGCGTTGACCAGTACGTCGATGCCGGTGAGGGCGTCGACGGCGGCGGCGACGCCCGTCTTGACGGCGGCCTCGTCGGATATGTCCAGCACTGCGGTGGTCAGCCGGTCGCCGTGGCCCTCGGTGGCCGCCTGTTCGGCGGTGGCCTTCAGGCCGGCCTCGTTCACGTCGACGGCGTGGACGCGGCCGCCCTCGGAGAGAATGCGGTGGACGGTGGCCTGGCCGATGCCCGAGCCGCCGCCGGTGATGAGGACGCGACGTCCTTCGTAACGGTTCATGGGGCGAGCCTACCGAGTGTGTGACACGTTTTGCCAGACTGGCACGGAATGCATTCTTCGGCTGGTCCTGGCGTAGGCTTCACCCGTGAGATCTCCCCGCCCGTACTCCCCCCAGAGCGGCCCCGGAGCCCAGTCGCTGACGGAGCGCCGCAAGGCCGCCACCCAGCTGGACATCGCCCGCGCCGCGTGCGAGCTGTTCGCCGCGCACGGACCCGACGGCACCACCGCCGAGGACATCGCCCACCGGGCGGGGGTCGCGCTGCGCACGTTCTACCGCTACTTCCGCAACAAGCAGGAGGCCGTGGCCCCGCTGCTGGCGGGCGGCGGCGACGCCTGGCGGGCGCTGCTCGCCGAGGAGCGCCCGGGCACACCCCTGGCGGAGGCGCTGGAGCGCGCGGTGACGCGCTCGCTGAGCGACTCGCAGGCCGTGGAGGAGGGACTGGAGGTCACCCGCGGCCTGCTGCGCGCGGCCGCCTCCGACGAGGCGCTGCGGGCGGTCTGGTACCGGGTGAACCAGGACTCCGAGGAGCGTCTGGTCCCGGTGGTGGCCCGGCTGGCCGGCCCGGAGGCGGACCCGATGTCGGTACGCCTGCTCGCGGCGGCCGCCACGGACGCGATCCGGGTCTCACTGGAGCTCTGGTCCGCCGGCGACGCCCCGGTCGCGGGCCCCGGCTCCCCCGCGGACCTCGCGGTCCGCGCCCTGCGCGAGCTGACCGGCGCGATGCCCCTGCTCCGCTGAGCGCGGGGCAGGGGCACCGTGGGTGCGGGGTCGGGCGCGGCGGTCAGCGCCAGCCGCCCCAGTCGTCGTACCAGTCGCCGTCGCCGTGGCCGTGCCAGTCGGCGTTGTCCCAACGGCCCCGGTCGTTGTCGTTCCAGCCGTGGTCGTGGTCGCTCCAGCGGCCGTTCCCACCGCAGTCGTCATCGTCCCAGTGGTTCGAGTGGCGGTAGTCCGAGCGCGAGTCCCAGCCACCGTCGTGGGCGGAGGCGTTCGCGACCGGCAGCAGACCCAGGGTGAGTCCGGCGGCCCCGGCGACAACGGCTCCAACGATCCTACGGCGCATCTTCATGCACCTCCGAACATGTATCGCTTATCGGGCTTTTAGGTCCTATCCACCGTCACTCCGGTCAGCCGGGCTGTCAAAAGCAGAAGGCCCCCGCCACTCTCCGAAAGAGAGCGGCGGGGGCCTTCCCTGCCTACGCTGACCTGGGCTTCTTACAGGTCGAAGTAGAGCTCGAACTCGTGCGGGTGCGGACGCTGCGCGATCGGGGCGATCTCGTGCGTGCGCTTGTAGTCGATCCAGGTCTCGATCAGGTCGGGGGTGAAGACACCGCCGGCGAGGAGGTACTCGTGGTCCTCCTCCAGGGCCTTGAGGACGTCCTCCAGGCTGGTCGGGACCTGCGGGACGCTCGCGTGCTCGTCGGGCGAGAGCTCGTAGAGGTCCTTGTCGATCGGCTCCATCGGCTCGATCTTGTTCTTGACACCGTCGAGGCCCGCGAGGAGCAGCGCCGCGAAGGCGAGGTACGGGTTCGAGGACGGGTCCGGCGCGCGGAACTCGACGCGCTTGGCCTTCGGGTTCGAGCCCGTGATCGGGATGCGCATGGCGGCGGAGCGGTTGCGCTGCGAGTACACCATGTTGACCGGCGCCTCGAAGCCCGGCACCAGGCGGTGGTAGGAGTTCACCGTCGGGTTGGTGAAGGCGAGCAGCGACGGGGCGTGCTTGAGGATGCCGCCGATGTAGTAGCGGGCGGTGTCCGACAGGCCCGCGTAGCCGGCCTCGTCGTAGAACAGCGGCTCGCCGCCGGCCCACAGGGACTGGTGCACGTGCATGCCCGAGCCGTTGTCGCCGAAGATCGGCTTCGGCATGAAGGTCGCGGTCTTGCCGTTGCGCCAGGCGACGTTCTTCACGATGTACTTGAAGAGCATCAGGTCGTCGGCCGCGGCGAGCAGCGTGTTGAACTTGTAGTTGATCTCGGCCTGGCCGCCGGTGCCGACCTCGTGGTGCTGGCGCTCGACCTGGAGGCCCTGGGCGTCCAGTTCGAGGGAGATCTCGGCGCGCAGGTCGGCGAAGTGGTCGACCGGGGCGACCGGGAAGTAACCGCCCTTGTAGCGGACCTTGTAGCCGCGGTTGTTCTCCTCGGAACCGGTGTTCCAGGCGCCGGCCTCGGAGTCGATGTGGTAGAAGCCCTCGTTCGCGGAGGTCGCGAAGCGCACGCTGTCGAACACGTAGAACTCGGCCTCGGGGCCGAAGAACGCGGTGTCGGCGATGCCGGTCGACGCGAGGTAGGCCTCGGCCTTCTTGGCGATGTTGCGCGGGTCGCGGCTGTAGGCCTCACCCGTGATCGGGTCGTGGATGAAGAAGTTGATGTTGAGCGTCTTGTCCTTGCGGAACGGGTCCAGACGCGCGGTGCTGATGTCGGCACGCAGCGCCATGTCGGACTCGTGGATCGCCTGGAAGCCGCGGATCGAGGAACCGTCGAAGGCGAGCTCCTCCGCCGGGTCGAACGCTCGCGCCGGAATGGTGAAGTGCTGCATCACACCAGGCAGGTCGCAGAAGCGGACGTCAACGAACTTGACGTCGTTCTCCTCGATGTACTGCTTCACTTCGTCGGCGTTCTTGAACATCCAACTCCTCCTACTCCCGCTCCCCGGGGCAGGGACGGGCTTTATAGCTCGTGGTGCGTCAGTGCGGTGCCGCACGCTGACCCGACCATAAGCAGACGGGATTTCCCAAGCATGACCCATTTGTTTCGCACAAGTTAACCAGGGTCCGGTCCAGGTCCCGTGGAGGACCACCGGTACCGTGGTGGAGTGGACAACAGGCAAGCAATCGGTTCCTGGCTCTCCGGCCCGCGCGCGGCCGCCGAGGAGATGGGCGTCGACTTCGGCTATCCGGGCCAGCGGCTCGGCCTGCCCCAGTCGGGACCCGGCTCCGCGGCCCGCTTCGGACGCCGGCTCGGCGCCGTCCTCATCGACTGGATCGGCTGCCAGCTGATCGCCTACGGGCTCATCACCCACGGCGATCTGGCCGCCGCGGGGAACTGGACGCTCGCGCTCTTCCTCTCCCTGACCCTGCTGACCGTGGGCACCGTGGGATTCACCCCCGGCAAGCGGATGCTCGGCCTCCGGGTGATCGGGCAGGGCGGCGGCCGCCTGGGCATCCCCCGCGTGGTGCTGCGGACCCTGCTGCTCGCCCTCGTCGTCCCGGCGCTGATCTGGGACCGCGACGGGCGCGGACTGCACGACCGCCTCGCGGGCGCGGTCCAGGTCCGGATCTAGCGGTACACCACCGGCACACCGCCGTCGGCGCGTAGAGGCGTACGCGTGCGGCGGCCGTGGCCGGAACACACCGCTCGTATACACACAGGGGCGGGGGGGGGGGGGGGGGGGGGGGGGGGGGGGGGGGGGGGGGGGGGGGGGGGGGGGGGGGGGGGGGGGGGGGGGGGGGGGGGGGGGGGGCGGGGGG